>CANRGZ010000004.1 GCA_947630295.1 uncultured Lachnospiraceae bacterium | reverse complement strand
AAGGAGAGCAGTTTTATGTCTGATAAAGAAAAGTTCAATACAGATGAAATGGAAATTATCGATATAGATCTGCGGGATATAGAGGATCGGATCAACGAGGAATTAAAAAATGAGGAGCTGGAAATCTCCGAGACCGTGACGCCGATCTCAGATAAAAATATCCGCGCGTCCATTGAGGAGGAACTTCCGGTGATCGAAGATGTGCCGGAGCAGGGTGTGGAACTCAAACCGATGAATGAGATTCCCGATGAAGAAGAAATG
The DNA here is from genome assembly GCA_947630295.1 of uncultured Lachnospiraceae bacterium. Classification (GTDB taxonomy): domain Bacteria; phylum Bacillota; class Clostridia; order Lachnospirales; family Lachnospiraceae; genus CANRIM01. The sequence continues at coordinate 60,862 of CANRGZ010000004.1, read as the reverse complement.
ATGATGCGCGCAGAAAAAAAGCGCCGCAAAAGGAAAGCATCGGATTATGTCCGGTATTGTATTATGGCCATTGCGGTGTGCGTGCTGGTTTACGCAGGCTATCAGCTTGCCATGATTTTTATGGAATATAAGGAAGCCGTGGATGAGTACGATCAGATCGAAGATCTGGTATCGGATGAAGACACGGTGGTTTATCAGGAACGTCTCAATTCCGGGGATCCTTTTGACCCCACATTTACGCCCCAGCAGGTAGACTGGCAGTCGCTGGCTTCCATCAACGGGGACGTTTATGCCTGGATTCAGTTTGAAAGCGAAGATCTGCGGGATGCGATCAATTATCCGGTACTGAAAGGAACGGACAACGAATATTATCTGTCTCATACCATTAACGGTACGGAAAATACTTCCGGCAGTATTTTCATTGAGTGCGGAAACGATGCGTATTTCAACGATATGAATACGATTGTATATGGCCATAATATGAAGAACAATTCCATGTTCGGTTTGCTCAGAAACTATAAAAAGGCAGAATATTATGCCGGACATGAGTATTTCTGGATTTATACGCCGGAAGGCAGATTCCGGTACAAGATCTTTTCATGCTATGAGCCCTTATCTGATTCCGACACTTACCGGTGGTGGTCGGCGCCCTGTGATGACTATACCCAGTATCTGACGCAGTGCAAGGCGGCATCGAAATATGATACCGGCGTCAACGTAGAGCCAAATGACCAGATTGTGACTTTATCAACCTGTACAAGCCGGGGGGACAATTACCGTTTTGTAGCCCAGGGCAAACTGATTTACAGCGAATACAAATAAACAGACCGGCCGGGCGGAAACCGCCGGTCCATGCGGCAGCCCCATGCAGATGACGCATGGGGCTGTTATAAGTCACAAAAAATCAAGCACAGGAAAGGGGAAGGTATGAAACGAAAAGCAGGAGCCATCATGATATTCGCACTGCTGGTATGTCTGCTGGCGGCAGGCTGTAAAGGGGAAAAAGGACAGAGCGATAAAAAATTCAGCGACGGCAAAGACGTCACGGTCACCTGGTGGCTGATGGGCGGAACGGATGAATATTATCAGTATTACTGGAAGGAAATGAAAGCGCTGCAGAAGATTCAGGAGATCACCGGGATCAGCATTGACTTTCAGGTGGCCATCAATTATGACGCCTATCTGCCTATGATGACGGCGAAAACCTATCCGGAGATACTGACGGCGAAAAACAATGAACGCTACGCAGGCAGGCTGGCAGGCATGTTCGGAGACGGGGTATCGGTTTCCCTGAATACATACATGGACGAATACATGCCCAATTTCAAAAAGATTGTGGAGGACAATCCCGACATCGGGCGGGATCTGCGTCTGGACGACGGCACCTATTCCTATCTGACCCGGATTTATGATACCGGTGATGAAAAGCAGCGGGCGCTGACTTCTGTCTACGGACTGGCCATCCGCAAGGACTGGCTGGACAGCGTGGGCATGGATATTCCGGAAAACATGGACGAGTGGTACGGCGTGCTGAAAGCCTTCAAAACCCAGGATCCCAACGGCAACGGGGAGGCGGATGAAGAACCCTATATCGCCTGCTCCTCCGGATGGAAATATTTCCTGCCGGCCTATGGCATTGACGACGATCCTTCCATTATGACGGACGAGCAGGGCAATGAAAAGGTGGTCTTCGGCTATACGACGGAAAACTATAAATCCTATCTGACGGAGATGAACAAGTGGTATACGGAAGGCCTGCTGTATTATATGTTTGACGGCGTTTCTCTGGAAAATCAGAGAGACCGGATCAACGGCAACTTTGCGGGGGCCTGGAAGGGGGCCATTGAAAACATCGAGGAAGACAATCCGGATTCCAATATCAAAGTGCTGCGGGAAAAATCGCCGGGAGCCGAGATTGCGGCGGCGCCCTGGCCCAAAACGCCGGAAGGAAAGCTCTGGTGCTTCTCCGATATCTCTTCCGTACACAGAGATACTACCGTCATTACAAGCAATGCGGTGAAGGACGGCGTGGACGAAGCCTGCGCCTATCTCCTGGACTACATGCTTTCCGAGGAAGGCACCACGCTGCTTACCTGGGGTATCGAAGGGGAGAGCTATGAAGTGGTCGGCGGAGAAAAGAAGCTGCTGGACGGCATGGATGAAATGGTGGATTTCCACGGAAAGAAGATCAGCAAGATCAATCTGTACGCGGATCCCACTACCATCGCTTTTCCTTCCCGGGGCGACATTGTGGCGGATTATATCCTTTCCCAGAAGTCGCCGGAATATGTGGACGCCTGCATGACCTGGGCGGAGGGGGATACCTCCTACAAGGTGCAGCAGACCTGCCAGCTGACGGTGAAGATGCAGGAGGAAGCGGATACCATCGAGGATGAAATGAAGGACTACATGACCAAGATGCGCAACCGTTTCATCACCGGGAAAATCCCGCTGACCAATTATGATTCCTATCTGGAACAGGCAAGGCTGCTGGGGTCCGAAACATTTACCCAGATCTGGCAGCAGGCCTATGACGCTTATAAAGCAAGATAAAAAATAACTGCCGCAGGCAGAAAAAAGGAGAAAAATGCCATGGAATTAAGAACAGCGGCGTCACCGAAGGACGTGAAATATTATACAACGGAAAGGCTGCGGGAGGAGTTCCTGATTCAGGGACTGTTTGTCCCCGATGCAATCAAAATGGTTTACAGCCATATCGACCGGATCATTACCGGCGCGGCCGTACCGGCGCAGAAGACGCTGGCGCTGACGGCAGGAGACGAACTGCGGGCGGATTATTTCCTGCAGAGACGGGAGATGGGCATCATCAACATCGGCGGCTGCGGCACCGTGACGGTGGACGGCAAAGATTACGAAGTGGCGCCGAAAGACGGTATGTACATCGGCATGGGAGCAAAGGATATCCGTTTTAAGAGTGCAGACGCTGCCTGCCCCGCGAAGTTTTATTTCAACAGCACGCCGGCGCATACCAGCTATCCCACCGTCCTGATCAAAAGGGAAGGAACGCCTGCGGAGGGCGTTGTGATTATCAAAGAGGAAAACAAGGTGGAGTGCGGCAGCCTGGAGGAATCCAACCACCGGGTTATCAACAAATACATTCTGCCCGGACAGGTGGAAAGCTGCCAGCTGGTCATGGGCATGACGGCCCTGATGCCCGGCAGCGTATGGAATACCATGCCCTGCCATACCCACGACCGCAGAATGGAAGTCTATCTTTATTTTAATATTCCCGAAGATGCCTTTGTTATGCATTATATGGGAGAACCCACGGAAACAAGGCATATCGTGATGCGCAACGAAGAAGCGGTGATTTCCCCCAGCTGGTCGGTTCATGCCGGTTCCGGAACCCAGTGCTACACCTTTATCTGGGGCATGGCAGGTGAAAATCAGGCCTTTGACGATATGGACGCTGTGGCAATGAGAGATCTGCGGTAATGGTCCTGACCCAGATCGAGGTATTCGGTCGGAATAAATAATTCTTGCAATCTGTTTCAATTTATTTTATAATAGCAACCTGTAAGTAAAAATCCTTGCTCTTCACACAGATGAAGGGCCGGAAGTCCAAAAGGAGGAACAAACAGCATGAATCAATACGAATTAGCTGTTGTGATCAGTTCAAAGGTGGAAGATGAGGTAAGGGCCGCGACCATCGAAAAGGTAAAAGGCTATATCGAGCGTTTTGGCGGAACCGTTACCGGCGTCGAGGAATGGGGCAAGAAACGCCTTGCCTATGAGATCCAGAAGATGCAGGAAGCGTTCTATTACTTCGTTTCTTTTGAGTCTGACACAACATGTCCGAACGAGCTTGAAAAAGTGATGTCCATTATGGATCATGTGATTCGATACCTGTGTGTGAAAAAAGAAGCATAAAAACAGGAGAGGTGTCGTATGAACAAAGTAATGTTGATGGGTAGACTGACAAGGGATCCGGATATCCGCTACAGTCAGGGAGAAAATGCAACGGCGGTGGCCAGATACACACTGGCGGTGGACCGGCGGTTTAAGAGAGATTCCGATACACAGACAGCGGATTTTATTTCCTGTGTTGCTTTCGGCAGAAGCGCGGAGTTCGCGGAAAAGTACCTGCATCAGGGCATGAAGATGCTCGTGACCGGCAGGATCCAGACCGGAAGCTATACCAACAGAGACGGACAGAAGGTCTATACCACGGATGTAATTGTAGAAGATCAGGAATTTGCCGAGAGCAAAAACGCGGACAGCAGCAGGGGCAGCCGGACAGAGTATGGGTCCGGTTCCTTTACGGCGGCTGCACCGGAGGCTGACAGCGGATTCATGAATATCCCGGACGGTATCGATGAAGAACTGCCGTTTAATTAATCAAAGAAATCTGAGGACGGATGTTCCGTCACATTTATTTAGGAGGTAGCCCTTATGGCAGCAGAAAAAAATGAAAAGCCTGAAGCTCCCGTGAGAAGAAAGGTAGTCCGCAGAAAGAGAAAAGTATGTATTTTCTGCGGCAAAGACAATGTAATCGATTATAAAGACGTGAACAAGCTGAAAAAATTTGTTTCGGAAAGAGGCAAGATCCTTCCGAGAAGAATTACAGGCAACTGCGCAAAGCATCAGAGAGCGCTGACCATCGCCATCAAGCGTGCGCGTCACGTGGCAATTATGCCGTATGTAGCCGAATAAGGCGCATTGACAAAAACAAAACAGAGAAAGGCTTTGCGGGCTGCCGCGAAGCCTTTTTTCATTTACGAACCGGAAAAAATATGGTATGATAGAAAAAAGCTGCCGTAAGACGACAGTCCCGGCGGCGATTTTTCAGGATAAAGGAAGAAAATTTCGTGAATAAAAAATACGGACTGGACGATCAATTCAACAGAAATTTTTTATGGCCGATTCTGGCGGCGCTGCTGATGATTCTGGTGGATGCTTATTTTATGCTGCACAACATGCACGTGGCCATGGCGATCACCGGCGTGATCCTGCTGTACCTGCTGGCCATTATTTTCAACTGCCTCAGACGGAAGGAAGCATTTTTCGATGAAATCCTGGACATGGCGACCCAGTACGGACAGGTGCAGAAGCGGCTGATCCAGGAGCTGGCCCTGCCCTATATCCTGCTGGATGAGGAAGGCGGCGTGTTCTGGATGAATGATGACGCGAAGGCAGAGTTTCATCAGGAAAGCAATTTTCACGGGGGCATTTCATCCCTCATTCCGGAATTTGACGAAACGCTGATCGAACAGCTGCAGGACAAAGCCGAAGTAACGGTGCAGGCAGAGGATAAGATTTATTCGGTGCAGATGGAACGGCTGGGGTTTGAAGCGCCGGCGGAGGAAGTGTCCATCGACGGCGGGCTGATCAGTCTGGTGTTTTATGATAAAACGGAATTTTTCCGCTACAAAACGGAAGTAGAAGATCAGAAAATGGTCTTCGGCCTGATTTATCTGGACAATTACGATGAGACCTTAAGCACGATGGAGGATGTAAAAACATCCCTGCTGTCTGCGCTGCTGGAACGGAAGATCAAAAAATATTTCAACGCGGAAGACGGCATTGTCCGGAAAATGGATAAGGATAAATTCATGATTATCCTGAAGGCCAAGAATTTCAAGCATCTGCAGGAGGAACGCTTTACCCTGCTTTCGGAAATCAAAACGGTGAATATCGGGGACGACATTTCGGTCACCATCAGCATGGGATTCGGCATTGACGCCGGAAGCTATGCGGAGACCATGAATCTGGCAAGGGCAGCCATTGAGATCGCCCTGGGCAGAGGCGGCGACCAGGCCGTCATCAAGTCGCCCACGGAACAGGCTTATTACGGCGGCGCCACTTCCCAGATGAACCGGAATACCCGGGTGAAGGCAAGAGTTAAGGCCCAGGCTTTCCGGGAACTGGTGCAGAATTCCGAACATATTTTTATCATGGGACATTCCATGATTGATATTGATGCTTTTGGCGCGGCCATCGGACTGTACCGTGCTATCGATACGGTGTTCGGCAAAAAGGCCAATGTGGTGATCGACAGCGTGCCTTCCGGAATGAAGCCGTTTCTGGATTTATATAAGAATGAAAAAGAAATTTTCCTGACCGGTGATGCGGCCCGGGCGGAAATTACGCCGGAAAGCCTGGTGGTTGTGGTGGATACCAACAAGAGTTCTCTTTGCGAGTGCCCGCAGCTGCTGGAGCAGGCCAGAAATGTGGTGGTCTTCGATCATCACAGGCTGGGGGCGGACAGAATTCGAAATTCGATTCTGGCATATATCGAGCCCTATGCGTCTTCGGTGTGTGAGATGATTACGGAAATGCTGCCGTATTTCGACGAAAATATCCGTATTCAGAGGGCCGACGCCGACTGTCTCTATGCGGGCATTGTCATCGATACCCACAACTTCATGAGTAAAACCGGGGTGCGGACCTTTGAAGCCGCGGCCTATCTGCGGAGAAACGGCGCGGATGTGACCCGTGTGCGGCAGATGCTCAGAGAAGATATGAAGACTTATAAATCCAAGGCGGAAATCGTACTGCATACGGAAGTGTATCAGGAGCAGTTTGCCATCGGCGTATGTGAGAATGAAGAACTGGAAAGCCCCACCATTGTGGGGGCGCAGGCGGCGGACGAACTGCTGAATATCATCGGAATCAAGGCATCTTTTGTTCTGACGCCGTATAAGGGACAGATTTATGTAAGCGCCCGTTCGGAGGATATCAATGTCCAGATCATTATGGAACGTCTCGGCGGCGGCGGACACAGCACCACAGCCGGTGCACAGCTTAAAAACTGCACGATTGCAGAGGCAAAGACGATGATTGAGGAAGCAGTAGATCAGCTGATGAAAGAGAGGAAAGAGCAGTGAAAATTATTTTATTGGAAGACATTAAAACACTTGGAAAGAGAGATACGATCGTCAATGTCAACGACGGCTATGCCAGAAATTATATTCTGCCAAAAAAACTGGGGGTAGAAGCGACGCCGGGCAACATAAAGGCGATGGAAAAAAGACAGGCGGAAGAACATCGGATGGAAGAAGAACGGTATGCGGAAGCGCTGCAGCTGAAAGAAAAGATTGAAGCGATGAATCTTTCCATACCGGTGAAGGTCGGGGAAAACGGCAAGCTGTTCGGCTCTATTTCTGCCAAAGAAGTGGCGGAAGCGGTGAAAAAGAAATACAGCCTGGAAATTGACAAAAAGAAGCTGCAGCTGGCGGAAAATATGAAAAGCACCGGTGAATACGAATGCAGAGTGAAAATACACCCGAAAGTCAGCGCCGTGCTGAAAGTCAAACTGAGAGCAGAGTAAATCCGGAGGAAATATGGACACAACAGATATCAGAAAAGTGATTCCGCACGACAGAGAGGCGGAACAGTCTGTGATCGGCTCCATGATGCTCAATCCCGATGCGATTCTGGCTGCAATGGATATCCTGCAGGCAGAGGATTTTTACAACCGTTCCTACGGAGTGCTGTTTGAAACTATGGTGGAACTTTACAGCGCCGGAAAGGCGGTGGATCCGGTCATTCTGCAGAGTGAACTGCGGAAAAAGGACGTTCCTCCGGAACTTGGCAATCTGGAATACCTGGCGGATCTGGTGGGGTCGGTACCTACCAGCGCCAACATTTCCTATTATGCGGAAATCGTCAAAGACAAATCGATTCTGCGCAGCCTGCTGAAGATCACAGAGGACATTTCTGCCCGGTGCTATTCCGACAGGGAGGAAACGAAGGACCTGATGGAAGAAGCGGAAAAGAAAATCTTTCAGCTGGCCCAGACCGGCTCCCTGAAAGAACATCAGGACATCCGGCAGATCATGATGGAAGTGCTGCACCGGACCAACAGCGCGGCCCAGGCCCAGGGCTCGGTCACAGGCGTGCCCAGCGGGTTCAGCGATCTGGATTATAAAACTGCAGGCTTTCAGAAGTCGGACCTGATTTTGATTGCAGCAAGACCTTCCATGGGCAAGACTGCTCTGGCGCTGAATATTGCCCAGTATGTGGCAGTGAAGAAAAAAATCCCGGTGGCCATCTTTTCACTGGAAATGTCCAGCGTACAGCTGGGCAGCCGGCTGGTTTCGATGGAATCCAGAGTGGACAGCCAGAAAATCCGGGTGGGCCGGCTGGATTCGTCGGAGTGGAAAAGCTTTCTGGAGAGTGCGAAAAACATTTCGGAATCCCGGATCATTCTGGATGATACCCCCGGTATCAACCCGACGCAGCTGCGTTCCAGATGCAGAAAATATAAACTGGAAAATCCGGATCTGGGACTGATTATCATTGATTATCTGCAGCTGATGGCTTCCAGCAGGCGGTCGGATTCCAGACAGCAGGAAATCTCCGAAATATCCAGGGACCTGAAGGAAATTGCCCGGGAACTGGATATTCCCGTGATTGCACTGTCTCAGCTGTCCCGTGCGGTGGAAAAGCGGGACGACAAGCGCCCGATGCTTTCTGATCTGCGGGAGTCGGGCGCCATTGAACAGGATGCGGACGTGGTGATGTTTCTGTACAGAGAAGATTATTACGTAAAGGATACCGATAAGAAAAACATTGCGGAAGTGATTATCGCAAAGCAGCGAAGCGGGCCCACCGGGACAGTGGAACTGGTGTGGCTGCCCCAGTATACGAAATTTGTGGATCTTGCGCGGAATCCGGCAGCACCTGCCGGTACCTTATAAAGATTCCAAGAAAAAGCTTGCATTTCCATGGTGTTTGCATTATGATGGTAAAAAGTTTATTTGATATACGAATAACACAAGGAGGATTTTATTATGGCATACAAAATCAGTGATGAATGTATCAGCTGCGGCGCCTGTGCGGCAGGCTGTCCTGTAGAGGCAATTGCAGAGGGCGACGGCAAGTTTGAGATCAACCCGGATGTCTGCATCGACTGCGGTTTCTGTGCAGCAGGATGCCCGGTAGAGGCGATCGCTGAAGCATAAATCGCGAAACGATACATACAGCCGACAAAACATGCGGTTTTTTTACCGCAAAAAAAGGACTTTGATGAAAGGTGCAGCCTCTTGCAAGAGAGGTTACACCGTTTCATTTTGTTTGGAACAATTTTAACGCAGTGCATCTGCGTTTTGGATAAATAATGAGGTGAACGATGAGCAGAGTAACGCATATACTGACATCGCTGAATGAACTGTCCGAAGGTTTGCTGGAAATTCCGGGACTGATGTATGTGATGCTGCTGGTGCTGGCGGTGATTGCCTTTGTGATGTACCGGCTGACGCCCCGCCTGAAAATGGGATTTGAAACGAAAATCCGTATCCGCCGGATGACCGCGATACTGATGATTGCCGTTTATATGCTGTTTTTGCTGATGCTGAAACTCTTCGTATTTCCGGATGCGGCAAATACAGAGGAAATGCTGGTTTTCGGCATAGCGGCATTCATTTTGTATTTTTTCCTCGGAAGATTATTTGCATGGTATGAAAAGGGACAAAAGAAAGCAGAAGTGCTGCAGCCGCTGATTGCTACCCTGCTTTTTTTGACGGTGACAGAAGCCGCGAAGGTACTGATACGCAAATCCGCGTTTCAGCTTTCCTTTGTGGGATTTGCACTGCTGGGCCTGCTGTTGGGCTGCCTGTTTACCAAAGCATGGAGATACGGCGGAAAAAAAAGAAAAAAACGGGCCAATCAGATCGCAGTCCGGATTTTTCTTTCCATTGCCTATGTACTGCTGATCTGCGTGGCAGGTGTGTTCGGCACTTATCATGTACTGAGAACCAATGGTGCGGCTTCCATGCAGAAAAATATCAGCTCCGTGGAACCGGATCTTCCCGAAGCGGAGGAAGAGGAAGGCAACTATATCCGGCACGACGGAAAGCTGTACCGGTACAATGATGCGCTGACGACGATTCTGTTTATGGGTGTGGATCAGCACAGTGATGAGATTCAGGCGGTAGAGCATGTTTCTAATGAAAGCACGCAGGCGGACAGCATTTTCCTGTTTGTCATGAATGATCTCGACAAAACATGTAAGCTGATCGGTATTTCCCGGGATACCATGACGGAGATCAAAACCTATGACTACAATGGAGAATACGTGGGCGACGACGTCAATCATCTGACTCTTGCCTATACTTTCGGCGACGGAAAGGAAAAGAGCTGTCTGAATATGGTAGATGCGGTCTCCAGACTGTTTCACGGTATGCCCATACATTCCTATGTGGCTTTGAACATGGAAGCAATCAAGGATATCAATGATACGGTGGGCGGCGTGGAAGTCAATGTACTGGAAGATATGACTTCGGTGGATTCCAGATTCCGGGTCGGCAATCAGGTGCTGCTGAAGGGAAATGCCGCGCTGGAGTACGTGCAGTGGAGAGACAGCCAGGAAGATTTCAGCAATAATAAGCGTATGGAACGGCAGAAACAGTATCTGATGAATTTCATGCGGAAAGCGGTTTCGGTGGTGAGCACGGATCTTGCGCTGCCTTCCAGACTGTATCAGAGCCTGACCGGCGAGATGGTGACCAATATCAGCCTGGACGACGCGGTTTATCTTTCTACAAAAATGCTGTCAATGAATTTTGCTGACGACAGCATCCTGCAGGTGGAGGGAGAATCCGTCAGAGGTCCGCATTACGATGAATTTTATGTCAACGAAGATGCGTTGTACGATCTGATTCTGGATGTATTTTATATAGAAAAGCCAGAAGGAGGAGCTCAGGAATGAAAAAGAAAATATGGCTGGTGATATCGATCATTGCCTTTATCTGTGCTATGGCCATTTTTGTGATGCTGGGTATCCGCCATTACAGAAATCTGCAGGCACAGAAGCTGTATGAGGAATATGCACAGAAACGGCAGGAAAATATCCATCAGACCGCTGCGCCGGAAAGTTCGGACGCGCCGGTGGAAATCCCGGTGGATTTTGAATCATTGCAAAAGGATAATCCAGATATTTATGCATGGATTACGATTCCGGGTACGGAAATTGATTATCCGGTGGTACAGAGCAGCACGGACAATGCCTATTACCTGAACCATTCGGTGGATTATGCGGAAAGTTCGGCGGGGGCAATTTTTACCGAAAATTATAACAGCCGGGATTTCAGTGATTTCCTGACGGTATTGTATGGGCATAATATGAAAAGCGGCGCGATGTTTGCAGGCCTTAGAAGCTACGAGGACAACAGCTTTTTTGAAAGCCATCGGGACGTGACGATTTATACGCCGGACGCGATTCGTAAATACCGGGTTTTTGCCGCCTATGTGGAGGACGACCGTCATCTGCTGTATTATTACAATCAGGGACAGACGCCGGAGGATCGGAGAGCGTTTCTCGACGATGCCGCGGCCCGCAGGGATATGCAGTCCATTTATGATGCGGATGTGCCGGTGGATGAAAACAGCCGGATCCTGACTCTGTCCACCTGTCACAGATTGGGAGATCACTATCGATTTCTGGTACATGCCTGCCTGGTGGAAGAAATAAAATAGAAATTGCAGGAAATTATCATAAAATTGAAAAAAGTATTTGACCTTTTGGGCTGAATAGAGTATAATCAACTCAATTAGATTTTTGATGTATATTTCTACATATGAGGTATACCAAAATTTAAATTATTTTTCAGGAGGTAAGATATGAAAAAGAAAGTAATTGCAACTTTGGTTGCAGCGGTTGCATGTGTGACGATGGTATTTTCTGCTTTCGCCGCAGACAGCACACAGGGAACATTGGTATCGGACAGTGACAAGGTGACTGTAACTCCGGTGGATACTGCGACAGTTGAGGCGGCTGTAAAGGACGTCGTTGACAAAGCTGAAGCAGGCCAGGATGTTACCACTGCTTTTGCAGGTCAGACACAGATTTCCGGTATCGAGCTTGCAGGTATGAAGTTCCTTTCCGAGATGCTCAGCTATACAAATGCAGCACCCGGCGAAAAGGTTACCTTTACTGCAAACAACCTGACAAGCGGCATGGTTCCTTATTTCCTTGTTTATGCAAACGGCAAATGGGAAATGATCAAAGCTGACGTAAACGGCAAACAGCTGTCTGCTGTGTTACCTGAAGGCGGTATCGTTTGTGTTGTTTACAAGACAGCAGACGGCGCTGTTGTTGATGGTAGCGGCAACCCTGTAAACCCTGCAGACAAAGGCAGCACAACTTCTCCGAAGACCGGTGAAGCTGTTACTTTACCGCTGGCAGTTCTTGCAGCTGCTCTGGTAAGCGTAGGCCTGGTTGCAGCAAAGAAGAGCAAAGCTTCTGAGTGCTAATTCTAACCAAATCTGAAACGGAAAAGGTACTGTGGAATCCACAGTACCTTTTTTCATTTCAGTGAAGCCGGAAACGTTTCTTTTTTCGCATATCGCCTGCTGCCGCTTCTTTCATTGCTTTTTGATGGGAACGCAGCAGCCCGTCCAGCTGTTGGAAATGCGCTTCCTCTTTCTGCAGCTGTGACCGGAACATATCGCTTAGCTCCTCGGTTAGATTACCGCTGATTTTTCGGGTCAGTTCGTCGCATATATCGCGCCGCTCCTGTTCCATCACCCGGCGGAAGATTTCACTCAGAATCGATTCAAACATCTGCAGTTTGTCTTCCCCGGAATAGAAAAGCTCTGTCTGTGTGGAAGGGCAGCACACGACCTCTTCGGCGCGGCTGTTCAGTTCATCTTTCAAAAGATAGATAGAGGAAAGCTCCTCCGCCGTTTTATGTACCAAATCAGGAAGCAGCAGACGAATGGCTTTCAGCTGGAATCCATGATCCTTTAAAGCACGAATATTCAGAAAAAGAGAAATATCATCGTCGGTATACATCCGGTGTCCGGCTTCGTTTCTGGCGATGGAAAGCTGCAGTTCATCTTCCCAGTATCTTAATACATGTGTTTCTACATGGACTTTTTTCGCGGCTTCAGAAATCATATAAACATTTTTTTGCATTTGAGTCCTCCCTGTACCGCTCTGTTTTGATCAAACAGAGGGTTTAAAAACAGTATAGTCTTCCAAACGGGGCGAAACAAGAAAAACCGCTCGCATCTTTCGACAGGGATCTGGCGGGGACAGCGGAAGGACTGCGCGGCCCGTTTTGCGGACGCAGGCAGCGGTAACTCTTGATACTTTGCCAATGCCGTGGTATACTACATAGAAGTTTTACGAGATCTAAGGAGGCAGTTGCAATGACAAAAAAACCGTATTACATCACAACCGCAATCGCATATACCTCGGGGAAACCCCATATCGGCAATACCTATGAGGCCGTACTGGCGGACAGCATCGCCAGATTCAAGCGAATGCAGGGATATGATGTCAGATTCCAGACGGGGACGGATGAACACGGGCAGAAGATCGAAGACAAGGCAAAAGAAGAAGGCATCTCTCCGAAGGAATTTGTCGATAAAGTAGCGAATACGATTCAGAATATCTGGGATATGATGGATACCTCCTATGACAAGTTTTTCCGGACGACGGATCCTGCCCATGAGAAACAGGTACAGAAAATGTTCCGGAAGCTTTACGACAAGGGCGATATTTATAAAAGCGAGTATGAGGGTATGTACTGCAAGGCCTGTGAGTCTTTCTATACGCCTTCGCAGCTTTCCGACGGAAAATGTCCGGACTGCGGCGGACCCTGTACGCCGGCCAAGGAGGAAGCCTATTTCTTCAGAACCAGCAAGTATGCGGACCGCCTGATTGCGCATATCAACGCTCATCCGGAGTTTATCCAGCCGGAGTCCAGAAAAAATGAAATGATGAACAATTTCCTGCTGCCGGGGCTGCAGGATCTGTGCGTTTCCAGAAGCACCTTCCGCTGGGGCATCCCGGTGGATTTTGACGACCGGCACGTCATTTATGTCTGGATCGATGCGCTGAACAACTACATTACCGGTCTGGGGTATGACGCGGACGGAGAAAGCGATGGAATGTTCGGAAAGTACTGGCCGGCGGATCTGCATCTGATCGGCAAGGACATTCTGCGTTTCCATACCATTTACTGGCCGATCTGGCTGATGGCGCTGGATCTGCCGCTGCCGAAGCAGATTTTCGGACATCCCTGGCTGCTGCAGGGCGAAGGCAAGATGAGCAAATCCAAAGGAAATGTGATTTACGCGGATGATATCGTCCGGCTGTTCGGTAAGGATGCCGTCCGGTATTTCGTGCTTCATGAGATGCCCTTTGAAAACGACGGCGTGATCAGCTGGGAACTGATGATCGAACGGGTCAATTCCGATCTGGCAAATACATTGGGCAACCTGGTGAACCGAACCATTTCCATGACCAATAAATACTTTAACGGCAGACTGGAAGACAAAGGCGTTACAGATGAAATGGATGGGGATTTCAAAGCCGTAGTCACAAAAACCGCCGCAGTCTGCGTACAGAAAATGGATCAGCTGCGGGTGGCCGATACGCTGACGGAAATTTTTAATCTGTTCAAACGCTGCAACAAGTATATCGACGAAACCATGCCCTGGATTCTGGCAAAGGACGAGGCGAAGCAGGACCGGCTTTCCACGGTACTGTACAATCTGGCAGAAGGTATCTGTACCGGCGCGGGCCTGCTGTATGCTTTTATGCCTTCCACGGCGGAGAAGATCGTTGCCATGTTCAACACCCGGCTGCCGGATATAGACGCCTGCGGACATTTCGGCACTTTAAAGAGCGGCACGGTGGTTACGGACAAGCCGGAAATTTTATTTGCACGGCTGGATCCGAAGGAAGTTATGGCACAGGTGGAAACGCTTTCTGCGCCGGACAAAGAAGAAACAGAGGAAGCCGGTCCTGCAATCGAATTGCAGCCGGAGATTTCCTATGAGGATTTTGCGAAGCTGCAGTTTGCGGTGGGCGAAATCATTTCCTGCGAAGCGGTGCCGAAATCGAAGAAGCTGCTTTGTTCCCAGGTGAAAATCGGCAATATGACAAAACAGATCGTATCCGGCATCCGCAGCAGCTACGCGCCGGAGGATATGCCGGGTAAAAAAGTCATGGTGCTGCTGAATCTGAAACCGGCGAAAATTGCCGGCGTTTTGTCGGAGGGCATGCTCCTCTGTGCGGAAAATGAAAAGGGCGAGCTGGCGCTGGTCACCTGCGACAAAGATATGCCAAGCGGCGCTCTGATCAGCTGATTAGGAGGAAGGCATGCGGGAACCGGACCTGTACCATGCGGCGGTAACAAAAGCGGTAATCGCGAAGCATGGGTTTACGATTCAGAAAAAATACGGCCAGAATTTCCTGACGGACGGCCGGGTGCTGCAGAAGATCACAGACGCGGCCCGGATCACAAAGGAGGATTTTATCCTGGAGATCGGCCCCGGCATCGGCACACTGACACAGTTTCTGGCATGGAAGGGAAAACAGGTCTGTGCGGTGGAAATCGACCGGAAACTGATGGACGTACTGCAGGATACCCTGGCGGATTTTGAAAACACGGAAGTGATTTTCGGCGATATTTTAAAGATGGATCTGCAGGCGCTGATTGCAGAAAAAAGCGGCGGCAGCCCGGTGAAAGTGGTGGCCAATCTCCCCTATTATATTACCACCCCGGTGATTATGCAGCTGCTGGAGCAGAAGCTTCCCGTAGAAAGCATTACGGTCATGATTCAGAAGGAAGTGGCGCTTCGGATGAGCGCCGCGCCCTCCACCGGCGACTACGGCGCACTGTCTCTGGCGGTGCAGTATTATGCCAGACCGTATCTGGCGGCCAATGTACCCCAGAACTGCTTTTTCCCGCGGCCAGGCGTGGATTCCGCGGTGATCCGGCTGGAAAAATATGAGACGCCGCCGGTGCGCGTACAGAATGAAGCAATGCTGTTTCTGCTGATTCGTTCGGCGTTTCAGCAGCGGCGAAAGACGCTGGTCAATTCCATTGCCAATGTAGCGAAGACGGGGCTTTCAAAAGAGCAGATCGCGGCGCTGATCGAAGGGGAAGGGTATCGCGGGGATATCCGGGGCGAGGCGCTGGCGCTGACGGATTTTGCGAAACTGGCGGATGCATTTGAGGCGGCTTGCCATTGAGGTTACAAAACATGTCGGAAGATGAAAAATATATGCGGCAGGCCCTCACACAGGCCAAAAAGGCGGCAAAGCTGGGGGAAGTGCCGATCGGCTGCGTGATTGTGTACAATCAGAAGGTCATCGGCCGGGGCTACAACCGCCGCAATACCGATAAGAATACCCTGTGTCATGCGGAAATTGCCGCGATACGAAAGGCCAGTAAAGTAATGGGCGACTGGCGGCTGGAAGGCTGTACGATTTATGTGACGCTGGAACCCTGCCCCATGTGCGCCGGCGCCATCGTACAGGCGCGGATGGACCGTTGCGTTATCGGAACCATGAATCCCAAGGCGGGCTGTGCCGGCTCCGTGCTGGATCTGTTAAACTGCGCCGGATTCAATCATCAGGTCGCGGTAGAACAGGGGGTATTACAGGAAGAATGTAAAGAGATTCTGCAGATGTTTTTCCGGCAGCTGCGTGTGCGCCTGCGACAGGAAAAGACAGAAAATACCGATTGACTTTAATATGAAAAAAATTTATACTGGATTCTGCATGAATTTTTAAGCCAGATATTTCCGCGCAGCCGGGGAGCCAGCGGTGCCTTGTACCTGCAATCCGCTATAGCAGGGGTGATATTCTGCCAAGGGTACCTGTTGTGGAGCTGCCCTTTGTAAGCGGCGTTGACATCCGGGTCTTGCGCAACAGAACTTTATGAACCGTGTCAGGGTGGGAACACAGCAGCACTAAATAAATTCTTCTGTGTGCCGCGGGGGAGCCTGGATCGAGCTGGCTGCAGAGGTTACGTCTGTAACAGTTATTCGACGCAGAATGCGCGGATTTTAAAGAAAAGATTTCCGACAGGGAATCTTTTTTTTTCTATTATTTTGACAATAAGTACCGGGCATGGTACAATCAAATTTGAGCAAATATTTTCAAATACCGGACGAAACGTCTTTTTTTGATAAGCGATGGAGCAGCCAAAGACATTGAGGGGAAAAACAAATGGAACGCTACGAAGTCAGAGTAAAATTTGACGAAATCAGGAAACTGTCGGAAGCCGGAGAGTATAAACATGCGATGGATGTCGCCGATACCATTGACTGGGATCGGGTCCGGAATATCGGTATGCTGACTGTGGCAGGAGAAGTTTACGAAAGATGCAGATATTACGAGGACTGCAGGGCTATTTATGAAAGAATATATGAGATACAGCCCCAGAGCCGGATCAACGTCTATAAACTGGCAAATGTATCTGTCAAACTGAAGGATTTTGATGCGGCAAACAGTTATCTGAAAGAGTACCGGGAAATTGCGCCTTATGACCCGAATGTGCTGGTATTAACCTACAAAATCAGAAAAGGACAGGGTGCGGAGCTGCCGGAACTGATTCAGATCCTTGAACAGTTAAAAGCAAAAGATTATCACGAAAAATGGGCGTATGAACTTGCTGTGATGTATGCGGAGGCCGGAGAACGGGAAAAATGTGCAAATGAATGCGATAACATTTTTCTTTGGTTTGGAGAGGGCAGGTATGTGTACAAGGCGTTGAAGCTGAAAAGCTTTTTCAGGACGCTGACCACCGCCCAGGAGCAGTATATGAACGCGGTTTCTCATAAGCCTGCGGGGGCAGAGGAGACTGTCAGAAAAGCCGCGGAAACTGCAGATGAAACAAAAGAAAAGCAAAGCAGGTTCATGGAACTGCAGCAGGAAGCGGCAGGCGCCGATGCGGATTCTCCTGCCGGACGGGAAACGCTGCGGGATCTGGAGCAGGCAAGGGCGGAGGCAATTGACGCTTCCAGAGAGGCAAAAGCGGCGGAGCTTTTGAATGAAGCACGCAGCGAAGAAGAGCAGGAAGACGCTGCGGCTGCGGAAACCGAAGACCGGGAAATGCTGGGAGAGACAAAATTCCCTACCTTTCATCTTCCGGTGATGGAAAAGATCAAAGCCCCGGAGTGGCGGACTTCCATGCCGGAACCGGGCCGGTCGGAAAACGTGCCCGGAATGGAATATATTGATGATGCTCTGGAGGAAACCGTCCCTGCGGAACCATATCCGGAAACAGAAGTATATGCGGCCGAAACAGAAAATGCCGAAGTATTTCCCGAAATGCCGGAGGATATACGATCAGAGCCGGAGCGGTATGCAGAAGGTTTTCCGGAGGACGGTCTGTCAGAGCCGGAGCGGTATGCGGAAGATTTTCCGGAGGATACGCTGCCGGAACCGGATGGGTATGCAGAGGAACTGCCGGCAGACGGCCTTTCGGAACATGCCGTGCCGCTGGAAGCAGAGCCTCCCCGGTATCAGACCATGGAAGAATTGCTTTCTCATGCAGATGATATGAAACCGGATGATCTGGCCAATGCGCTGGCAAGGGCATTATCCGGCGGGCAGGATACAGACAGATTACAGGAAAAATCGGAAAAAGGAATGCATTCTCCAAAGTCCCTCCAGAATGTGATCAGCAGGATATGGACAAGGTCCGCCGTCCGCAAAGCGGAGGAACGAAGTTTTTATGCATCGGATCCGGAACTGGATGACGTGGATAACATTGATATGTCCTCCGTATCGCCCAGCAGGTATGATACGCTGAATTTACAGAAGGATCTGGCAAACAGCATCAATCATATCCTGAATGCCACCGATAAGGCGGAAATCGATAAAACCATCGCGGTCATGGATCGACGGATGCTGAAAACGAATATTTCCAGATATGCCGGGGCATCGGCAGCAGAAGAGGAAGCTGCAGCGGACACCGGGCAAAGCGATGTGTCCGATATTGTTCAGCAGAGTATGGAAACGCCGGACGCGGAGGAATTTACCCGGAAAAAGGAGAAACTGTTCGGTACGCTGGAAGATGAAATCAACGGACAGATTCGCATGATTATGGAAACAGAAACAGAAGATGAGGATATTCCCGGACAGATCAGTTTTGAGGAATATATGCAGGAACAGGAACAGGCACAGCTGGAAGAAGCAAAAAAACATGCCATAAGAATAGCAGGTGATTATATGGAACAGGTAACAAAGGCAGTACCGTATATAGCGGAGGAAGAGGCAAAGACATATCTGGCCGACAGTCAGAAAGAATTGCTGGAACAGGCCAGAAAGCTGATGGAATCTAAAAATCCGGATCCGAATGAAATTGATGCGGTCATGAAAAGTCTGATGATGATGACGGCATATGCAAATGAAAAAGCATCGGATTCCCATGATGCGTCTGTGATTGACGCGGCGGTGGAAGCAAAGGCGGAAATGGCTGCAGAGAAGGCGAAGGTTCATGCGCCGGAGGCAAAAGCACCGGAACTGATTGAAATCCCGGATATTCCGGAACCGGTTGCTCCCATGGAGGCCATCGATGCTTCGGAGATTTCGGATATTCCCGAAACTTTGGACATTCCGGAAACTGCAGAAATGCCGGAGGCGATGGAAGTGCCGGAAACTGCAGAAATGCCGGAGGCGATGGAAGTACCGGAAGCAGCAGAAGCGCCGGAGACGATGGAAGTGCCGGAAGCTGCAGAAGTGCCGGAGACGATGGAAGTGCCGGAAGCTGCAGAAGCGCCGGAGACGATGGAAGTGCCGGAAGCTGCAGAAGTGCCGGAGACGATGGAAGCGCCGGAAGCTGCAGAAATACCGGCAGCGGAAGAAACGCCGGAAACAGCGGAGATTCCTGAAATAACGGAAATGCCTGCCGCAAAGCTTTCTTCGAAATCCACAGGCTTAACAAAAAATCTGACGGAGGAATTTTCCGGATTGTTCCAGGATGCGCCGAAGAAATCGGATACGGCAGCCATGGAAAATATTCTGGAAGCTTCGCTTCAGGCGAATGCAGCGGACATCCTGGCAGAGGCTATGCCGGAGAAGAGCATTCCGGAGGAACCCATATCAGAAGAGACTATACCGGAAGTTTCGGAAGAAACCAGGGAAATGATCCATGAAAACAAAGAAAAACTCATGGATTCCATTGCGGATATTGCGCCCAAGGAAGTAGAAGGCCTGGACAAGGAAGAAGCAAAGGCACAGGTAGTTCCCATGAATGACGAACAGTGGGAAATCATGGACTATTTCATGAATGTGCCCGAAATCGAAAAGCAGATTGCGGCATTCATCGAAACGCAGCACCGGAAGTTTACCAATCTTGTAATCTGCGGCAGAGCCGGGTCCGGCAGAGCATCTCTGGCACTGCGGCTGTATAAGTCTATTCGGGTGAACAATCCCGATCTGCCGAATCAGACTTTGAAAGTAGACGCGGACGCTCTGAATAAAAAATCCGTGCTGAAGGTATATGAGAAGGTAGGCAGAGGCCTGATCCTGATCGAACATGCGGGGATGCTTTCCAGCGTAGCGGTCAGCGAGCTGATACAGGCAATGCACAACACGAAGAACAGCATCTATACCATACTGGTATCCGATCAGGGAAGGATGGAACGGCTGTTTGAAAAGCATCCGGATCTTGCACCCCTGTTCGACTATACCTTTGTGATTCCTGCGTACAATCTGGATCAGTTTGTGGATTTCGGCAAGAATTATGCGTTGAGCTACGGTTATGTGATCGACGACATTGCGCAGCTTGCCTTTTATTCTGCCATATCGGCGAAGAAGACGAAGAACCGTCTGGTTACGCTGCAGGATGTGAAAACCATTATTAATGAGGCAATTCTAAACAATGAAAGCCACAGCAACCGTCTGTTCCGCGGTCTGGGGTCCAAAGCAAAAGACCGGGACGGCAACATTATCTTAAAGGAACGGGATTTTTCATAAGCAGCAAAAACAAACCGGCATCATCGTTTTATGGATGATGCCGGTCTTTCATTTTCAGAGATGGAAATGAATTATTTCAGAGAAAGGTATTCGTTCATCCGGTCCACCAGTGTATCGGCGTCCAGACCGTGAACCATGGCCGCTGCTTCCAGCGTTTCTCCGCTCTGGGACGGACAGTAAACGCAATGCATACCCTCCGCCTGCAAAATGTCTGCCATTGCCGGATCTACGTTCAGAATATCGGCAATGATCATATCCTTTGTTATTTTCTGCATCATATCCTCCTTCATACTTCTACATTGCAGCCAAAACCTGCAATGCATTATTTTCAATCAATTTGTTATAATGCTCGGAAATGTGCGCTTCCATTCCTTTAAGGCAAAATTCCAGTTTTCCGTACTCGGATGCGAGAAGACAGAGATTGTTGTAATCTTCTTTGGAAGATTTGGGCACGGACATCAACAGATGCAGGCCGCCTTTCGGCGAGCGGTAAAGGGAGTTTTTTCCATTATAAAATTCCCTGAAGTCCCGTGCCATCCGGATGACACTGTTCATATTGTCAAAGGTCAGCATAACGACTTCCTGTGAAACAGAAGCGGAAATCCGGTCGTTCAGTTTGCCCTGCTCGATCCGGTCATACAGCCGCCGGAAGAAATCCAGCAGCGGATTTTCCTCGGAAGACTGTATTTCTTCCATATCGGAAATCATGGAGTCGTCAAGCGCGTCCTCGTCATATGCGGTAAATTCGGAAAATCTGGTATCCAGTTCGTCCGGCTCGCTCACTTTGGAAATGAGAAGTATAATGCCTTCCGAAGACATGGGAATCGCTTCAATCATCAGCGGAATATCTTCCGTAATGAATCCATAGTCTACGGAAGCTTTTTCAATCATTTCCCTGAAAAGCAGCCGCGCCTTGCTGGTTCCGTATGCCAGCTCGCTGATCTTGATATGGCGCGCGGCCAGATCTTCTTTTGTGAGGGTGCAGCGGATCTGATTTTCACTGATCAGCTCTATTTTCATTCAAACACCTTCCTCCTCTGCGTGATAAAGGCACAAAAACGGTATTGTTTCATTTCTATATTAGTATATACAAAATTCAAAAAAGTGTAAAGCAGTTTAAAGTGGAAATCTATACAGGATATTCCATTTATCTGCTTAATTATATCCGGAAAAATGTTTTTTCTGTGAAAATTTCCATTTTTTCGGAAAATTAAAACGAAACTTGCCATTTTGACAATAATGAGATAAAATTGAATAACTGTCTGGTAAACGACTATAACATAAGCGGCAGAGAATGTAAATAATAAAGTGGAGGAAACGGACAGCCTTTTTGCAGCTCTGCCGCTGATTTTCAAACCGGAAAACATTGTCTTATCAGCGAATCTGGTGTATAATTAATTTTACGTCAGCATCAGTACAGGAGGGTTTATGCAAAAAAAAAGGAGCATTTTACCGTTCGTAATATTTGCAGCGCTGATTATCTGTGCTGCCGGTGCGTTTCTGATCGGAAATCATTTCAGACCCGGCACGCAGCGATATAATTTAAATACGTTTTTCGGCATATCAAATACACAGGACGTGGCGCTGATGGTGGATCATGTTCTGCTGGAGGAACAGGCGGTACAGGCGGAAGACAGCGTGTATCTGCCGCTGGATACGGTTCAGAAATATATATGCAGCAGATTCTATTTTGATGAAGAATTGCAGCAGGTCATTTATGTGAAACCGGAGGGGCCGCAGTTCTTAAGCGACGGCGTGAAGATCGATGGAGAAGAAATCAGTATCCGTCTGGATGTACTGACAGCATATGCGCAGATTGCCTGCGAAGAATATCAGAATCCCCACCGGCTCATTATCAGCACCCGGGCAGCGGAAAAAAATTTTGCAAATGTAAAATCCGGGACGCAGATCCGGTATCGCGCCGGCATCAAGTCGCCGGTGTTGAAAGATACCTCTGTGGGAGAAACGCTGGAAATTCTGGATACGGTGGACGACTGGACCCATGTGGTATCGGCAGACGGCTGTATCGGGTATATCCGGACCAGATATCTTTCGGATGCTTATCAGGACACGATTACCATTGCCAATGCAGACCAGGTATATTCTTCATTTTTACGAAATGAAAAAATCTGTCTGGCCTGGCATCAGATGTCTGCGGCCTCCGGCAATGCGGAGTTAAAAGAAAAACTGGCACATGCAAAGGGCGTCAATGTCATCAGCCCTACCTGGTTTTTCCTTACCGATGGCAGCGGTACTATACAGTCGCTGGCAGATCAGAATTATGTGGATATCTGCCACGGCCTGGGCATCGAAGTGTGGGCACTGTTTGAAAATTTCACTTATGATGCGGATGTGCGGGAGGCACTGCCGTTTTACAGCCGCAGACAGCACATGATCGATCAGATCGTATCGGAGTGTGTCCGGCTGGGCATCGACGGCGTCAATCTGGATTTTGAGGGACTGCCGGAGGATACGGGCGAGGCTTATGTGGAATTTGTCCGGGAGCTGTCCGTCCGATGTCATGAAAACGGGCTGGTGCTTTCGGTGGACAACTATGTCCCCTACAATTTCAACAGCTTTTACGGCAGGAAGGAACAGGCGGTCTTTGCGGATTATGTGATCGTCATGTCCTATGACGAGCATTTAAATGCAGAGACGGGGGCCGGCTCCGTGGCTTCGCTGGAATATACGGATTATGCGATCCGCACCATGCTGGAAGAGGTTCCGAAGGAAAAACTGATCAACGGCGTGCCTTTTTATACCAGACTCTGGATCGATACCCCGAAAACAGATGCGGAAATTGCCGCGGAAAACGCCAGCGAGGCGTATTCGCCCTACACCCTTTCCTGGCAGACCCTCGGAATGGCCGATACCCAAACCTTCCTGAACGGACACGGTATGGAACCGGCCTGGGATGCGGAAGCGGGACAGTATTATGCGGAAAAAGAGGAAAACGGTACGGTGTACCGGATCTGGGTGGAGGACGGACGTTCTCTGGAAGAAAAACTGATGAAAATACAAAGTTACGATATTGCCGGCATGGCAGCATGGCGGCTGGGATTTGAAACGGAAGACTGTTGGGACGTGATTGTAAAATACTATCCCGAATGACAGAAAAAACTCATACCAGGAGAAGAACATATGGAAAAAATATTATTTACTTCGGAAGCGGTAACGGAAGGACATCCGGATAAGGTGTGCGATCAGATTGCGGATGCGGTGCTGGACGCCTGCCTGGCGCAGGACCCGGAAAGCCGCGTAGCGTGCGAAGTCTGCACAAAAACCGGATTTGTGATGCTGTTCGGTGAGATTTCTACGAAAGCGGTGGTGGATTACGAAAAGATTACCAGAGACACCCTGAAAAAAATCGGTTATGACAATGACGCCTGCGGATTCAATGCGGACAAGATCGATGTGATCGTCCGGCTGGAACAGCAGTCGGCGGATATCGCCCGGGGCGTGGACTGCGCGCTGGAAAACCGGCAGGGGATGACGGAGGAAGATATCGAAGCAACCGGCGCCGGCGATCAGGGCATGATGTTCGGCTATGCCAACGACGATACCGATGCGCTGATGCCGTATCCCATTTATCTGGCGGAGCAGCTGGCACTGCAGCTGGCAAAGGTGCGCAAAGACAACACCCTGCCTTATTTAAGACCCGACGGCAAGACCCAGGTGACGGTGGAGTATGACGCTGCGGGCCGGCCCCGGCGGCTGGAAGCGGTGGTAATCTCTACGCAGCACGACGAAAACGTGACCCAGGAGCAGATTCACCGGGATCTGAAAACCTGCGTCTGTGACCGGATCATTCCGGCAGAGCTGGTGGATGCGGAGACCAGATTTTACTTTAATCCCACCGGACGCTTTGTCATCGGCGGACCCGTGGGTGACAGCGGCCTTACCGGGCGAAAGATTATTGTAGATACCTACGGCGGCTATGCAAGACACGGCGGCGGCGCTTTTTCCGGCAAGGACTGCACAAAGGTAGACCGGTCGGCGTCTTATGCGGCCAGATATGTGGCGAAAAATATCGTAGCGGCAAAACTTGCCAGATCCTGCGAGGTGCAGCTGGCCTATGCCATCGGCGTAGCAAGCCCCATGTCGGTGAATGTCAATACGGCGGGCACCGGCGTGATTCCGGATGCACAGCTGACGGAGATTGTACGGAAGCTTTTTGATCTGCGCCCGGCGGCAATTATTCGCAAACTGGATCTGCGCCGTCCCATTTATGCCCCGACTTCCTGTTACGGACATTTTGGCAGAAACGAACTGGATCTGCCCTGGGAACAGACGGATATGGCGGCGCAGCTTAAGCAGGCAGTAAAATAAAAAGAACAGGAACAGCGGATTGATGGAAAAGACATATACACTTTCCGATACCCTGAACCGGGAACAAAAGGAAGCGGTGCTTCATACAGAAGGACCGCTTTTGATTTTGGCAGGGGCAGGAACCGGAAAAACAAGAGTACTTACAAACCGGATTGCATGGCTGATCGAACAGGGCGTATCTCCCCGGCATATTCTGGCGATTACCTTTACCAACAAGGCGGCGGATGAAATGCGGGAGCGGGTCGGCCGGCTGGTGGGCGCAGGATCCGATCAGATCTGGGTTAGCACCTTTCATTCCAGCTGCGCCAGAATTTTGCGCCGTTATGCGGACAGAATCGGATATCAGAATAATTTTTCCATTTATGACACGGACGATTCAAAGTCCGTCATTAAGGAAATTATCAAAAAGTGGAATCTGGATACAAAGGTCTACAAAGACCGGACCTTTCTGGCAAAAATATCTTCTTTCAAGAATCATCTGGTGGACACGGAAGACTGTATGGAACTGGCAGGAAGCGATGTGGACGAGATTATGACTGCCCGGGTGTATAAGGAATACGAGGCGCAGCTGAAAAAAAGCAACGCCATGGATTTCGACGACCTGCTGCTGAACACGGTGCGGCTGTTTCAGACAGACGCCCAGGTGCTGGAACAGTATCAGGAGCGTTTCCGTTATATTCATATCGACGAGTATCAGGATACGAACAAAGTACAGTTTGTGTTTGTCCGGCTGCTGGCGGCGAAATATCACAATCTGTGCGTGGTGGGAGACGACGATCAGTCCATTTACCGGTTCCGGGGTGCAGATATTTCCAATATTCTGGATTTTGAAAAATATTTCCCCGAAGCGAAGACCATCCGGCTGGAACAGAATTATCGTTCCACCTCCAATATTCTGGACGCGGCCAACGCGGTGATTGCCAATAACCGGGCCAGAAAGAAGAAACATTTGTGGACCGATCAGGGCACAGGAGAAAAAATCGCCTGCTACAGCGCCCAGACGGCCTACGACGAGGCGGAACACATTATCGAAGATATCCGAAAAAAAATGCGGACCGAAGGCCGGAAGTACAGTGATTTCGCCATTCTTTACCGGACCAATGCCCAGTCCCGTATTTTTGAAGAAAAATGTATCGGCGCCAATATTCCCTATCAGCTGATCGGCGGGGTAAATTTCTACGCCCGCAAAGAGATCAAGGATATGCTGGCGTATCTCAAGACCATTAACAACGGCATGGACGACATTGCGGCCAGACGGATCATCAACGTGCCCAAACGGGGCATCGGGCAGGCCAGTATTGACAAGATTGCCCAGCATGCCTTTGAAAATGACATTACGTTTTTTGACGCAGCGGTCCGGGCAGACCAGATCGTGGGCCTGCAGCGTGCTGCCGCCCGCATCGCTTCGTTTACCGAACCCTTCTTTAAGTGGCGCAGCTGTCTGGACTATCTGAAGCTGTCGGAGATTTTCGACGATATTCTGGAAACCACCGGCTACCGGGCAGAACTGGAAGCGGAGCAGACGGAGGAAGCCGCAGAGCGGCTGCAGAACCTGGAAGAACTGCGGAATAAAATCGTTTCCTATGAGGAAAGCGCGGAAACGCCCACTTTGAATGGTTTTTTGCAGGAAGTGGCGCTGGTGGCGGAAATCGATTCGCTGGAAAGCCATTCGGATTATGTGGTGCTCATGACGCTGCACGGCGCGAAAGGGCTGGAATTTCCGGTGGTGTATATCAGCGGTATGGAAGAGGGTGTGTTTCCCGGTATGCTGGCGATTTACAGCGGAGACGAAGGAGAAATCGAAGAAGAACGGCGGCTCTGCTATGTGGGCATCACCCGGGCCAGGGAGGAACTGATGCTGAGCTGGTCCCGCCTGCGGATGGTCCGGGGGGAGCAGATGTATCAGAAGACATCCCGGTTTCTGGAGGAAATACCGAAGGAGCTTTTCCAGCCGGGGGCCTTTGAACATCAGGAAAAGAAACGGATCAGCTTTGAGGACAACAGTTATACCGATGCAAAGGCCAGCTTTGCGTCCAATGCTTTTGCAGGCATGAAAAAGGCCTCTGCCTTTACGAAAGCTCCATTGGATTATACGACGGGGGATCGGGTGTCCCATATGAAATTCGGCCCCGGTACCGTGACGGCCATTCAGGATGGCGGCAGGGACTATGAGGTGACGGTGGATTTTGACCGCTTCGGCGTGAAGCATATGTTTGCCGGCTTTGCAAAACTGAAAAAACAGGAGTAGAAGATAAATGGAAATGATCGGTTCATGCCCCCAGACCGGTATCTGCGGCGGCTGCGCTTACGCGCATCTGTCCTATGAAGCACAGCTGCGGGAAAAAGATGGACAGCTGCGGGCACTTTTACAGGAACTGCCCAGCAACTGTCATTATACCGGAATGCGTTCCGGCGAGAAAGTGCTGGAATACCGCAATAAAATGGAGTTTTCCTTCGGGGATTCCCGAAAAGGAGGCCCGCTGCAGCTGGGCATGCACAGAAAGAAAAGTTTTTATGATATTGTCAGCGCCGCGGACTGCCGGATCGTAGACGCAGACTACCGGAAGATCGTGGGGTTTGCGGAGAACTATTTTGCAAAATGCGGCACCTCGTATTTTCACAAGAAGACCCACCGGGGGTTTTTACGACACCTGCTGATTCGAAAGGGGCTGCATACCGGTGAAATTCTGGTGGATCTGGTGACCACTTCCCAGGAAACGCCGGATCTGGCGCCTTTTGCGGAGGGCCTGCGCAGCCTGCCGCTGGAAGGCCGGCTGGTCAGCATCCTGCATACGGTGAATGACAGCCTTTCGGATGCAGTGAAAAATGACCGGACAGACATTCTTTATGGTCAGGATTATTTTACGGAAGAACTGCTGGGACTGCGGTTTAAGATCAGCCCCTTTTCCTTTTTTCAGACCAATTCCTACGGCGCGGAGGTGCTGTACGAGACGGTCAGGGAATTTGCGAAAGACATCCGCTGTCATACCATGTTTGATCTTTACAGCGGCACCGGAACCATTGCGCAGATTTTAAGCGCCGTGGCAAAACAGGTCATCGGCGTGGAAATCGTGGAAGAAGCCGTGGAAGCCGCCCGGGAAAATGCGGCGGCCAACGGGCTGGATAACTGCAGTTTTATCGCCGGCGACGTGGCGGAGGTGATGGACCGGCTGGAGACTTCCCCGGAACTGATCATACTGGATCCGCCCCGGGAAGGGATACAGCCGAAGGCCATTCGTAAGATTCTCGGATTTCAGGCGGCGCATCTGATTTACGTCTCCTGCAATCCGAAAAACATGGTCAGAGATTTGAAGATACTCACCGCCAACGGATATGAGATAGAGAAGATCACCGCGGTGGATGAATTTCCGTTTACGGCCAATATGGAAGCGGTCTGTCTGCTTTCACAGGCGCAGGCGCCGGAAAACCACGGGCCGGTCAGACCTTAATCTGCCCCAGCACTTCGCCGATGCTGCCCTGGATCAGGATATCGGCGTGTCTGTCCCGGGGCGTAGAGGATTTATTGATCACGGCCAGGGTTTTGCCCCGGAAATAGTCGATGAGCCCTGCCGCCGGATATACGGCTAGGGAGGTGCCGCCGATGATCAGCATATCGGCGTGGGAAATGTGATAGACCGACTGATTTAAGGTTTCCTGATCGAGACCCTCCTGATACAGCACCACGTCCGGTTTGATGCGGCCGCCGCAGGCGTCGCAGCGGGGAACGCCGGTGCTCTGGTAGATATAGTCAAAATTGAAAAACTTCCGGCAGCTCAGGCAGTGATTCCGGTATACGCTGCCGTGCAGTTCCAGTACGGTTTTGCTTCCGGCGGCCTGATGCAGTCCGTCGATGTTCTGGGTAATGACGGCTTTCAGCTTCCCGGCGGCTTCCAGCTCGGCCAGCTTTTTGTGCGCCGCGTTTGGTTTTGCCTCCGGCGCCATCATTTTATCCCTGTAAAAACAGTAAAATTCCTCCGGCTTCGCGATGAAAAAATCGTGGCTGAGCATGGTTTCCGGCGGGTAATCATATTTCTGATTATAAAGACCGTCCACACTCCGGTAATCCGGAATGCCGCTTTCCGTCGAAACGCCCGCGCCGCCGAAAAATACGATATAATGGCTGGCAGTGACGGCATCCTGTAGTTTTTGCAGTTGATCCATGGTGCAGTCCTCCTTTTTTTGATTCTGACATTATTTTATATTTTATATAAGGAAAAAAGAGATTGCAAGAGATTTGGCATAAAAACCAATTTGAACATTGTCAATAAAAATAATTTATGATAAAATAAAAAAAATTTTGGATTCAGGCGCAGAACAAATGAATTTTATGCTTTTTATTTTTTTTGGTATTGCATAAATTGACAATAAATGCTAGAATGATTGGGCTGTGCGTTGAACGCTTCAGGAGCGGCGATTATGATTCTGTTTGATATTCACACACATATTCTGCCGGGTGTAGACGATGGTGCATCGGATATGAGGACGACACAGCGGATGCTGGCAATGGCGTATGAAAGCGGTATCCGGCATATTGTGATGACGCCGCATTACAATGAATTCCGCGGACTGGTCGCCGACGGACATGCGGCTTATGAGATGATCCGGGAGGACTGCGCGGAGCAGTATCCGGATTTAAACCTTTATTATGGAAATGAAATCCGTTACAGCAGCAATACCATTGATCTGCTTCGTGCAAAGAAGGTATTTCCGCTGGCGGGTTCCAAATACGTACTGACAGAGTTTTCAACGGCGGTGAAGGTTCCCTTTATCCGCACTGCCTTGGACGAGCTTTCCATGCGGGGTTATATCCCGGTGATTGCGCATCTGGAACGGTACGGCGCTTTGTATAAATGCAGTGTGGACGAGCTGGACGAGTTTCGGGAGGCCGGCGCTTTGTTTCAGGTCAACGCATCAAGTATTTATGATGCTTCTTTTTCCACCAGGCATTTTGTGAAGAAGCTGATTAAATACGATATGCTGGATCTGGTTGCGTCTGACTGTCATGATCTGTCGCACCGGAAACCGGATGTCAGCGAGGCATACAGGTATATTTCTTCTAAATATGATACAGAATATGCAAAGCGGATCTTTTATGAAAATCCGGCCCGGATTGTTTTATAAAGGGCTTTTACGGAGGTAAGTTGTGGAAAATCAAAATTATGAAGTACAGGACGGCGGGATTGAGATCAATATCGGCGAGCTCATACAGAAGCTGATGAACTGGCTTTGGGTGATTATTCTGGCAACAGCGGTCAGCGGTATTATCGTGATGCTGGTCAGTATGTTTTATGTCACACCGAAGTATGAGTCCTCGACGGCCGTTTATGTCATGAACAATTCCAGAGACAGCGGCGGCAGTTCACTGGACTACAGTGATATGCAGATTGCGTCCTTCATTGTAAAGGACTATGAGCAGCTGATCAAGAGCCGTGAAGTTCTGGAAACAACCATCAGCGATCTGAATCTGGACATGGAGACGGAGGATTTAAGCCGTGATGTTACGGTGACGGCGTCCAATGATTCCCGGATTCTGACCATTACGGTGACAAATACGGATCCCAATGAAGCACAGGTGATTGCCGACAAGATCCGGGAGATTTCTGCAGAGCAGATCGTGGATATTATGGGTATTGAAGCGGTCAACACAGTGGATCCGGCGGATTTTCCCACGGAACCCAGCAGTCCGAATATCAAGAAAAATACGGTTCTCGGCGCGCTTTTGGGCTTTGTACTGACCTGTGCGATCATTATCATTATTTCGCTGTTTAATGATCATATCAATACAGCGGAAGATGTGGAAAAGTATTTGAATTTAAGCGTACTGGGAACGATTCCGTTAAACTATGAGGCTTTGGCGGAAAAAAAGAAAAAAAGCGCAGCAAATAAGAAGAAAAAGCGGTAAAAAATTATGAAAACATTTGAGTTTAAAAGTGAGAAACAGGCATTTTATATTGCCGAGGCATACAAGACGCTGAGAACCAATATTACATTCTGCGGCGACGACGTTAAAGTGATTTCGGTCACCAGCTGTATGCCGAATGACGGAAAAAGCGAGTTGTCATGGAATGTGGCGCTCAATATGGCGGAAGCTGGAAAGAAAGTGCTTTTGCTGGATGCGGATTTAAGAAAATCCGTGCATGTCAGACGATTGGGCATTAAAGAAGATATTATGTTTGGGTTATCTCATTTCCTTTCCGGGCAGGCAGACATCAATGATGTTTTTTATCAGAGTTCTTTCCCGAACCTTTATACGATTTTTGCAGGATCCGTTCCGCCCAATCCGGCTGAACTGCTTGGAAATAAACGTTTCGAGGCGCTTCTGAAGGTGATGCGCAACAGCTTTGATTATATTATTATCGATACGCCGCCTCTCGGGTCTGTCATTGACAGTGCGATTGTTTCTTCATTTTGTGATGGAGCGATTCTGGTTATTTCCCAGGGCAGAATCAGCTACAAGTTTGCAAGAGAGGTTAAGGCACAGCTGGAAAAATCCAACTGCAGAATCTTAGGCGTCATCTTAAATAAAGTCGATATCCGGGAAAAAGGCGGGTATTACAAGAGCTATGGCTACGGCAAGAAATACGGCTATGGATATGGAAAGAAATATGGCTATGGATATGGCTATGGTTACGGTTATGAATATGGAAGCAGCTCTGATCAGACGAAGAAGAGTGAAAAAGAATAAGCCGTGATTGAATCATACAGGAGAGTTTAAAATCCGAAGCAATCGCTTCGGATTTTTCTTTAACGGGAAAAACAGGAAAAAAATGGAACAGATCTTAGTTGCGGAGGATATTTATAAAACATATCGGACAGCTTCCGGCCCGGTGCATGCACTGCAGGGAATCAGCCTGTCTTTTGAAACAGGATTGTTTTATGCAGTGATTGGACGCAGCGGATCCGGAAAATCCACACTGCTGCATGTGCTGAGCGGCCTGGACCGGCCGGAGCAGGGTACGGTCCGGGTGGAAGGAAGAGATCTCTATGCCTGTTCGGATCATCAGATGGCCATCTTTCGAAGACGTTATATGGGCTTTGTATTCCAGCAGTATAATTTACTGGATGAATATAATGTGCGTACAAATATCTGTATGCCGCTGACACTGGACGGACGAAAGGCGGACCGGCAGTTTCTGGATCAGCTGACAAAGCTTTTGATGCTGGAGGACAAGCTGGACCGGTATCCGGAAGAACTGTCCGGCGGAGAACAGCAGCGTGTGGCCATTGCCCGGTCTGTGATTGCAAGACCCAGGCTGATTTTTGCAGATGAACCCACCGGAAATCTGGACCGCAAAACCGGGGAAGAAACAATGAAGCTGCTGAAAAGCTGTGCAAAAGCCTTCGGGCAGACATTGATTGTAGTCACACATGATCTGGAAACCGCACGGGAAGCAGATCGGCTGATTCATATTGAGGACGGCAGGGTGATGGGCAAAACAGAGGGCGAATGAGCGTATGAGTACGAAAGAGAAGAAGCATCTGCTGATTGTAGAAGATGACGAGAGTGTGGCAGAGGGACTGGCGGAAATCCTGACCGGGTATGAATATGATGTGCTGTGTACGGATAATGCGGAAGGCGCCATGGAGCAGCTGCGTTTTGGACACGTCGATCTGATTATTCTGGATATCTGTCTGGGAGAGGAAAACGGATACGACCTGTGCAGAAAGATTCGCAAACGATGGAATACGCCGATTATTTTTCTGACGGCCCTGAGCAATGAAATCGAAATTGTCAGAGGCTTTCATGCAGGCGGAGATGACTATATTACGAAACCGTTTCGTATGCAGGAATTGCTGGTTCGGATACAGGCACTGCTGCGCCGCAGTGCAAGTGTGCAAAACAGCCTGAAACGAAGCGGGGAACTGGTTTATGACGGTAAACGGCAGATCCTCTGCAACGCACAGGGAAAGATGGATCTGACGGGAACGGAACTGAAAATTGTAAGGCTTTTGATGGAACATTGGCCGAGAATCCTGACACGGGAAGAAATGTTTCTGGGCGTATGGGATCAAAGCGGCATGTATGTGGAAGAAAATACGCTGAATGTCAACATCAGCCGGCTGCGGGATAAGCTTGGAAAATCAAACGGGATCAATTATATTGAAACAGTAAGAGGAACCGGATACCGATGGGCGGTTCCCGTTACAGGCGAGGAACTTCATGATCGTTGAATTATTGGCGGCGGGCATCGGCATTGCGTGTATCACTGCGCTGCTGCTGGTAGGAAGGCGCCTGACCCGTCAGAATCAGCGCATGGAGAAACTGACAGAACAGATCAGCCGTTTTCTGGATAACCCATCGGATGCACTGGAACAAAATCTGGAGGAAGGCTGGATCAGTAATCTTGAAAATCAGATCAGCCGGCTGGAACGGCAGCTGTTATATGAAAAACATGTACAGCAGCAGCGGGAACGACATACGATCCAGTTTGTGGAAAATATGGCCCATCAGATGAAAACGGCAGTGACCGCACTGCAGATCCGGCTGGAGATTGCGCAGCTAAAGTCTGTGACGGAGGAAGAACGGCAGGCACTGTGGAAAGGGCAGTCGTGTGTTCTGCGGCTGAATGGGGAAATTGACCGGATTTTACAATCCAGCCAGCTGGCGGAAGGCAAAATCCATATGAACTTTGCGCCGTTTTCGCTGAAACAGACGATTGCCGCCATATGCAGTCAGCTGAAAGCCCTGACAGACAAACGGGAAGTGCAGATCCATCTGCAGTGCGCCGAAGAACTGCAGTATTACGGGGATTTGTTCTGGCTGACACAGGCGTTGGAAAATGTTGTGAAAAACGCAGCGGAACATACCAGAAAAAACGGTTGTGTCTGGATCAGCGTAAAAGACTGTGGAAACCGTGTGCAGATTGTGATCGAAGATGAAGGCAAAGGCATTCCGGCAGAGGAGTTTCCCCTGCTGTTTCAGCGCTTTGCCCGGGGCAGGGGAACGAAAAGCGGATATGGCATCGGACTGAGTATGGCCAGAGATATTATTCGGGCCCATCATGGAAGCCTGACCGCGGAAAACAGAAAGAAGAACGGGGCGCGTTTTGTCATTTCCCTTCCTGTACTGGAAGGTGCAAAAGCTTATACATCAAAGCCGCAGGGAACCTGATGCCGAAGAACCGTGAGGAACCGCCAATCTTACAAAATTGTAAGGTTTTCAGAGGAGCTGTTTGTGATAAGATAAAACGCAACAGGAGGTATCGTTTTATGCATAAGCAGCTTTTGGAACTGACCATACAGGGCATCAAACGAAAAAAGAAAACCAGCCTTTTGATTTTTCTGATTCTTTTGATTTCTTTTTCTTTTGCCATATCTGCGCTTTCCATTACGGAGAGTATCAATGTTTCAAATACCGACTATCGCCTGGATACCTACGGGGCCTGGGCCTATGCCGTATACGGCGGGAACAGGACAGATGAAAAGGCATACCGGAAGCTGCAGGAGACAGCCCTGACCGGGACTGCCGTATGTTATGGTACGGTGCTGCCCAATGCCGTCTACGGAACGCTGGATCCGGCATTGAAAGAGATGGGGCATTTGCGGCTGCAGGATGGCCGCTTTCCCGCACAGCCGGATGAGATTGCGATAGAAGCAGATATCTTAAGCGCGCTGGGGTACAGCTATGTGCTGGGGCAGTCCATCCGTCTGCAGATTGCGCTGCCGGCAGTACCAGGCCAAAGGGCGGAAACCGCTGATGCAGAGCAGGGCAACGCCGTCATCGTGGAAAAAACCTATCGCCTCTGCGGTGTCATTTGTGAATATACCGATTTATGGGAAAATGGACAGGGCCGGCTTCCGGGCGCAGTTGTGACGGAAGAAGAGGCCCTGCATGTATATGCGGACGCGGCAAAGCAGTATGAAACGGCGGTGCTGGAAGCACCGGTGTATCAGTATTTCTTTCAGGCGAAGAAAAATATCCGCACGCTGCAGAAAGCGCTTCTGCAGCATCCTTTCTTTACAGAGGACAGAAGCAGTGCAGGCCGAAGGCTGGTCTTTAACAGCGCCGCTTTTGATACGGCGCAGGAGACCGGCAGCTACTATTTCTATCTGGGGATGATATTTTGTGTAACCCTGCTGGCGGTGTTTTATGTCTATCTGTCCCAGATGGAAAGGAAGATACGCCATCTTGCGCTGTTTCGCAGTATCGGGATCACCGGGAAACAGCTGCGGATCAAACTGTTTTATGAGACCCTCTGCTTTATGGTGCCGGCCGTGCTGGCGGGACTGCTGGCGGCCTGGGGCGTGATTGTGCTTGTACAGCATTCCCTTTTGCTGGTGCATACACGAAAAATACATATCCATATACCGGTGCCTGCAGTTTGTGGTCTGATTCTGCTTTGGTTTGCCGGGGTGCTGCTGGTACGGTTCCTGTTGTTTCAGGCGGCGCTGCATCAGCCCCTGCGGGGCCGGATGCAGACAGACCAACGGAAGAAACGCCGGTACCGGCGCATCAGCAAAGGGCTGCTTCTGATGCTGTCCGGGATCGTATGCGCGACGCTGATTTTCAGCTGTATGCAGGCAGCCCGGCCCTGGATGCTGAAAAAATATGCGGAAGAAAGATGTGATTATCGGTTTATATCCACAAAAATGGTTGCGGGGATATCGGGCCAAAGTTTCGCAGAAGCACTGGCAAAGCTGCCGGGGGTCCGCAGCGTTGATGCCCGGGCTGTATTGTATGGCCATTGTCGTTGGGCAGAAAGTCCGGATGCTGGGGAGAACAAAGATGCGCCGCAGGAAGCCGCAGCAGCGTCAGATGCGAATGCAAAGGTTGGTATGGAAATCTATGGCCTGCCGTCGGCAGACTGGGAAATGCTGGTGCGGCAGGCAGATGGCGGGGCGGATATGGAAGCCCTGCAAAAGGGCGACGCCGTGATACTGGTCATGCCGGAGGCGCAGGCGGGGACGACGCTGCCGGCAGTTTCCCGGGGCGATACCCTGTCTCTGGATCTGTACGCTGATCCGGAGACAGGAGAAACAGCAACATACTATATATATGGCAAAAAACGGGAATTCGCCGGGACAATTTCCGTGAAGGCAGGGGCAGTGCTGCAGAACGCAGACCTTCTTTCGGCAAATGCATCCGAATTATTCCGGCATTTGCCGTATGGCATGTTTTGTCCTCTGCCGCTGCTCGATAGGGTGCTGCAGGGTGCCGGAGCGGAGTCGGAAGGAAGCCAGTACCTGAAAGGCGGCCCCTATGGCTGGACTCAGGGGGAGGTATATACCGATGGGACTGCGGACTACTATGCCACGGACTACGCCATGGCAGAGCTGTGTGAACGGTATGGGTACAGTATAGATATGCTTCGAGAGGAGAATATGGCGGAGATTCAGCGCTCCTTACAGATGCTGGTGCAGCTTTTGGCCAGCGGCGCGGTGATTCTCTGTGTGTCGCTGCTGCTCATCCGCAGCAGTTTGCGGCTGGCAGACGAAGGAGAGACAAAGCGGATTGCGGTGCTCCGGGCGCTGGGGCTGTCCCGGCGCAGGCTGCGGCTGCAGATCTTTCTGGAAGCGGCCGGCACGGCGCTCTTTTCGGTCTGTGCCGGCTGGGGCGCCTTTGGCGTCTATCTGCTGTACCACGCTTTCCGGCAGAAAAGCCGGCTGTGGGAGATCTTTGGCGAGGTGCATACCCTGAAAGAAATGCTGGTCTGGGAACTGGAGGGATATCGGAGTTACGGCATCCATTCCGGACGGGTGCTGCTGGTCAGCGCGGCAGGCGCAGTGCTGGTGGCGCTGACGGTACTGCTGGCCCGGCGCCGGCTGCCGGATGCGGCATTGTTTCCCCAAAAGAGACGAAACAGAACAAAAGATATTTAAAAAATCCGTGTTTCCCGGTTCCGGAAACACGGATTCTTTTGATTTTGATTAAAAACGCAGCAACCTTACGAAACTGTAAGCTGTTTTGTAAGGCTGCTGTAAGAATCCTGCGGTATAATGTTCCTATAATATAAAGTATTAAAAAGGGAAGGGAGAAAAAGGAAATGAAGCGAAAAAAATGGATTTTGATGCTGACCCTGTGTACAAGTCTCGTCCTTGGCACCGTGGTCACCTCCGTAGCCGCCACCGGGCCGGCGCCGGCCCAGCCCATGGCCCAGGAATGCGGCAACTGCGGACAGATGCGTCTGCTGAACCAGTATCAGTATGGACAATGGGTATATATGGGAACAACTATTTGTGAAAAGCGGCCGGGAAGATTGGATGAGGAATACAAACGGCCGGTGTTTGTGAGCGTAAAATGCGGCAACTGTGGGTTTACAGCCGATTTGACCACAATATGGGAGAAGAAAGTCGTTTGTAACCATTGACCCACTGGCGGCGCGGCAGCGTCCGCCGCAACAGATCGCCGGTAAAGGCGCAGGAGGCCACTCCGGTTTCTATTTTGCAACAAATATGAATTGAATCGCCGAATGCGCCTTTATCATATAAAGCACACTTAAAAAGAAAAACTGTCCGGAAGGGACGGTTTGCGGGAGGCAGAATATGTATTACTATATTTGGCCGAACCTTCTCGCTCTGATTAAGAAACAGTTTATGGAAGTTGCCGGAATCGATGAATCGGCTTTTGACAAAGAAAGGTCTTCCGACCGGCACAGGAAGGATTATTCATTACGGGATTACAGACTCAATCTGTATGCGGAAGGATGCGATGAAACAGAAGATGAGATCGCTTATATCGCGTCCAGAAAGGCACTGAATTACAATCTGTTTGGCGCAGGCCCGCTTGCCTTTCGGGAAAACGGCTGCGGCATTGCGCCGGGCGTCTATCATCCGGTGTACAAACGGAAAATTCCGCTGATTCAAAATAAAAACACAACACTGTCCATCGATACGCTCCTGATGGGAGAAGCGGAGTGGGAGATCGTCCGGACCCGTTTTCTGGAATGGATCGTCCTGAAGAACCGTCTGATTAAGGAAACCTTCCTGGACGAACGGAATTACTTTGATCCGGCTGCCGGAAAGATTTTTGCAGATGCAACGCGAAAAATGCTGATGCCCTGCGCGGCAGACGGCGGCGAATCCCAGAGTATTTTCAGCCATATTGACGCGCTTTTTATCATAAAAGAGCTGATTGCGGCATATAATTTATTATCAGAGGACAGACCGGAACAAAAACCGCGGCCGAAAAAGATCAATATCATTGAATGCTACTGGAAACCGAAAAACTATTCGGCACTGGATGCATACGCGGTGAAGGTTTATGTCAAAGAAAAAGGCATAAAAAAAGAGCACGTGCAAATGATGTGTTTGATCGCGCCGGTACTTCGTTTGTTCGAGGAACGTTTTTCGGTTTCCGTGGATATCCGCCACGTGGATGTATGGAAGCTGCTGCTTGGCCAGAAAGATGAAAGGGACAAGTGGCTTTGGATGAAACGATATAAAATTTAGCAGAGGAAAAAAACATGATGTTCATTTCGGAAGTAAAAAGAAACCATAAAAAACTGCTGGAAGAGAATGCGCGTCTGAAAAAACTGGTAGAAGAGGAACGAAAGAAAAGCGAGCAGTGGGAAATGCTGACGAAGCTGTTTGAAAAGGAATTAAAAGAAGCAAGACACCGTTACAATCTTGATTCCGACGAGGATTATCAGGCATTTTTGGAAAGTATCAAAGGTCGGAAAGATCTTTGAATCGGGCAGTGATAGCAGGCCACCCGAAAAGTGTCCGGAGCGAAAGCAGGTCTTTCGTTACAGACACTTTTTTTCATGTAAAGAAAAAACCTGTGCCGGATGTCCCGGCACAGGGCAGTTTCAGATTTTCAGTTCAATCGCCTGTTTGTTGTTCTGAATATCCACCTCGGTATATTCTCCGCCAAATTCTCCGTCCAGGGACCAGGAAATGGGCTGGTCGCTGGTGATGTGCAGAGAAGTGATTTCCGCCGTCTGTACAATGGATGCTTCCCGCAGTTTTCCATTAAACAGACAGGTGATCAGTTCCTGAAATTCTGCGGGGGTTTCCGGGGCTTTTGCCAGTGTAAGTTCGTGATAGCCGTCGTCTAAGGAAACGTCGCTGCCAAACAGACGCTTGAAGCCGCCGATGGAATAGGTATTTGTAATCATGCCGAGGATGAAATGCCCGTCAATGTGCAGATTGTCCCCATCGGCAATGATATGGTATTCCGGAATATTTGCAAGGCTTTTGGCGCCTTCTATAATGTAAGCGGAATGTCCCAGCAGATTTTTCATATCCTGGGGCGTCATATAGGATACCTCGGAAAACAGGCCGAAGGCCGCGGCATAGACAAAGTATTTTCCGTTCAGTGCGCCGATATCGCTTTTGAAAACGGAGGGACCGATGGCCGTTTCCGCGGCTTCCAGCATCCGCTTCGGAATTTCAAGCGAAGACGCGAAATCATTGGTGGAGCCTGCAGGAATATATCCGATAGGAATCTTTTTATCCCGTTTCATCATACCGGTCACGACTTCGTTTAAAGTGCCGTCGCCGCCGCTGCAGACAATCAGATCGCTGTCAAGGGTTTCGTCCAGTACCAGATTGGTGGCGTCAGCCCTCTTTTGCGTCGGATAGGCGGTCACCAGGTAACCGGCAGCGGTAAACAGGTCGATGATGGTGCTCAGTTTTTGTAAAATGGCGCCTTTTCCGGCCTTGGGATTGTAAATAAACAATAATTTTTTCAGGGGTTCCTGCATCAATTTAAGCCTCCCTTACAATCATTTTTTGGCATATTCGCGACAGGTGGATCATAGAGTATAAAAGAAAACGACAGTGTGTTTCTCTTTCAGGAGTGATCAAATGAGCGAAAAAACAAAAATTGTGGTGGTTCATATGAAAGAACTGCTTTATACAGTGATCTTTACTGCGCTTGTCATTATATTGATTATCGTACTTGTGTATATGTTTTTGCCCAAATCCGACGATAAAACAGAACAGGCCGCCCCGCCGCAGACGGAAGGGGTTTCCTCTACAGAATCCGTGCAGGAAATAACAGAAGATTTTTCCACGGAATCTGTGCCTGAGACAACGGAGAATCTTTCCACGGAATCCGTGCCCGGGGCAGCAGAAACCGGTTCCACGGAATCTGTCCCCCAAACAACAGAAGACGTTATTTTTCAGCAGTAGTACCTTCCCGGATCAGCCGCAGCAGATCGGTTTTGGAAAACTGATACTGCCTGCCGCAGAAATGACATTTCACCTCCACCGGTTTTTCCTCGTCCATCAGCGACTCCAGCTGCGTCCTTCCCAGGCTTAAGAGCGCCCGTTCGATACGGGCGGCAGAGCAGTCGCAGTGGAACCCGGTTTCTGTTTTTTCCAGAATCTCCAGGTCCATATCCCCCAGAATCTTCTGCAGAATATCCTCCGGCGTCAGTCCCTGTTCCAGCAGGGAAGTTACGCTGGGGAGTCCTTGCAGGGTTTCTTCCAGGGCAGCAACATGGGATTCTTCGGCGAAAGGCATCAGCTGGATCAGAAATCCTCCTGCCGCTTTCACATGGTTGTCGTGCTGCATCAGCACGCCCAGCGCTACAGAGGAAGGAATCTGTTCACTGACGGCAAAATACCAGGTCAGATCGTCGGCAATTTCGCCGCTTTGCAGATCCACCCGTCCGGTATAGGGTTCTTTCAGCCCCAGATCCTTGATGACGGAAAGGCTGCCCCGGCCGATGGCGCCGCCCACATCCAGCTTTCCTTTGGCATTGGCGGGAATCAGTACCAGGGGTTCGTCTACAAATCCTTTCACAAAGCCTTTGGAATTGGCGGTGACCGTAATCCCTTTTAAGGGGCCGTCTCCGGCAATGCGGATCGTCAGAAGGTCTTTTTCCCCTTTCATACCCACGCCCATCATGGCGCCTGCGGTGAGGCAGCGGCCAAGGGCAGCCGTGGCCACGGGACTGGTATTATGGATCTGTCTGGCGTATTCCGCCATGCGTGTGGTTTCGGCGGCAAAAGCGCGAATGCTGCCCTTCGCTGCCGAAGCTCTTACAATATAATCATGTGCAGTCATGGTTTTTTCCGCACTCCTTTGCAATAAAACATAAACGATGGGAAGCGTCGCTGCCCGGCCGGCTGCTGTAGCCGTCCGTTACGTCCAGCAGAATCAGTCCGGCATCTGTCAGTGCTTTGCAAACCGCTTCTTTCGTAAAGATTTTCTGATAATGGTATTCTTCAAATTTGGCGTACCTGCCGTCTGCCTCCCGTTCGAACATGGACAGATGATATTCAAATACATCCTGATCCAGGGCAGTTTCACAAAAAAAATCCCCTTTTTGATCATGCCGGCAGGAGGTAAGGCCGGCAGTGGTCTGAAACCACTTTTCCGTTTTCATATCAAAAATAAAAAGGCCGTCCGGATCCAGATAATTGTTTACCAGCCGAAACAGCGTAGTCAGCTCGTCTTCATCCGCCATATAATTGACGGTATCGCAGCAGCAGATGGCGGCGCGGACGGTTCCGTACAGCTCAAAAGCACGGATATCCTGACAAAGGTAGAGAATATTGGAATCGCGGCTGCTTTTTTCGTAAGCCCGGGCCAGCATTTCTTCGGAATTGTCAATGCCGATCATATCGTATCCGGCCTCCGCCAGCTTTCTGGTCATGCGTCCGCTGCCGCATCCTAAGTCGGCGATAATTCCATTGTCGATTTCATATGTATGCAGAATGTCCAGAATCCGCCGGCACCATCTGTGGTAAGGGATATTGCGCATCCAGCGGTCGTAGACTTTCGCAAAAGCAAGATAAGTATCCATTTGATTTTATTTCAGGAAAGCGCCTGTACTGCAGGCGCTTTCCTCTACGTTTGATCAGTCACAATGACAACCGGAATCGTCCGTTGACGGCTCTCTGGAATAAGTCTCGCAGCTGGTGTCGTGTTCGATCTTGATCCGGTCCGCCGTGCAGTATTTGCTGTCGTTGTACATACAGTCCACTGCAGAACATCTTAAATCGTCCATGCTGATACCTCCTGTTCTTAAAGTAGCGGCATGCGCGCCCTTTCAGAGCGCACCTGCCATGTCGTCGGAAGGCATTTGGAATTATGCTTCGCATAAGCCTTCCTCCTCGTATAAAAATGACAGGCTTAGTATCTGCCGGCACAGGAAAAATATGCATGGAAGCTTCAAATTATTCAACGGTTACTGATTTTGCAAGATTTCTGGGCTGGTCTACGTTGTTGCCCCTGATAATGGCAGTATAGTAAGCCAGCAGCTGCATCGGCACGGCGGCCAGCAGCGGCAGCAGGATTTCCTCGTTGTCGGGAATCGTAATGACAAAATCGGCGGCATCCTTTTTGATGGTGTGCCGGTCCGTAGTTACGACGATGACAAAGGCGCCCCGGCTCTTAACTTCCTGAATATTGCTCATGGTTTTGTGGATCAGAGAGCTTTGCGTCGCGATGGCGATGACGGGCGTGCCGTTTTCAATCAGGGAAATGGTGCCGTGCTTTAATTCTCCCGCCGCGTAGGATTCGGAATGAATATAGGAAATTTCCTTCAGCTTCAGGGAACCCTCCATGCTCAGGCAGTAGTCCAGGCCCCGCCCGATGTACAGCAGGCTGTTGGCGTCCTTTAAATGGGTCGCCGCATGCTGGCATACGGAGGTATCGCTCAGGTACTGCTCGATCTGCGCCGGGATCTTGTTCATCTGGCGCACGTAATACCGGCAGGCTTCCGCGGAAATGCTGCCCCGGATGTAGGCCAGTTCAAAGGCAAACAGATACATGGTGGTCATCTGCACCATATAAGCCTTGGTAGAGCAGACGGAAATTTCGGGCCCCGCCTGGGTGTAGCAGACCATATCCGACTCCCGGGCGATGGAAGACCCCACCACGTTGATGATGCCTAAAGTTTTGGCGCCTTTTTTCTTGGAAAGCCGCAGGGCTTCCAAAGTATCGGCGGTTTCTCCCGACTGGGAAATGGCGATGACAAAATCGCCGGGGTGAATGATGGGATCCCGGTAACGGAACTCGGAGGCAATGGATACCTCCACGTCCAGACCGGCCAGTTTTTCAATGAGATACTCGCCGATCAATCCTGCATGGACGGCGGAACCGCAGCCGATGATGTGCAGCTTCTGGATGGTGCGCAGATCGTCTGCCTGCACGCCGCAGTCCGAGAAATCCGGCATCCCGTTGATAATATGGGGCC
The DNA here is from genome assembly GCA_947630295.1 of uncultured Lachnospiraceae bacterium. Classification (GTDB taxonomy): domain Bacteria; phylum Bacillota; class Clostridia; order Lachnospirales; family Lachnospiraceae; genus CANRIM01. The sequence goes on along the minus strand of CANRGZ010000004.1, from coordinate 17,752 downwards.
GCATGGTCTTGGCAATGACGGAAGGCTGCTCGTGGATCTCCTTGATCATGAAATGATCATAACCGGCTTTTTCCGCCGCATCGATATCCCAGGTCGCTTCGTGCAGCTCCTTGGCAATCACGTTGCCCTCCAGATCCAGGAAGGTCACCTGATCTGCGGCAATCACCGCAATTTCGTCATGTTCGAGAATATAATAAGAACGGGTATGGTGCAGGATGGCGGGAACGTCGGAAGCAATGAAGTTTTCCTTTGTACCCTTGCCCACGATCAGCGGGCTGTCCTGTCGCAGGGCATAGATAATGCCCGGCCGGTCGGCAAACAGAATCCCCAGAGAATAGGAACCCACCAGATGCGCTTTGGCATTGATAATGGCCTGCAGGGGGTCCGCATCATAATAATAATCAATCAGCTTCGCCACGGTTTCACTGTCGGTCTGGCTGTAAAAGGAGTATCCTTTTTCCGTGAGGAAGGATTTGATTTCTTTGTAGTTTTCAATAATGCCGTTGTGAACCAGCATGACACGGTCCGTGCCGTGGGGATGGGCATTGATGTCGTTGGGTTCGCCGTGGGTGGCCCAGCGGGTATGTCCGATGCCGCAGGTGCCCTTCGGCTTTTCCATATCGCTGATTTTTTCTTTGAGATGTTTCAGTTTTCCGGCGGCTTTCACGGACACGATGCCGCCGTCTTCACAGACGGCGATGCCTGCGGAATCATATCCGCGGTATTCCAGTCTGGAAAGACAGTCAATCAGAATATCACAACAGGGATTTGTACCTGTATATCCTACAATTCCACACATAGAACGTGCTCCTTTATTTCAATAGAATTGTAACAATGATACCGCGTTTGAAGCGGATAGTCAAGAAGGGATATTCCATCCAAAAGACCGTAAGAAACAGGATTTCCGGCATTACGTCTTGCCATTTTCCGGGAAATATGCTACCATGGGGAAAATAAAAACGGAAAAGTTCAGTTTCCGGGTAAAAATAGAGGAGGAAGAAACGATGTTAGTATCAGCAACAGAGATGCTTCAGAAAGCAAAGGCCGGACATTATGCCGTCGGCCAGTTCAATATCAACAATCTGGAGTGGACAAAGCAGGTGCTGCTTGCGGCAGAGGAAACAAAGTCGCCGGTGATCCTGGGCGTATCCTGCGGCGCCGCGAAATATATGACCGGATTCAAGACCGTAGCAGATATGGTGAAGGCCATGATCGACTGCATGGGCATTACGGTGCCGGTAGCGCTGCATCTGGATCACGGTACCTACGAAGCTTGCTACGACTGTATTGAAGCGGGCTTTTCATCCATTATGTTTGACGGTTCCAAGTACGCCATCGAGGAAAATGTGGCGAAGACCAAAGAACTGATCGACGTATGCAAGAAAAAAGGCATGTCTATTGAGGCGGAAGTCGGCGCCATCGGCGGCGAGGAAGACGGCGTCATCGGCATGGGCGAATGCGCGGATCCCAAAGAATGTAAGATGATCGCGGATCTGGGCGTAGATATGCTGGCAGCCGGTATCGGCAATATCCATGGAAAATATCCCGCAAACTGGAAGGGTTTAAGCTTTGAAACCCTGGACGCCATCCAGCAGCTCACCGGCGAGATGCCGCTGGTTCTGCATGGCGGTACCGGTATCCCCGATGACATGATCAAGAAAGCCATCAATCTGGGCGTTGCCAAGATCAATGTCAATACGGAATGCCAGCTGGTATTTGCAGAAGCTACCAGAAAATATATCGAAGCAGGCAAGGATCTGGAAGGCAAGGGATTTGATCCCCGTAAGCTTCTGGCGCCTGGCTGCGACGCCATCAAGGCAAAGGTTATTGAGAAGATGGAACTTTTCGGTTCTGTCGGCAAGGCCTGATCAAAAAAGAGTCTGGAAAGGCTGTTCGTTTCAAACGGACAGCCTTTTTTGTGTGGGCGGCCCCGTATTTGAAAATCATTTGCGGCTTGACATCGGGGGCAGATGCGCTATACTTTTTTAATTGCTATTTTGCGGCATTTCTAGTATACTGTACAGGGACTGCAAGAAGAGGATTTCTGTCAATAAATAAAGGAGAGCAACGAGATGAAAGAAACAGCTTTAGTGGTAATGGCCGCCGGCATCGGCAGCCGTTACGGAAAAGGCATCAAACAACTGGAACATGTGGGACCTTCCGGCGAGATTATCATGGATTATGCCATCTATGACGCGATTGAAGCCGGCTTTAATAAGGTAGTATTTATTATTCGGAAGGATCTGGAGGAAGATTTTAAGGAGATCATCGGCAACCGGATCGCAAAAAAGATCAAAGTAGAATACGCATTTCAGGAAATCGACGTCCTGCCGGAAGGATTCGACTGTCCCCCGGAACGGAAGAAACCCTGGGGCACCGGGCAGGCCGTGCTGGCGGCAAAGGAATGCCTGGATATGCCCTTTGTGGTGGTGAATGCCGACGACTATTATGGAAAGGAAGCCTTCCGTCTGGTGCATGATTATCTGGTGGAAGACCATCCCGGAAAACCGATGCAGTTTTGCATGGCGGGGTTCATTCTCGGCAATACCCTCAGCGAAAACGGCGGCGTGACCAGAGGCGTCTGCCAGGTCAATGCAGCGGGTATTCTGGAAGAAGTGGTGGAAACCGGCGACATCAAACGCAACGAAAGTGGGAAAGTAGAGTGCGTTCGAGACGGAAAAACGCTGGAACTGGACGAAAATACCCATGTTTCCATGAATATGTGGGGATTCACACCGGAATTGACGGAGGAACTGGAAAAAGGCTTCATACAGTTCCTTAAGGATATCAAACCGGAGGAGCTTTTGAAGAAAGAGTATCTGCTGCCGGGGGTGGTCTCCGATCTGATTACGGCGGGCAAAGCCCAGGTGCAGGTGCTGGAAACCCATGACAAATGGTTTGGCGTGACCTATGCGCAGGATACGCCCTATGTTGTGAAAGCGTTTCGCGCGCTGACCGATCAGGGGCTGTATCCGGAAAGTCTGTATTAAAGACAAAAAATGGAGAAAACAATGGCTGCAAATGATTATTTTGCCGATATTGCAATGACGGCCCATCCGGTCAGTTCCACGGACCGGGAGATCGAGCCTGTGGAAATACGGGAAAGGGTGGTGGAAGCCTTACCGGCGTCCCTTTCCAAAGAAGGTATTGTGTTTTCCGCAGATTTGACTGAGGCGGAAAAACTGGCGCGTTTTCAAAAGGATCTGGCTGCGCTGCGGAGGAAGTACAGCCCCTTTCTTGCGGATTACAGCGTGCCGGCGGCGCCGGAGAAAACCATTGCAATGAAGACCTTTGATTTCCGGTTTATGAAGGACGGAGAGATTTTTTCGGATCTTGCCGCGGCCACGGACTGGGAATCTGTGGAGATACCGGATTACCGCGGCCCTGTGGGCAAATGGAAAGCCTGCTACCGCCGGGTGTTTGCGGCGGAAAAGCCGAAGCCGGAAGAACGGGCGATTCTGTCCTTTCAGTGTGTGGATTATAAGGCCGTGATTTATCTGAACGGTTCTTTTGTGGGACAGCATGAGGGATTTTTCGCGCCTTTTTCCTTCGATGTTTCCGATTATCTGAAGGAAACCAACCAGCTGGTCATTGAAATTGAAAATGATTATTCCATTCTGGGCGAGGGCGACATCGACGGCGACAAGGTATATGCTGCCACGGGCCTTGGCTGGGATGATCCGGACACGGGATGGCATCACTGTCCCGCAGGCGCCGGCGTATTCGGCCGGGTAGAGCTGATTTATACCCCTATGATCCGGGTAGAGGATCTCTTTGCACGTCCGGATATTGATGCAGGGTTTATCGAACTGCGGGTGGGCGTGGCCAATTACGCGAAGGAAATCTACGAGGATTACGAACTGCAGGCGGAAATTGTTCCGAAGAATTTCACGGACGGCGGGGGGACTTCTTTTCAGGCGCATATCGGCTGGATCGGCATCGGGAAAAACGAGTACCGTTACCGCATCCGGATGCCGGCGGATTTTCGGCTCTGGAATCCGGAAACACCGTACCTGTACGCCCTGACGGTGCGTCTTTCATCCAATCAGGGAAGAACGGCGGATTCGGTGAAAAAAGAACATTTCGGTATGCGCAAATTCATCAGCGATGAAACCAGCGAACCGAAGGGCCGGTTTTACCTGAACAACCGACCGATTCTGATGCGCGGGGCCAATGAAATGGGCCATCTGCCCCAGTGCGTATTAAAAGAAGATTACGCCCAGCTGATCGATGATATCCTGATCGCGAAGCTGTGCCATATGAATTATTACCGTCTCACCCAGCGGCCGGTGCAGAAGGAAATCTACGATTATATGGATATGCTGGGTATGATGACCCAGACGGACCTGCCGCTGTTCAGTTTCTTAAGGCGGCCCCAGTTTGCGGAGTGTATCCGCCAGACCGTGGAAATGGAACATCTGATCCGCAATCATCCCAGCGCCTTTATGGTGACCTTTATCAACGAGCCGGTCTGTATCCGCAGAACCGCGGATCCAAACAGCAAGTTTTCGAAGCGGTATGACAAAAAAGGACACCGGGAGCTGCTGCGGGATGAGCTGGAAGCCTTTTTCGCGGCGGCCAGAAAGGCCGTTTATGTGGAAAACCCGGATCGCGTCATCAAAAACGTAGAGGGCGATTACGACGCGCCCACCATGGAAGGGATGCCGGATTTCCATTGCTACACCATGTGGTATTCCAATCACGGCGTGCCGGTGGGCAAGCTGATGCGGGGATATCTGCCTCCGGTGAAATCCGGCTGGATGGTCGGATGTGGGGAGTATGGTGCAGAAGGATTGGATAATGAGCCCATTATGTGGGAACGATATCCGAAAAAATGGATGGAAATGGATGAAGAAGGACATTGGTATCCCACACGGATCGTGCGGGCCCAGACCAACGGCACCCATGGCGACTGGTATCCGGAGCAGGACAATGTAAGCGACTGGGTACGGGAAAGCCAGATCCATCAGGAACACGCCACCCGGGTGATGACCGATGCCTTCCGCCGCCGTTCTGATATTTTAAATCACACGGCCATCCATCTGCTGATCGACGCTTGGCCCTCCGGTTGGATGAAGACCCTGGTGGGCTGTGACCGGATCCCGAAGCGGGCCTTTTTCGCCTATCAGGAAAGCCTGACGCCGGTGCGGATCAGCATACGCAGCGACCGGCGGTATTTTTACGGCGGCGAATGTGCAAAGCCGGAAATCTGGCTGCTGAATGATACTGCCTTTACCGGCCCGATACAGATCAAAGCGGTGCTCTGTGAGGAAGACAGGATCTATGCGTCCTACGCCTTTGACGCGGAAGTGCCGGCGGCAACGGCGCAGTATGCGGCCTCCCTGGCCCTGCAGCTTCCGGAAGGGGAAACTTGCAGAAAACTCCGGCTGGATGTCTGGTGTGAGAAGGAGGGCGAAGTGATCTATACGGAAAGCTTCAAACTCTATGCCTATCCGAAGCCGGAAAAGGCAGCTGCCGTAACTGCCCTCGGAAAAGAGGCGGAGGCGGTGGCAGCGGTGCTTTCTCTGGCGAAGGATGCAAAAGCGGACGCGTGGTTGAGCAGCGAACCGGAAGAAAACGAAGCCGAAATCCGGAAAGCCCTGGACGAAGGCAAAACCGTGGTGGTGCTGGCGCCGGAAGGAAAGGATATGCACCTGTCGCTGACGGAAGGCAGCGTTTCCACGAAAAAAGGTCCGAAGCTGTTTTTCCATGTGGCTCTGCCAAAGTATCATCTGGAATTTTTATACAACGAAGCAAAGGATTATATTGACTTCCAGTCCGTGAGAGTCATTGAAACCGACTGCCCCTGTCAGGAAATCGCTTATACCTACGGGAAGCAGGCGGCGGACGGAAGACCCGCGCCGAAGCGGCATCTGCCCACGGCGGTCAAAATCAGCGCCGGCAAGGGCACGCTGTACGTAACGACGCTGCTGACAGAAGGCCGGGTGGGGGTCAATGCCAATCTGGATACCTTTTTGCGGGATTGTATCAACAATATATTTTAATGAATTAAAGAGAGTGGTTTTATGAAGATAAGTGAAGAACTGGCTGCAAGAAATCTGCCGGAACTGTTGCAATTTGATTCGGGAACGCCCCTGCGCACAAAGCAGGACTGGGCGCTGCGCAGAGAGCAGATCGAGGAAAACCTGCTGGACAATCTGTGGGGCAGAAAACCGGACTGGAACGAAGAGGTTTCCTATACGGTGCTGGAGGAAGAAGCGGTTTTCGAAAATACCGCGCTGAAAGCAAAAATCGAACTGGAAATCGAAACCACGGCAGGGACATTTGCCTTTCCCTTTGAACTGTATCTGCCTTTCAGCGAGGAAAGCGTGCCCGCCTTTATCCATATCGCGTTTCAGCGGGGGGACGGCATCGAAGATGAGATCGCGCCTTATCTGATCAGGGAAGGTTTTGCTTACGCCACCTTCTATTACCGGGACATTATCGACGACCTGTTCCATGAAAAGGAAAACGGTATCGGTGCCCTGCCCCAGACCTTTGATGAACATGCCTGGGGAAAGGTGCATATGTGGGCCTGGGGCGCCTGCAGGATCATGGATTATCTGGAAACCCTGGTGCAGATCGACGCCTCCCGGGTGGCAGTCTGCGGACATTCCCGTCTGGGAAAAGCGGCCCTGTGCGCCGGCGCGCTGGATCAGCGGTTCTCCATGACTATTACCAACTGTTCGGGCGGCGGCGGCATCGCTATCCAGCGGGGCAAAAAAGGCGAGCGGGTGAAGCATCTGCGGAAGGAAGGTTCCAAGACCTGGCTTTGCGACGCGTATACGGCTTATGCAGAGCGGGAAAATGAACTGCCCTTCGATCATCATTTCGCAGGGGCTTTGGTGGCGCCGCGGCATCTGTACGTGGCCAGTGCCACGAAGGATAAATGGGCGGACCCCGTATCGGAATTTTTATCGGCAGCCGCAGCAACTGATGCTTACCGGATCTTAGGCTTGGAGGGCCTGGTGGTGCCGGATGAAATCGAATTTGCGCCCATGGTGCTGCATGAAGGCAGGATCGGCTTCCATCTGCGGGAAGGGGAGCATTATATGGGACGCTACGACTGGGAACAGTTTGTCAGCTATCGGAAAAAACACCATTGTTAGAGGATGCCATGAGACACATTATTTCATTGCGCAAGGACGCCAAAAAATGGGACGGCGGGCTGCCGGTGGGAAACGGCCGGCTGGGCGCTTCGGTGCTGGGAAAAATCAGGGAAGAGTCCATCGTCATCAATGAAGAAAGCATCTGGTACGGAAGCGACCATAACCGGAAAAATCCGGATGCAAAAGAAAGCATTGCAAAAATCCGGCAGCTGGTGCAGGAAGGCCGGCTGGAGGAAGCCCATTTTTATGCCCGCATGGAGATGACCTCCGCGCCCAAATACCTGAATCCCTATCAGTACGCGGCGGAATTAAAGGTGCATTTTCTGGGACACGGCGGCAAAAATATCGAAAACCGGGCCTGTTATCTGGATCTGGATGAGGCGCTGGCCCATGTGCAGTACACACGGCTGGGAAAGACCTACCACAGGACCCATTTTGTCAGCCACAAATATAATGTTTTTGTGATGCATGTGACTTCCGACGCCGCAAAGGATCTGACGGTGCAGGCCAATCTGATGCGCAAACCTTTTGAAGAAGAAACCGGCAGCCTTTCGGACGGCGTGGCATATATCAAAGGCCAGTGCGGTCCCGGGGGCGTGAAGTATTACTGCGCCCTGAAGCTGGCGGCGGAAGGAGCGAAAAGCAAAACAGTCGGAGACTACGCCTATACGGAACAGGCGGACGCGGTGACCATCTATGTGGCGGCGGGAACGGATTTTTCCGGCGGCGAAGAGTTTGAAGCTGCCTGCAATGCACGACTGGAAGCAGCGGCCCGGGCCGGATATGAAAAAATTCTGGAAACCCATATCGCAGAATATCAGGCGCTCAATGAACGAACGACGCTGGATATCAACGACTGCGCATACGACGGGCGCATCACCCAGGATCAGCTGAACGAACTGCGGGAAGACCCGTCGGCGGACAATGATTATCTGGTGAATCTGCTGTTTGTCTTTGCGAAATATCTGATGATTTCCGCTTCCTATGACTGTCTGCTTCCTGCCAATCTGCAGGGCATCTGGAACGGCGAGTTTGCGCCGCCCTGGCAGAGCGAGTACACCATCAATATCAACTGCCAGATGAATTACTGGATGGCGGAAAAATGCGGACTGCCGGAGTGCCATATGCCGCTGTTTGATCTGATTGAGCGTCTGGCGGTGAAAGGAAAGGAAAGCGCCGAAAAACTGTACGGATGCAGAGGTTTTGTGGCGCATCACAATACGGGACTCTGGGCCAACACGGATCCGGAAGGGGTCATGGATGCTTCTCCCTTCTGGGTGATGGGCGGCGCCTGGCTGTCCCTGCATATGTATGAACATTACCTGTTTACACAGGACAGGACATTTTTAAAGGAACGGGCGGTTCCCGTGATGCGGGAAGCGTTGCGCTTTTTTGAGGACTATTTAACGGAAAATGAAGAGGGGCAGCTGGTCACGGGACCATGCGTTTCTCCGGAGAATACCTATTATTCCGAGCTGGGGCAGACGGGCAGTCTGGCCATGGGGCCTGTCATGGATATACAGATCCTGCGGCAGCTCTGCAAGGCCTATCTGGATGCGGCAGAGGTGACAGGCACCGCCGACGGCGTGGAAGAAGTGGCGGCGATCTTAAAACGGCTGCCGCCTACAAAGATCGGCAGCGACGGCAGGATTTTGGAATGGCAGAAGGAATATCAGGAAACGGCACTGGGACACCGGCACATTTCCCATCTTTACGGCCTGCATCCCGGCAACGAGATCACAAAAGAAACGCCAAAGCTGCTGGCGGCGGCGGAAAAAACCCTGGCCACCCGTTTGGAAAACGGCGGCGGGCATACCGGCTGGAGCCGGGCCTGGGTCGCCTGTTTTTACGCGCGGCTGGGGAAAGGCAATCAGGTTTATGACAATATTATGCAGCTGCTGCGCAAATCCATTATGGACAATCTTTACGATACCCATCCGCCGTTTCAGATTGACGGCAATTTCGGCATCGCCAATGCCATACTGGAAGCCCTGATTCAGTCCCATGCAGGGTATATTGACGTGCTGCCGGCACTGCCGGACAAATGGCAAAGCGGACATTTGCACGGCGTGCGGCTGCGGGGCGCTATCCGGGCGGATCTGGACTGGAAGGAAGGAAAACTGGCGTCGCTGGTACTGACGGCGGAGAAAGACTGCACAGCGGATGTGATGTACGGCACAGAGAAACAAAGGGTACAGCTGCAGGCAAATCAGCCTGTCAGCGTATTTGCATAACAGAAGGAGCGGATCATGGCAGAAAAGGTATTACCGAGGGAGATGACCGGCGCGGAGCTGGCATCCATGCTGAAAAGCAGCATTAATTTTAAAAGTCTGGGCGGCCTGCGCTGCGAGGAACTGAAGCTGACGGACGATCAGATGCAGTGGTGGCGGGACGCCAAAATCGGCATGTTTGTACACTGGGGTCTGTACTCCATTTTGGGGCGCGGCGAGTGGGTGCGCCACAACGAGCAGATCCCCTGGGACGAGTATAAAGCATTGGCCAATGAATTTAATCCCAAAGATTTCGACATCCATGAATGGACCGATCTGGCGAAGGAGTTCGGCGCCAAATACATGGTCATGGTCACCCGGCATCACGACGGATTTGCCCTCTGGGACAGCCCGGGCAGCTATGAGCATTTTACCAGTTATGAAACGGCTTCCGGCCGGGATTTTGTAAAGGAATATACGGACGCCGCCAGAGAGGCGGGTTTAAGAGTGGGGCTGTATTATTCGCCTATGGACTGGCGTTTCCCCGGATATTTCCATCCGGAAGAACTGCCGGAAAGCGCAAACGCCATGAAGGCCCAGTGCTATGCACAGGTGGAAGAACTGGTGAGCAAGTACGGGCCCATCGACATTCTGTGGTATGACGGCGCGTGGCTGGCCCACAAGGGCTCCGATACCACCAGCGCCTGGCTCTGGGAGCCGGTGAAGCTCAATAAAATGGTACGGAAATACAATCCGCTGACGATTATGAACCCCCGTTCCGGCTGGGAAGGCAATTTTTACTGTGATGAAGGGTCCCATGAGATCGAAGGCGGCATTATCCCGGTGCCCTGGGAAAAGAATATGTGCGTCTGCTCCGGTACCAGCTGGGGCTGGATGCCCAATGACCCGGTATCGGATTTCGACTGGCTGATTCATATGCTGGCGGACGTCATCTGCCGGGACGGCAATCTCCTGTTAAATGTGGGCCCGGACAGAAACGGACACATTCCTGAACCCGTCAAGGCGCGGATGCGGGAAATCGGCGTGTGGTTAAAGGAAAACCATGAAGCGGTGTACGGCACAAGAGGCGGCCCCTTTGAACCGGTGGACAAGGTCTTCGGCAGCACCTACCGGGAAAAGGAGGTTTATCTGCACATCATGGATCCGGAAAAATTTGCGGGACTGAAATTAGAACCCCTGACCCGGAAGATCCTTTCCTGCAGTTACAGGGGGCAGGCCCTGTCCTTTACCCAGGATGCGTCCGGCATTCGCGTGCAGCTGCCGGAAACGGATACAAAAGAACCGGACATGATCGTAAAGCTGACGCTGGATGCGCCCATCGCCTTTAAGAAGAGCGCGGATATTTATTTTACCGGAAAAGGAGAATAAGCATGTTATACGGCGTTTCCTATTATCCCGAACATAAAACGGAAGAAGAACTGCAGTGGGATTTGAAATGCATTGTGGAATCGGGCATCAACACGGTGCGGATGGGGGAATTTGCCTGGTGCCGCATGGAACCGGAGGATGGACGATTTGTATTTGACTGGCTGGAACAGGTGATTACATATCTTGGCGAACATGGCATCAAAACCATTGTGTGCACACCCACGGCCTGCCCGCCGGCCTGGATGATCGAAAAGCATCCGGAAATTTTATATACGGACAACCGGGGAATTACAAGGCCCTTCGGCGGAAGACGGCATTACTGCTACAACAATCCGGATTACCGGATGTATTCCAGAAGGATTACGCTGGAAATTGCGAAACGGTTTGGCAGACACCCCTATGTGGCGGGGTTCCAGATCGACAATGAACCGGCCCAGGAAGGTACCGGCCGGTGCCACTGCCCGGTCTGCGACGCAAAGTTCCAACGGTATCTGAAAGACAAATACAGGACCATCGAAGCCTTTAACCGCAGAAGCGGCGGGATTTTCTGGTCCCAGGAATATACGGATTTTTCCCAGATCCATTTGCCGGTCAATACGATCGAGACCGGAACGGCGGAACATATCAAAAACTTTTATGAAAATCCGACGGTGCGGCTGGAAGCGGAGCGTTTTGCTTCCGACTGCCAGATCGAATACCAGACGCTGCAGAGCGATATTTTAAAAGCCCATACCCGGTATCCGGTGACTACAAACGCTACGGGGCTGGCCACCAACAGCATCGATTATTACAAAAGCACGAAGGATCTGGATGTCTACGCCTTTGATTCTTACCCGGAGCTGCGCAATGCGGAAGTGGATTCCTTCCCTTACGCCTTTGCCCGGGGCGTCAAAGACGGCAAACCCTTCTGGGTGCTGGAATTCATGTCCGGCGGCGGGCACCGCTTCAGCGGCAGCGGCCGCAGACAGCCCAATCCCGGCGCGCTGAAACAGGCGGTGCTGCAGTCTTACGCCCACGGGGCGGAGCTGATGCTGCATTTTCAGTACCGGACCTTCCCTTTCGGGGCGGAGCAGCTGAATTACGCCATTGTGGATATGGACGGCATTCCCCGCCGCAGATATTATGAAATGCAGGAAACCGCAAAACTGCTGGAGACGTTAAAGCCGTATCAGGAGGCCTCCTTTGCCAATGAGACGGCCATTCTGCTTAGCTATGACACCCACTGGGCGCTGCGGATCAAGCCGGTGAATGACGACAGCTTCCGTTATCTGGATTTCTGTAATCTGATTTACCGGCAGCTGGAGCAGATCGGCGTACACGCAGACGTGATTTCCGCGGAGGCGGATTTATCCAAGTATAAATGTGTGATCCTGCCTGCGGCTTTCATTCTTCCGGAAGCGCAGCGGCAGGCCTTACGGGACTATGTGGCGGCAGGCGGTACGCTGCTGGCAAGCTTTTTAAGCAGTGCCAAAAACGAAGACAATGTGGGATATACCCTGTCCCTGCCCGCCGGGCTGACGGATGTGTTCGGGGTATGCGTTTCCGAAGTGGAACCCATCTTTGATTCCAATCATGCCGGCATCCGGCTGACCCTGGGAGAAGAATCTCTTGACACCACGGATCTGTACTGGTGCGATCTGCTGGAAGGTGAGGCAAAGCCTCTGGGGGTCTATACCGATACCTACAAAAAGGGCAGCATGATCGTTTCCGAGCACGGGTTCGGCAAAGGCAAAGCCTGTTATCTGGGCACCGGGCTGAAAGATCCGGCCATGTGCCGTCTGCTGGATTATGTCTGCAGCCAGGCCGGGGTGGAAAAAGACCCCTTCCTGCTGCCGGAAAAGGTAAGCTGTGCAAAACGGGTCTACGAAGGGAAAAAGCTGTATTACCTTTTTAATTTCAATCAGGAAGAACGAAACATAGCACTGAACGGCACCTGGCAGGACGTTTTACAGGGGAACATCACGGATACCGTGACCCTTGGCGCCAACGGGTATGCCGTGCTGTTGGAGGTATGACGATTGTTTTATACAGAACAGAAAACGCCGCAGATCCTCCGTGTGATCTGCGCGCCCACAAAAGACATTGACAAAAGCAGCGCTTTGGCAGACTGGGCCCCCCGCAATTTAAACGAGAAGGCCAGCCCGCTGACCGCGGAAGAAACCCCGGAGGGACTTTCATTTATCAGGGGTGAGGAGACGCTGCTGTCCGTAAAGGAAGCCGTATTTACGCCGAAAGAAATCTACCGCTATACCTTTTCCAACGGAAAGCCGAAGATTGTCACCAAAGTGACGGTAGACGGAGAGCGGTCCTTCGTGGAAAACGCGGAAACTGTAAAAGTGGGAGACGCTTACGGCGCTTCCATTTCCTTTTCCATTGACGCGGACGAGGCCATTTATGGGCTGGGACAGCAGGAAAACGGGCAATTCAATTACCGGGACTGTGAGGAATATCTCTACCATAACAATATGAAGATCCCCATGCCGGTGTTTCTGTCCTCCAAGAACTACGCGGTATTCTTTGACGCTGCCTGCATGATGCATTATACGGAGCGGGACAATCAGATCACCATGGAATTCGACGCGGTGGACAAGGTGGATTTTTATCTGATCAGCGGCGAAAGTTTTGACGAGCTGATTGCCGGCATCCGCAGCCTGACCGGCCATACGCCGCTGCTGCCCCGCTGGGCTTACGGCTATATTCAGTCCAAAGAGCGGTACAAAACCCAGGAGGAGATCTTAGAGACCGCCGCCAGGTTCAGGGCGGAGGAGATTCCTTTGAGCTGTATCGTACTGGACTGGCTCAGCTGGGAAGAAGGCAAATGGGGGAATAAGATTTTCGATAAATCCCGTTTCGCGGACGCAAAGGCCATGGTGGAGCAGCTGCACAAAGACGGCGTGAAATTTATGATCTCCATCTGGCCCAACTGTAAAGAGGGCTGTGAAAATAACAACGAATTCGCGGCAAAGGGAAAACTGCTCTGCAATTTTTCTACTTATGACGCCTTTGACGAAGAAGCGCGGGACATGTACTGGAAGCAGTGCGAGAAGGAGCTCTTCGCCGCAGGCACCGACGCCTGGTGGTGCGATTCCACGGAACCCTTTACGCCGGACTGGAATGGGCTGGAAAAACGGCCGGAGGCGGAGCGGTACCGTCTCGCTTTGGAATCCACCAACAAATATCTGGATGCCAGGAACTCCTCCGCGTACTGTGTGGCCCATGCGAAGGGCATTTACCAGCACCAGCGGCAGGTCAGCGATAAACGGGTAGTGAATCTCACCCGGGCGGGATATCCCGGCATACAGAAATACGGAACCATTCTCTGGAGCGGCGACATCGCGGCAACCTGGGAAACCTTCCGGCACCAGATTGCGGAAGGCCTGAGCATTTCCATGAGCGGCATTTTGAACTGGACCTGGGATACGGGGGCGTTTTTCGCCGGGAATACCATGAGCTGGCGCAAATGGAGCAACGCCACGGAAGGGGAAGCCCCCTGGTTCTGGCAGGGAGATTTTGATACCGGCGTGGCAGACTTAGGCTATCGGGAACTGTATACCCGGTGGCTGCAGGCAGCTGCATTTCTGCCTGTCATGCGCTCTCACGGAACCGACACCCCCAGAGAACCCTGGCAGTTCGGGGAAAAAGGGAGCAAATATTACGATTCCATTGTTTATTACATCCGCCTGCGGTACCGGCTGCTGCCCTATATCTATTCGCTGGCCATCGAGGCTTCACTGCGGGATCAGGCCATGCTGCGGTCGCTGATGTTTGATTTTTCATCGGATCCTGCCGTCCGGGAAATCAAAGACGCATTTATGCTGGGAAAGAGCTTTTATGTCTGCCCGGTGACGGAACCCATGGAATACGGACCAGGCAGCACGCCGCTTTCCAGGGCGCAGACCCGGGAAGTGTATCTGCCGGCCGGTGCAGACTGGTATGATTTTGAAACCGGAAAACGGTACGCGGGAGGACAGAAGATTCTTGCCGATGCGCCTGTGGCGCGGATGCCGGTCTATGTGAAAGCCGGTTCCATTCTTCCCATGTCGGAAAAAACGAACGGGCAGTGTGATAAGATCCGGGTGTATGCCGGCGCGGACGCGTCCTGTGATTTTTATAATGACAGCGGCGACGGGTACGCTTATGAAACGGAAGGCTTTCAGACGCTGCACTTTGTCTGGAACCACCGGGAAAGGACGCTTTCGGCCTTTGACCGGGAAAATCGTCCGGCAGAGATTAACGTGCCGGTGGAAGTGATCGGATAAATAAAAAAGAAAGAATCCCGATGCTTCGGGATTCTTTCTTTTGCAATATAGCTGATTAAAGAGCCATCAATCTATAATACTATCTGCCAGGGTAAATGATTGCAGAATTATAACTTTACTACGTGAATTGCCTGAGGTCCTTTTTCGCCCTGGATTACTTCGTATTCCACTGCCTGACCTTCATCAAGGGTTTTGAAACCTTCCATTTCCAGTCCGGTATAGTGAACGAATACGTCATTTCCTTCTTCATCAGAAATGAATCCGTACCCTTTCTGGTTATTAAACCATTTAACAGTACCTTTGTTCATCGTACTACCTCCAAAAGAATAATATAAACCGCATAATATCTACGATATAAATAAAAATAGCATAAAAAGGAAAAAATGTAAAGACAATTCCTGAATGAAAATAAAAAAAGATTTATGAAAATAAAGACAACCGGAAAAATATATGTTATACTAGTCTGCGAAAAAATTGCAGGCAGCACAAGGAGAGTATTATGATTGTATCGATCTGGACATTTATCGTGATGATCCTGTCGGCGCTGATCTGTCTGGTAACGCCATTCGCATCCTATTTCTTTGGGAAAGACAGGGAAAAGAGAAAAGCGCTGATTTTTGTCTGGGGCATCCTTTTCTTTATTGCGGCACTGATTTTAAAGACGCTGCTCTGGAGTACCCTCGGTATGGACAGCGTGATTACGCATTTGCTGGGCACGGATCCCAGCGTGAAGACGATTGCGGCCGTGATCAAGGAAGTGTACGCCGTGGCAATTGAAACGGCGGTGATTTATCTCGGATGCCGGCTTTTTATCAAAAAAGAGTCCAATCCGGTGCGGGCGCTGCGTTTTGCAGGCGGCTATGCCTTTGCAGATTCGCTGGTGGTTACGGTGATGCTGGTGCTGAGCGTGGCGGGGGTACTGCTTTCACTGGGCGGCGCGGATTACCGGTATGAAATTGCCAAGGGCGTTACGGTTTCCGCCGATACCATCAGCAAATCGGAACTGTGGCAATATCTGTTTAAGATGTTCGTCAGGGTACTGAACCTGTGCATTTATTCCATCAGTGCATTTCTGATATATACGGCGCGGCAGTTTGAAGCGAAGTGGCTGTATTTTGTTGCGGGACTGACCCACCTGTTTCTGGACCTGCCGTATGATCTGTGTGCTCTGGAAACTGTCTGGTATTGGAGAAGCACGGTCTTCACCAGTATTGTCATGTTCCTGGAAACAGCAGTGACCGTGGTGATTTCGATTTTCGTATACAGAGCGTACTACAGAAAACGAAAAAGCAGAAGAGAAAGAAAAGCAGAAAGAGCAGCAGAAGCAGAAAGCATAGCGGAAGCAGAAAAAGAAACAGAAAGCATAGAGGATTAGAAATGGTTTATATCAGTGTTCTCGGGTACGGAACGGTAGGTTCCGGCGTAGTGGAAGTTTTAAAACAGAACAAAGACATTGCAGCAAGACATGCGGGACAGGAAATCGAAGTCAAATATGTGCTGGATCTGCGGGATTTCCCCGGGGATCCGGTGCAGGAAAAGATCGTGCACGATTTCGATATTATTTTAAATGATCCGGAAGTGGAGATTGTTGTGGAAGTTTTGGGCGGCGTGGAGCCTGCCTATACCTTTACCAATCAGGCGCTCTGCGCGGGCAAATCCGTGGTAACCTCCAATAAAGAGCTGGTGGCAAAGCACGGCGCCGCGCTGATGGAAACGGCGAAGGCCCACCGGACCAATTTCCTGTTTGAGGCCAGCGTCGGCGGCGGCATCCCCATCATCCGGGCGCTGTATGCATCGCTGACGGCGGATCATATCACGGAAATTTCGGGGATTATGAACGGAACCACCAATTATATTCTGACGAAAATGTATGAGGAGGGCGCGCAGTTTGCCGATGTGCTTTCCCAGGCCCAGGCTTATGGCTATGCGGAGCGGGATCCTTCCGCGGATGTGGACGGGTATGACGCCTGCAGAAAGATTGCCATTCTGACCTCGCTGACCAATGAACAGTCCGTTAATTATGAGGATATTTATACGGAAGGCATTCGCAAGATCAGCGCAGAAGATATCCGTTATATCAAACAGATGGGACGCAACGTCAGGCTGCTGGCCTGCGCGCGGAAAAACGAGCAGGGCATGTATGCCATGGTGGCGCCGTTTCTGCTGGAACCCGCCCATCCGCTGTTCCACGTCAACGACGTATTTAACGCCGTATACATTGACAGTGATATGCTGGGAGCCACCATGTTTTACGGCAAGGGAGCCGGGAAACTGCCCACGGCCAGTGCGGTGGTCAGCGATGTGATCGACGCGGTGAAACATAAAGGAGCACTGATCAACATGAATCTGCCGGCGCAGCAGATGCGGCTGCTGGATTTCGATTCCTTTGTCTGTCCGTTTTTTGTAAGAGTCCGCCGGGAGGATCTGTCCGAAATACGGAAGCGCCTGCCGGTGGCGCAGGAACTGGAACCCCTGATTGAAAACGAGGCGGCGTTTATTACCGAACCGGTGAGCCAGGCGGCGTTTCGTGCGGCAGAGGATCAGGTGCCCGTTATTAACCGGATCAGAATATATACATAAAAGGAAAGCAGAAAACATATGAAATATATTGTTGTTTTGGGAGACGGCATGGCGGATGAACCGCTGGCGTCTCTGGATGGAAAGACACCCCTTGCGGCAGCCCATACGCCGTACATGGATGAAATGGCTCCCGTATCTGCCATCGGCATGGTACGGACGATTCCGGAAGGCATGAGTCCGGGCAGCGATACCGCAAATCTTTCGG
>CANRGZ010000003.1 GCA_947630295.1 uncultured Lachnospiraceae bacterium | reverse complement strand
TGAAACGTTACAGAGACTGGCAGGTCAGAAATCGGAGGAAAAATGAAAATCACACGGATTGCCCGAACCCGTGATCAGAGGAAAAAACGGGTGGCGGCTTATTGCCGCGTATCTACCGGCCTGTCGCCCCAGGAAGAAAGCTTCGATCTGCAGAAAGCGTATTATACGTCCTGTATCCGCTGCAATCCGGATTGGGAATTTGCCGGTATTTATGCCGACGAACACAGTGCCTTAAGCACCAGGCAAAGGTCCGGATTTATGCAGATGATCCGCGACGCTCTTGCCGGACGCATCGATTTGATTCTGGTCAAGTCCATTTCCCGTTTTTCAAGAAATCTGGTGGACTGTGAAAACTACGCCCGGCTTTTACAGATGAGCGGTGTGGAAATCTATTTTGAAAAAGAACGGCTCCGCAGCTTCGATCCCTCCGGCCGGCTGATCTTCTCTCTGCTGGCCGCCATAGCCCAGGATGAAAGCTACAGTATTTCCGAAAATGTCAAATGGAGCTATGCCCAGCGGTTTCGCCGCGGACAGTACAATCTGGGCAACAACCGGATCTTAGGCTATGACAGCGTAGGCGGCACCCTCATTCCAAACGCCCATGCATGGATCATCAAATGTATCTTTGATTTGTTTCTGAAAGGCTGCTCCTACCGTCAGATCGCCCGCCAGGTTGCGCAGATGGGCGGCTTCGGACTCCGCAGCAAAAAAGAGCTGTCCGCCTCTGGTGTATACGCGATTCTGAAAAATGAAACCTATGTGGGGGATAAGCTGCTGCAAAAACAGGCGCCGGTGGATTTTCTGACCAAACGGCCCGACCCCAATGCGGCATACGAAAGCCATTATCTGCGTCACGATCATCCGCCCATCATTTCCCGCAGCCAATGGGAAGCGGTGCAAAAAATTTTAAAAGACCGACAGAAGGATGCCGAATCGGGCATTGTCCGCCGCAGCCGGAACTGCCATGCACTCTATGGGAAACTGTTCTGCGCCCGCTGCGGTGCGCCTTACACCCGAAGGACCCGGACCGCCGCAAAAGGCCCGGCCTGCAAAGTGTGGATCTGCGCCCAGCGCCGCAAAGGGAACCGCGGCAACGGATGCAAAAATCCCGGCATCCGGGAATCCGAACTTCTTGCAAAACTGGGACTTTCCCACGACGCCTCCGAAACGGCCATTGCGGAAAAACTGCGCCGTATCGCCCGCATCGAGGTTGACGGCAAGGCGCTGCGCGTCATTACTGTAAAAAGAGAATGATTTTTTGTGTCCACTTTTCTTGACAAGTACAGCGCCAAAAGCGCAGGTGCAAATTATAAGCCGAAAACAGTATAAAAAAGTGCAAATAATATTAAAATTATATTGCAAAAAAGTGCAATTTATTTTATGATTCATTTATCTGCTGTAAGGAGGTGTCTATGGAACGGAATGCTTTACAAGATCTGATTGAATGGAATATCAACAGACGAAAAAAACCATTAATTGTATGGGGCGCAAGACAGGTCGGAAAAACTTATCTTGTAAAAAATATTTTTGCTGAGAACTATTACAAAGATCATTACATCTATGTCGATTGCAAAATTGAAGATGAAATTCGTGCGTTTTGTTCCGAAACCGCCAATGCGCAAAAAATCATTGAATATATCTCCTTACGCAAAGGAAAACAGATAAATGAAAAAACGCTGCTCATCTTTGATGAGGTACAGGAATGCCCAAATATCATATCCTCTCTAAAATACTTTTGTCAGGATTACAGGCAAATTCCCGTGATTGCAACAGGATCGATGGTGCGGATAAAACTTCAGCGAGAAACGCATAAAAGAGGCGTAAAGGACAACAACAAATTTCTTTTTCCCGTAGGAAAAATTAATCAGCTGACGGTTTACCCGATGACCTTTGATGAGTTTTTGCTGAACAGCAACAAAATGCTTTATGATGCCCTTAAAGAAGCATATATGGACAGGCATCCGCTGGACAGTCAGATACATGAACTGGCAATGGAACAGATATATAAATATTTGCTGGTAGGCGGCATGCCCGAAGCGGTTGATACCTTTATTGAGTCAGGTAATTTTCTTGAATCAAGAGATATTCTCAAGACACTGTATGACAATTATCTTTCCGATATGGATTTATATCAGGCAAGTCAGGAAGCAGTTTTACGGTCTCACACCTTGTTTCAAAATATCTATAAACAACTTAACCGGGAATCCCGAAACTTTTCTCCCGGGCTCATTGAAGAAAAAAGCAAAACGAGAGATTTTGCAACCTCGATCCAGTGGCTCACAATGGCGCATGTTGTCAATCAGTCCTTCCAGTTGAAAGAGCACATCACAATGCCGCTTATACCGGATAATGAAAGTAATTTTCGTTTGTTTCTCGGGGATATCGGAATGTTCTCCTACCAAAGCGGAATCAATGCAGCTTCGTTCATATCGAGTGAGAGGGAAAACACTCTGTCTGGCATTTTCTTTGAAAACTTTGTAGCAAATGAGCTGATTGCAAAAGGTCATAAACTATTCTACTGGCGAGGAAAAGCATCTGCCGAACTGGAATTTATCATTGAATCGGATAACAAACTCTATCCGATCGATGTAAAAAAAGGCAAAGGGACACTCAACTCCCTTGAGAAATTCGCAAATCATAACAAATTTGCATGTGCCATTAAGGTTTCCAAAAACAATTACGGCTATCATCCGGAGCAAAAGCTGCTTACTCTGCCTTTTTATTTTATTTCTTTTGCAGCAGCCGATCTTGCGAATGGTACAATGAAAAATTAAATTTTATAAGAATTGCAATTTATGGAGGCACCGTATGTTCTATAAAATGATAGAAAACAAGTGCAAAGAGTGGTATACTTCTTCGCAATGTACAGTCCGAAATATAATTGAATATATAGAGAAAACGGGACAAATGCGAGATGCCCAGATTGAGGCTATCAAGGTTTATCTGTTTCTTAAAATTGGCTGTGAATGCAAGCCACTGGAGGTATTGTTCGAAAACGGTTGCTTCAACTCTATTGATTTAGATGGCATAGAATTATCTACGGCAACGCGCAAATACTTAAAGAACAATACAGCGGCAGCCGCATTGTTCGAATATTCTCGATTAACTAATAATACCGGCGAACAGGTTTCTGAAAAACTTGAAAAGCATATTAAGAAAGATCTGTCAAATATTGACTATGACAGCTTCTTTCGGAATGCATTTTATGGCATTTCCTATACGGATTATCTGTTTAGCTTACCAATGGGTGCAGGAAAGACGTATTTGATGGCGGCATTCATCTATCTTGATTTATATTTTGCCTATAATGAACCAACAAACCCTGCATTTGCACATAATTTTATTATCTTTGCTCCATCCGGACTAAAATCTTCCGTTGTTCCAAGTCTTAAAACAATACAGAATTTTAATCCTGCCTGGGTTATCCCGGAGCCTGCAGCAACGGACATAAAGCGTATGATTTCCTTTGAAGTGCTTGATCAGGGAAAGACCGCAAAAAAATCAAACAAAACTAAAAATCCAAATGTCCAGAAGATTGCAAATCACCAGCCACTTTCTGAGTTGTTTGGTTTAGTAGCTGTTACAAACGCTGAAAAAGTAATTCTTGACCGTATTCAGGAGAAACAAGGTCAAATTCATATGTTTGAAGAGAGTGATGATGAAAAAGACAGACAGGCCAATGAACTGCGTAACCTTATCGGCAAATTACCATCGCTCTCAATTTTCATTGACGAAGTACATCATGCTGTCAGTGACGAAATAAAACTCCGTGCCGTTGTTACAAAATGGGTGCAGAATAATACCATTAACTCCGTTATTGGTTTTTCAGGTACACCTTATCTTGAAAAGTTGGAAAAAATTAAGGTGGCAGACTCCCTTTCTGTAGGAACAGCTGAGATTACGAATATTGTATATTACTATCCCCTGATTAACGGTGTGGGGAACTTCTTGAAGTGTCCCGTTGTTAAAATTGCTGATATTGCCAACAGCAGTTTAATTATTGAACAAGGCGTCCGGGAATTTCTTGATACATATAAAGATACTGTCTATGCAGGCGGATTGACTGCTAAACTCGGTATTTACTGCGGTACAATCGAAAAATTAGAAGAAGTTGTTTATCCTTTGGTAGCCCATATTGTTGCAGAGTATGGTCTCGGCAAAAACACGATTCTTAAATTTCATAAGGGCAATAAGCAATATAAAATGCCTGCTGACAGCCAAATGCAATTTGATATTTTAGATACCTCTGTTTCCCAAATTCGCATTGTCCTTCTGGTGCAGATCGGTAAAGAGGGCTGGGATTGCCGCAGCCTTACAGGTATTATCCTTTCCCAGGAAGGAGACTGTCCAACGAATATGGTCTTACAAACTTCTTGCCGCTGTCTGCGTCAGGTTGTGAAATACAGCCCAGAAACAGCGCTCATTTATCTAAACGAAAGCAACGCAGATAAATTAAATATGCAGCTTAAAAGGCAGCATCACATAACGCTCAAAGAGTTTTCATCTGCCGACAACAGCAAAACTCCCCTGAAACGTTACGATCGCACAACATATTTGAAGCTGCCAAAAGTCGATTTCTTTCAGCTTAAAATTAATTATGATACACTCACGATTGACAAAGCCGACCCTGCAAGATATATTGCGGCTTCGACCAATAATGCCCGTCTTGCAGACAGTATTATCAAAACCACTGACCTTTCAATGAACGAAAGTAAAACAACTATCCGTATTGACGACATGGAATATGGTAACGAACCGACGACTTTCCTCTCGTGGATTTATGGTATTATGAAAGGCGGCTTCGGCTCACCCTCTGTCGATGATCTGATGAAATTCGAAGATTCTCTTAAATCCGTCTATAAAATAATCACTTACAAAAAAGGTGATACGTATTACTACAGTTCAAAATACAATCGAAAGTTAGTTGACGCCAATATTCGCAAGGCTTTCTGTGATAAGCAAGACTTTACCACAGTTGAAGATCTGATACCTGAATCAGCCAATCTTTTGAAAATTGCAAACTTTACCTCTGAAGTTTATACCGACAAGCCCCAGGATTATTATCCTTCGCAAAACGTGGTAGAAAACATCATCAAAGATGATAATGGAAAACTGAAGATTGATCCTAAAATTGAAATGACTATTCATCTACTTGAGGAAACGGGTAACACTGCAATAGCTGCAGACTTGCGAACGCAAACATCTTCTCACAAAAATAAAGACCGATCGTTCCATTATCTGCCTTATCGCACAGACAGTAGTTTTGAAAAAACATTTTTAAAAGAAATCCTGTCTTTTGACGAAATCGAAAAGCTTGGATTGGAAGTTTATTATAACGGAGATCGAGACATGACTGAATTCAAAATCAAGTGTTATCGGCGAGACAACGGAAAATGGAACTATATTGGTATCTATACTCCAGACTTTCTAATTCTCCGACGAAAAGATGGAGTGATCCACAATGTGATTATTGTGGAAACGAAAGGCAGCATCTACGCAAATGACACGTCTTTCAAAGATAAGAAAACCTTTATGGAAACGGAATTCTTAACGCAGAACAACAAAATCTTTGGCTATGAACGTTTTGACTATTTATATTTGGAGGACACATTGTCAGTGAGTGAACGAATTATGATGATACATAAGAAACTCAAAAAAATATTTGAGGAGGAATTATAATGAACGAAAGCAGAAATTCTTTATTGCCTGATGTAATTGAACCGATTTCCGATGCGATTCAACAATCTTTTCCCGAAACCGCCAAGCAAACTGACGGAGTATTGTCCACCGTGGTCGGCTTTTTTAACAATGTTGTATTATATCCTATTAAAAAAGCCAATTTAACATTTAAATACAATTTAGAGGCATTTGAAAATGATTTAAAAGAAAAGACTAAATGTATCCCTCCTGAGAATTTACAAATTCCTCCAACAATGATTGCCGGTCCTACTTTAGAGGCTTTAAAATATACATATGACGAAAAAGAACTACGCGAAATGTACGAAAATTTGTTAGTTTCCGCTATGGATACAAGAACTGTAATCCAAGCGTTGCCATCTTTCGTTGATGCTATAAAACAGATGAGTCCTTTAGACGCTAAAGTCTTACAGAAATTTGTTGAATCAAGTCAACTTGCTTGTGCTGAAATTAAGTTTTCAATTAAAAATATAAGTAAAGTATATTCAAATTCTATGCCTACATATTTTATAAAGGAATTAGCATCTTTATCAGATCCATTTAATATTTCTACATCTATAACCAATTTATTAAGATTAGGTGTTTTAAATATATTTGACGGGCAGATAGATGGATACGATTATAACTCATTTAAAGATCATCCGTATGTACAGTCCCGGAGTACTTTATACAAATCTTATGGTAGACCATTTAAGATTAAAATTAATGAAAAAGTACTACTTGTTAATGATTACGGCAAATGCTTTATTAAAGTATGTTTGGGAAAGGAGATATAATCTATGCCAATAAAATATGTACCGTTTACACCCGAACCGATTGAAGGGCAGGCTGTACTCGGAAACTTTAACAGAATATTGAAATACAAAGGTGCTGATGACGTTTCAAAGACGTTCCAACGCGGTATGCCACTTTATGAAATGGAAAAGCAGGAAACCGTAGGAGAAAATGCAGACGGTAATATGGTTATCCGTGGCGAATGCGTTTCTGCCTGCGCGTATTTAAAAGAAAAAGGCATTCAGGTCGACCTTGTGTATATCGACCCACCATTTGCCAGTGGTGCGGATTACGCAAAGAAGGTTTATATCCGCCGCAACCCGAAAGTGGCGGAAGCCATTGCTCAGGCTGAACAGGAGCTTGATATTGATGATCTGAAGGCCTTTGAAGAAAAAATGTACGGTGACGTTTGGGACAAAGAAAAGTACCTGAACTGGATGTACGAAAACCTTATGGCCATCAAGTCCGTTATGAATGAAACGGCATCCATTTATGTTCATTTGGATTGGCACATTGTACATTATGTAAAAATTTTGCTTGACGAAATTTTCGGAGAGGAAAATTTTAGAAATGAAATTATTTGGTGTTATACAGCTGTATCAAACGTCGGATTTGATTTTCCTAAAAAACATGATACTATTTGCCGTTTTTCAAAAAGTGAAAATTATATTTTTAACAAAGATGAGATAAGAATACCGTATGCAGAAGGGAGTCTTGACAGAGCAAACCGTAATGTAATCGGGAAGGGAGGAATGGATTTTGAGACAATTGTACTTAATGAAAGCGGAAAAGTACCTGAAGATTGGTGGATAGATATACAACGAGCTGCACGATACCCGGGAGAAAATGTAGATTATACCACACAAAAATCAGAAAAACTACTGGAAAGAATCATTAAAGCATCTTCAAACAAAGATATGCTCATAGCCGACTTTTTCGGAGGCAGTGGTGTCACTGCTGCCGTTGCCGCAAAGCTCGGACGCCGCTTTATCCATTGCGACATCGGACTCAACTCCATTCAAACCACCCGCGACAGACTAGTCTCAAATAGCGCAGAATTTGACATTCTGGAGATTAAAGACGGCGTACAGCTTTATCGTAACCCCGTTCAAACAATGGATAAAATTAAATCATTGATTCCCGGTCTGAAAAACGAGGATTCTCTCGATTCCTTTTGGGAAGGCGCTGTCTCCGACAGCAAGCTTGGGACAGTTCCTGTTTATGTGCCGAATCTGATGGATAGTGCTTCTAAGCTGCTCGACAAAGTGATGATGACCCGCATTATTCATCAGGCAATACCCGACCTTAGCAACAATATAAAAAAGGTAATCATTTATTACATAGACATTATAGACCAAGATGAACTCATGCAATTTATCAGAAAAGACGACAGCACAACAATCGAAATAGAGCTGCGCGACCTGAAAGAGATTCTTGACGATATTATCATTGAGGATTATGCAGAATTTCATACAAAGAAAAACCATGGAGACTTGTTTGAGGGATACACTGTTTTTATTGATAAATTTATGAGCGATCGTGTACTTTCAAAGATATCCGAGTTTAATCAAAAGGCTTTCCTTAATTCTTCAGCAAGTAAACCATACAAACCCATTCAAATCAGTGAAGACGGTTTGGAACTTATTGAATTATTAAGCGTTGACTGTACATACGATAACGGCAAGTGGCACTCCGACAATGAAATCAAAATTGACAAGAATGGCTATGTTATAGTGAATGGCGTTAAGACAAAAGAATTTTGGAACGGACAAATTCGCTGTGAAAAGAAACCACTTCGTCTGAAAATTCGCAATATCTGCGGCGATGAAACGATATGGAAAGTAACCTGATTGATGTCACAAATACCATGCCTTCAAAGCTCGCTTTATATGCCGATAACGAAAACAGGTATCGACCCGCTCAGCCGATACCTGTTTTTCATTTTGCCATTTTCACGGTTTGTATTGCACGACTTATGAGCATCCGGCAGTATCGGGGAAACGATTCATATGTCATGTTCTGTTTGAAAATTTATCCGATAGGCTCAAAATCCTGCGCGCCATGCTTGCACAGCGGACAGATGAAGTCCTCCGGCAGCGTATCGCCTTCGTAGACATAACCGCAGACCTTGCAGACAAAGCCTTTCTTGCCTTCCGTATCCGGTTTCGGCTTGACATTGTTCTGATAATAGGTATAGGTCATGGTATCGAACTTCGAAAGCACTCTGGCTTCGGTAATGCTGCAGATGAACATGCCATGGCTGCCGAGATCAATATACTGCTCCACCTTCAATGACATAAAAGCATTGATATAACGGGGCAGGAAACGCAGCCCGTTGTCGGAGCGCAGCTCTTCATAATCCACAAATTTATCCGTGTTGATACCGCTGCGGAAACCGAAATCTTCAAATACCTTAAAAGGTGCGTCCACGGAAATACAGTTGACGTTCATAATGCCCGTCTGTTTGATGGTGTGGTGTGAATAATTCTTCTTATTAATGGTCACTGCCACACGATTCGGGGAGTCCGTCACCTGTGCCACGGAATTGACGATCAGGCCATTGTCCTTCTTGCCGTCGCTGGATGTTACCACATACAGACCGTATCCGATTCTGAACAAAGCGGTCAGATCATTCTTATTGGCCGTATCTTCTTTTCTGGAAAGGTAATCCCTGCACAATTCATCCGACAGCGCATCGATCTGTGCAATGCTTTCTTCATTTAATGCCGACAAAATCCGAACCGTCTGATCCGCAAAAGTAATTTTCTTGCTGTTGGCAAACATCTGCTTCATGACTTTTGCTGCCTGGGGCGCCCAGCTTCCGTTTTCCATGAAGGCTACATAGCGGTTCTGGAAATTGTGCTCGACCAGATGCTCGATAAAGGTCTTCATAAAAGGGAAGACCTCAGCGTTATAGGTGGTGGAAGCCAGTACCAGTTTGCCGTAACGGAAGGCATCTTCCACCGCTTCCGCCATGTCGCAGCGGGCCAGATCGTTGACCACGACCTTCGGGCAGCCCTTGGCTTTCAGCTTGTCGGCCAGCAGTTCCACGGCCTTTTTGGTATGTCCGTATACAGAAGTATAGGCAATCACAATGCCGTCGCTTTCCACGCCGTAGGAAGACCAGATATTGTAAAGATTCAGATAATATCCCAGATTTTCCGTCAGAATCGGTCCGTGCAGCGGGCAGATCTTTTCGATCTCCAGTGAAGCGGCCTTCTTTAACAGTGCCTGTACCTGCGCGCCGTATTTTCCGACAATGCCGATATAATAGCGGCGGGCTTCGCAGGCCCAGTCCTCATCTGCGTCCAGCGCACCGAACTTTCCGAAGCCGTCCGCGGAGAACAGGACTTTATCCAGCGAATCATAGGTAACGATAACCTCCGGCCAGTGTACCATCGGTGCCGTCACGAAAGTCAGTGTATGCGCGCCCAGATTTAAAGTATCGCCCTCGCCTGCCACAATATTTCTTCCCTCGTAATCCGTCCCGAAGAAATGCTGCATCATGGTAAATGCCTTGGCGGAGGAAACGATCTTCGCTTCCGGGTAAGTCTGCATAAACTCATCGATATTTGCGGAATGATCCGGCTCCATATGCTGCACGATCAGATAATCCGGCGTCCTGCCATCCAGCGCATTCTGCAGATTGTCCAGCCACGCATGTTTAAATCTGGCGTCAACCGTGTCCATAACCGCGATCTTGTCATCCAGGATCACATAGGAATTGTATGCCATGCCGTTGGGCACCACATACTGGCCTTCAAACAGGTCGATCTCGTGATCATTGACGCCAACATATTTGATAGTGTTTGTAATATCCATTGCTCATACTCCTTTGTCTGAAAGAAATTTTTCAGAACTTTCCTGCTGCAGCAGCTTCCTCTACAGCGACTGCGCATGCAACGGTAGCGCCGACCATCGGGTTGTTGCCCATACCGATCAGGCCCATCATCTCTACATGCGCCGGAACCGAAGAAGATCCTGCGAACTGTGCATCCGAATGCATACGGCCCATGGTATCCGTCATACCATAGGAAGCCGGGCCTGCCGCCATGTTATCGGGATGCAGGGTACGGCCTGTGCCGCCGCCCGATGCAACGCTGAAATACTTCTTGCCCTGCTCGATACACTCTTTCTTGTAAGTTCCTGCAACCGGGTGCTGGAATCTGGTGGGATTGGTGGAGTTGCCGGTGATAGAAACGTCCACGCCTTCCTTGTGCATGATAGCAACGCCTTCTCTGACGTCGTCCGCGCCATAGCAGTTGACTTTGGCACGCAGTCCGTTGGAGTAGGATTTTCTGTATACTTCTTTTACTTCGCCGCTGAAGTAATCCATTTCCGTCTCTACATAAGTAAAGCCGTTGATCCGGGAAATGATCTGTGCGGCGTCTTTGCCGAGGCCGTTTAAGATAACACGCAGGGGTTTCTTACGAACCTTGTTTGCCTTTTCCGCGATACCGATGGCGCCTTCTGCCGCTGCAAAAGACTCATGGCCTGCCAGGAATGCGAAGCACTCGGTGTCTTCTTCCAGCAGCATCTTGCCCAGATTGCCATGGCCCAGGCCAACCTTTCTCTGATCGGCAACGGATCCCGGAATACAGAAAGCCTGCAGTCCTTCGCCGATGGCAGCCGAAGCATCCGCGGCCTTGCGGCAGTTCTTCTTAATTGCGATTGCACAGCCGACGATGTACGCCCAGCAGGCATTTTCAAAACAAATGGGCTGGATTTTCTTCACGGTGTCGTAGATTTCCAGACCTGCGTCCTTCGTGATTTTCTCCGCCTCTTCGATCGATGCGATTCCGTAATTGGCAAGCACCGCATTGATCTGATCGATTCTTCTTTCATATGATTCAAATAAAGCCATTGATTAATCCTCCATTCCGCCGTTGACAGGCGTTTTCTAAATATACATGTGAACTGGTTTTCAGGCGATCCGTCATTATTCCTCTCTCGGATCAATAATCTTTACAGCGTCCGCAACGCGGCCGTACTGTCCTTTTGCCTTTTCCCATGCAGTATTCGGATCGTCGCCCTTCTTGATGAAATCCGTCATCTTTCCGAGGCTGACATACTGGTAACCGATGATCTCATCGTTTTCATCCAGCGCGATGCCTGTGACGTAGCCTTCCGCCATCTCCAGATAACGGGGGCCTTTCTTTAATGTACCGTACATCGTACCCACCTGGGAACGAAGACCCTTGCCAAGATCCTCCAGACCTGCGCCTACCGCCAGTCCGTTTTCGGAAAATGCGCTCTGGGTTCTGCCGTAAATGATCTGCAGCGCAAGTTCACGCATCGCCGTATTGATGGCGTCGCAGACCAGGTCGGTATTCATGGCTTCCAGCACGGTCTTGCCCGGAAGGATCTCACTCGCCATAGCAGCGGAATGGGTCATACCGGAACAGCCGATGGTTTCTACCAATGCTTCCTGAATAATGCCGTCTTTTACATTCAGGGACAGCTTGCAGGCGCCCTGCTGCGGCGCGCACCAGCCGATTCCATGTGTAAAGCCGTTGATCTCTTTGATTTCTTTCACCTTGGTCCATGCACCTTCCTGAGGAATGGGCGCAGGTTCATGCTTTGCACCTTTTGCTACGGTGCACATTTTTTCAACTTCCTGTGTATAAATCATATTGATACTCCTTTCGACTAATACTGCTTCTTATTTTCGCACATACCGGAAAAATAAACAAGTCCCAACGACAATTTTATTTAAAGTCTTACGACTTTTTCTCCGATGACATTCTCCAGGTCCACCTGTTTCATCGTCACCTGCTCCGTGTTTTTAAATACAAATCCGGCAGCGGACATGGGGTCGATGCCGGCCATCATCGCAGGAATCTCCGGCACAGCGTCCTGCCGCATAGAAACGCTGCAGTCTTCCATGGTAATGCCGCTGATCTTCTGCTCCGGCAGTCCCGCAAAGATACCGGCGCAGGACCTGGCGTCCTCCACCTGCACGTGGGAAATCACAATATCGCTTAAAGAAGGCGTCCCTTCATCCACCGGCGCCGGCGCGGGATCGGAAACCCATGGTTCTCTCCCCAGCTTGCCGCAGAAATAAAACATATTAAATACAAACGGACACATGACGTTTTTCATCCGGATGTGTTCAAAGCGGATATCGCTGACCACGCCGCCCCGCCTTCTGCGGGTTTTGTAGCGGATGCCCCGGTCCGTGTCCTCAAAGACGCAGTTTCGCACCGTCACATGGGCAATGCCGCCGGAAGACTCGCTGCCTAAAACCACGCCGCCGTGGCCGTGTACCATATGGCAGTCCTCGATCAGAATATCCTCGCAGGATCTTAAAGTGTCGTTTTGCTCCACCCCGGATTTGATGGCGATACAGTCGTCTCCCACATCGATCTGGCAGCCCTTGATCAGTACATTTCTGCAGCTGTCCGGATTGATGCCGTCGGTATTGGGGCTGTCCGCCGGATTTTTGATCTTGATGCCGATGACCCGCACCGAATCGCACCAGTAGGGATGTACGGTCCAGCAGGGGGAATCGATCAACGTCACATCCTTGATCAGAACCTCGGAACAGGACTCAAAATACAGCAGCCGGGGCCGCATAACGGAAAGTTCCCCGTCCCGCAGCGCCTTCCACCACTTCTGTCCGTTGCCCCGAATGACGCCCTTTCCTTCCACGGATACGGACGCCTCGTCCTTTGCGTAAATAAACGGCTGGTACATATCGCAGAAAACGCCTTCAAAGCTGCCGCGGATCACCGGATAGCGGGAAAAATCATCCATAAATGAAATCTCACTGCCCTTTTCCAGATACAGCGTCATATTGGAGGTCAGGCAGATGCTTGCGCATTTGTAAACTCCGGGCGTTACCCGCAAAGTGCCTCCCCCGGCCTCTTTCAGCTCCTCCACTGCCTTTTCGAAACATTCCGTCCAATCGTCCTTAAAAACGTAATTCTGATAATCCGTAATCTTTACATCCATCCTGAAAAAGCCTCCTATCATATGTAGCGGCACGCGCGCACGGGGAGCGCAGCTGCCGCCTTTCTCCTCCTAAGCAGTCTGCTGCACCGTCCCGACTTCGCTTAACATGAGGCCTTCATTTCGCTCCAGCGTCATGCCCACGCTCCATGCATTGATAAACAGCAGCAGATATCTTCCTTTGAAATCCTGCACTTTCTTCATATCGGAAGTGCCGGTAATGGATTCGATATCCATGTCCGTATTTTCCACCCAGCGAATATGCTCGTAGGGCAGCCGTTCCATAATAATGTCCACGTTATATTCATTTTTCAGACGAAATTCCAGCACGTCAAACTGCAGGACGCCCACCACGCCGACGATGACTTCCTCCATGCCCGAATTGATTTCATGGAAGATCTGCACGGCGCCCTCCTGGGCGATCTGCAGGATTCCTTTCATAAAAGCCTTCCGCTTCATGGTGTCCACCTGCCGGACCCTGGCGAAATGCTCCGGCGCAAAGGTAGGGATCCCTTCAAAGGCAAAATGGCTCCCCGGCGCGCAGACCGTGTCGCCAATGGAGAAGATGCCCGGGTCAAATATGCCGATGATATCCCCCGCATAAGCCCTGTCAATGACATGCCGCTCCGACGCCATCATCTGCTGCGGCTGCAGCAGGCGCATTTTCTTGCCGCCCTGCACGTGGAAGACTTCCTTGTCCGCTTCAAAGCAGCCCGAACAGACCCGCATAAAGGCCACCCGGTCCCGGTGGGATTTGTTCATATTGGCCTGAATCTTAAAGACAAAAGCGCTGAAGGTATCAGAAAGAGCGTCGATACTTCCTTCGTCCGACATTCTGGACAGCGGCGCGCTGGTCATTTTCAGAAAATGCTCCAGAAAGGTCTGTACGCCGAAATTGGTCAGCGCCGAACCGAAAAATACCGGAGACAGCCGTCCCTGATCCACCGCAGTCTGGTCAAAGGCCGTGCCGGCGCCTTCCAGCAGTTCGATTTCCGAACGAAGGTTGTCCGCAGGGCCGGCGCCTAAAGCATCGTCCAGCGCCGCATCCTCCAGATCGATGCGCAGGGTTTCCCCTTCCTTCGTGCCACGCATGGTATCGGAGAATTTCAGGATCTGCCGGCTTTCCCGGTCATACACCCCCTGAAATGCCTTGCCGGAGCCGATAGGCCAGTTCACCGGACAGGTAGCGATCCCCAGTTCATTTTCAATATCATCCAGCAGTTCAAAGGAATCCAGCGCGTCCCGGTCCATCTTGTTGATAAAGGTAAAGATGGGAATATGCCGCATGACGCAGACTTTAAACAGCTTCCGGGTCTGGGCCTCCACGCCTTTGGACGCATCGATGACCATGACCGCGGAATCCGCCGCCATCAGGGTACGGTAGGTATCCTCCGAGAAATCCTGATGCCCCGGCGTGTCCAGAATATTGATGCAGTACCCGTCATAGGGGAACTGCAGTACCGAGGAGGTCACGGAAATGCCTCGTTCCTTTTCGATGTCCATCCAGTCAGACACCGCATGTCTTGCGGTCGCCTTGCCCTTCACCGAGCCCGCCAGATTGATGGCGCCGCCGTAAAGCAGAAACTTTTCCGTCAATGTCGTCTTTCCGGCGTCCGGGTGCGATATAATTGCAAAGGTCCGTCTTCGTTTGATTTCTTCCTGTAACGTTGTTGATGCCACTATCCCAAAACTTCCTTCTTAAAATAATGATACAGCCGGTGCAGCTCCTCTACCTCCGCCTTTCGGCTGACGGTCAGCGCACTGGCGTCTCTGGTTCTGGACAGCAGTTCCATGGGCACGCCTTCCAGATTCATATGGTATTTGGCGTTCACCGGATAGCACTGACATTCGATAACGGAGGCCAGCCCCAGAAAATCCTGTACCAGCTTTGCCTTTTCAGGCGCTTTTTCATAATTTTCACAAAGCCATACATACAGATCCGCATGGAAATTGGCCATGACCCCGGAAAATCCCGCGCAGCCCATCTGCAGGGTTTCCAGCAGCGTCGCGGCGTTTGCATTGAATATCTTCAGATTGCTGCCCTTGACCGCCTCCAGCTTTGCCTTGATCAGCGCAGGATCGCAGCAGGTATCCTTCAGGAAGGAAAACCGCCCCGTCTGTGCGCACATCTTTAAGTTTTCCGGTGTCAGCACCCTTTTATACGGATACGGGCATTCGTAAATGCCGAAGGAATCTCCGGGAATCGCATCGATCAGCGCTTCGATGTTGCGCTCCACCGCATCCGGCCCCTCGTCTTCCGCGGCAAACTGATTCGAAATAAATACATAGGAAGAAATACCGGTATCCAGAATGGCCTTGGCTTCCTCAATCTGATCCTTCCTGCTTTTCGCTACATGTCCCGAGGCAATGACCTGGATGTGCTTCGGCGTATTTTTAACCACGAAATCCGCCAGCGCCAGCCGCTCCTTTTTGTCCAGGAAAAACATTTCCGAAGACTGGCACACCGCAAAGATGCCGGCGACGCCCTGTTTGTCATACCATTCGATCATACGCAGCACCGCGTCATAATCAATTTTGTTGTCCTTTGTATACGGCGTAATCATGGTAGGCCATACGCCGTTTGCGATATTTTTCATACAATCCAACCTCTTTTTCTGTAGTCTTTATAACCTTCGTTCATATTAATAAAATCCAAAGTAAGATTCAAGTATAAAAGTGCTCGAAAATGACTTTTTTTCGTTGATATTTACCGTTGATTCGTTGAGCGTTTTGATGTATAACAGAGCGTAGGACTTTTTATCTGATTTTTATCTGAAAGGGTATAGTGATTTATGTTTGATTTGCTCTCAGACATTGTCGGATCCGGCCATGTACGAAAGAATGAACCTCTGTCACGCCACACCAGCTTTCAGATCGGCGGTCCCTGCGATTATTTTGTACTTCCCCATACCGTGGAAGAGATACAGCAGCTCATCCGCTTCTGTCAAAAATCAAATATTCCTTTTTTTATATTGGGAAACGGCTCCAACCTGCTGGTCAGCGATGCGGGCTTTCGCGGATTGGTGATCCATATCGGTGACCAGTTTGCCGAAGTTGCCGTTTCCGGACAAAATATGCACTGCAAAGCAGGTACAAGGCTTACCGCCCTTTCCCGACTGGCCTGCCAGCACGGCCTCTCCGGGCTTGAATTTGCTGCCGGGATCCCCGGCACT
Source organism: uncultured Lachnospiraceae bacterium (assembly GCA_947630295.1). Classification (GTDB taxonomy): domain Bacteria; phylum Bacillota; class Clostridia; order Lachnospirales; family Lachnospiraceae; genus CANRIM01. The sequence goes on along the minus strand of CANRGZ010000003.1, from coordinate 49,782 downwards.
GTTGGGGGCGGCATCATTATGAACGCAGGCGCCTATGGCGGAGAAATCTGCCAGGTACTGCAAAGCGCTCTGCTGATGGATGAAACCGGCACGGTCTTCTCCCTTGAAACAGCGGATCTGGAACTTGGCTACCGCAGTTCCCTGCCTGCCGAAAAAGGCTGGATCGTACTGGAAGCCGATTTTCGTCTGAGACAGGAGGATCCTGAGACAATTGCGGCACGCATGCAGGAATTCAATCGCAGAAGACGCGAAAAACAGCCGCTGGAATTTCCCAGCGCCGGTTCCACTTTCAAGCGGCCGGAAGGATACTTTGCCGGAAAGCTGATTGCAGACGCCGGCTTAAGCGGCAGACGCGTCGGCGGCGCCTGTGTCAGTCCGAAACACAACGGCTTTGTCATCAACACAGGCGGTGCAACGGCTGCAGACGTGCTGACGCTGATCCGCGAAGTGCGGCAGTGTGTATATAATCGTTTTTCTGTGGAACTGATGCCTGAAGTCAGATTTCTGGGATTCGATGCGCCGGAGACTGCCGGCCTGATTTCATAAGGTCGCCACGATGAATGAACATAAAACTTTTTCTTCTTCCGTAAAGGCGGAGCTTTCCAAACTTTCTTCCAGGAACCGCAAAGCGGATCTTGCGGAGATTGCGGCCTATCTGATTTACTTTGGAAGGCTGTTTTACCGATACGGACACAGACTGATCTATTTTGAAACGGAAAATGCCTTCGCGGCAAAACGCTGCGCATCTTTATTAAAAAAAGTATTCCGCATTACGCCGGAAACCGGTTTTATGCAGTTCCGCGGCAAAGAAGGGACCGGACGCGCAAACGTCCTCTACGGGGTCCTGATTCGTGACCCGAAGGAAGCAGACGCCGTATATACTGCGCTGGGCAGTCCAGCAGCGGATGAAAGCGGACGGCCGGTTGATCCCTATGTTTCACCTGCACTGATTTCTCAACCGACATGCAAAAGAGCGTTTCTGCGGGCCGTATTTATTTCGGCGGGAAATATATCCAACCCCAGACGTTCCTATCACTTTGAGCTTTATGCAGACGACAGCCGTCTGTCCTCGCTTTATGCCGCGCTGCTGGCGGATCTGGATATTCCGGGCAAGGTCCTGCAGCGAAAAAACAGCTTTGTGCTTTACATCAAGGAAGCCGACCGGATCAGCGATATGCTGGGCCTCATGGGCGCTTCGGCGGCGCTGATGGAATTTGAAAACATCCGGATTCTCCATGACATTGCCGGCGCGGTGAACCGCAGAAGCAACTGTGAATTTGCCAACATCAAAAAAACCGTCTCCGCCTCTTCCAGGCAGGCGGACGATATTCGCTATATACAGTCCTGCCACAAGTTCCATCTCCTTCCGGAGGGACTGGCGGAGCTGGCAAGGCTAAGGCTGGAATACGATGATATTCCGCTGAAGGAACTGGGCGAAATGCTCAATCCTCCCTTAAGTAAGTCGGGAGTTAATCATAGAATGAGAAAGATTGCGGAATTAGCGGATACGCTCCGTAATGAGAATCAGAAAAAATCCAACAAAGAGGAGTAACTAGTATGACTTACAAACCAATCTCATTGGAACGGTACAAAGATCTGAAAGAAGGACGGCCCATTGCACTTCTGGTGCAGGTGGCCAGCCAGTTTCAAAGTTCCATCTACATTGAATCCGAAACACAGCGGATCAATGCCAAAAGCATTATGGGAATGATGTCGCTGGGTCTTTTAAAAGACCAGAAACTCACCATTTCCGCAGACGGTCCCGATGAAAAAGAAGCAATTGAGAAAATAGACCAGTATCTTTCAAAAGAGATGTAATTATGGTAGTAGATTTCCACACGCATATTTTCCCGGATGCAATCGCAGAACGCGCCATCGCATCGCTGGAAGAAAAATGTCACACCAGCGCCTTTACGAGAGGCAGGCTGGATGAGCTGAAACAGTCCATGAAAGAGGCAGGCATTGATTACAGTGTTGTACTCACCGTGATGACCAAGGCCTCCCAGTTTGAAAATGTCAACCGTGCTGCAGCCGCCATGAACGGCAAAGAAGGGATTATCGCTTTCGGATCGCTGCATCCGGACTGCGACGATATCTGCGGCAAGCTCGACATGATCTGCGGCCTGGGCTTAAAGGGCATCAAGCTCCATCCGGATTATCACAATATATGGATCGACGATCCCATATATGTCAAAATCACAGATGAAGCCATCAAACGCGGACTGATTGTACTGTTTCATTCCGGCTGGGATATCGCATATCCCGACGTGCACCATGCTTCAGCAGATCACGTTGCAAATCTGCTGAATATTCTGGACGTGGACGGAAGGCCGGAAAGCAAAATCGTACTGGCGCATACGGGCGGATGGAATAACTGGGACGACGTGGAGAAATATCTGGTGGGCAGAAATGTCTATTTCGACACAAGTCTTTCCCTTCCGCTGATTTCCGTTTCGCAGATGCAGCGGATCCTGGCCGATCACGGCTGTGACCGCATCATGTTCGGCACCGATTCCCCCTGGGACAGCCAGGCAGAATCTCTGGCCCGTATCCGGGCGCTGGATCTGGAGGAAGAAGAACTGGAATGCATCCTTTACCGGAATGCCTTCCGGCTGCTTAATCTTCCCTGCTAGCGTCTGCAGCAGTATTGTTTCCTACAGGTGTAATGACGATTTTATCGTTCGTTACGCCTGTTTTTCTTTTGACAATGTCCGCAATCTGCGCCAGCTGCGTATCATTCAGATCCTCCGCGTAGACCATAACGTCCACGCTGCCCTCGGTAATGGATACCATGACATTGGAAAAGCCTTTGGCCTGCAGCAGGGTTTCCGCCGCAATCTCCATTTCGGAATTGCCTGCGATTTCCACCAGCTTATTCACGGCAGTCTGCTTTTCCGTCTCGCTGACATTTGCGTTGTTGATAATGGCATTTAAGGACTCCTCTGTCTGGGACCGCACCTGCTCCCTGGAAATCTTCGCGGAGGCCAGTACAGAAGTGCTTTCGGTCAGCACCGCCTCGCCGGGGGTACCGTTCTCCCCGATATCCGAGCTTTCGTCCTCTCCCAGTACGTCAATATCATCCTCGCTCCAGACCAGCGTTTCATCGGTTTCCGATGCCGCCGCCTGCACGTCTGCATTTGTACTGTCTGCGCTTTCCCGTTTACTTTTCAAATCTCCCGAAAATGTCAGATAGCCTGCCACCGCGATCATAATTGCAAGGGTTGTAACAATCAGCTGATTTTTCTTCATAATCTTTTTCATTGCCTCTCCTCTTTCATTTTCACTACTTTGATTTTATGCACACTGATGGAAAATAATGCTTCGCAGGCCTCGGTAATGTCCTGCACCACCAGCGGATCGTCCGCCCCTTCCGCTACGATCAAAACCCCCTGAATGGCCGGCGTTCTTGCCGTGCCGTAAAGGCTCTCCTCCTCCGGCGCTGCGGTCAGAAACACTTCCGCCTTTCCGACGCCCTGCATCCGGCCCAGACAGGCGGTCATGCTCTCCTGCATATAGGACAGATACGCGGAAAGCGCTTCCTCTCCGCTTTGTCCTGATCCGAAAGAAAACAAGTCCTGCGTATGCTCCGCAGCGCTTTCTTTTCCCGTCGTGCCGGAACCGGTTCTGGCAAACAGCATCAGTACAATGCCCGCCGCAATGGCGATGATCATGTATTCTTTTTTGATGCCGGACCACTCAATTTTGCTGTGCTTTTTCATCCTGTACCCATTCCTCATATCTGTTCTGAAACAGTTCTTCATAATAGGACGTATCCTCTTTGACGGCGGGCAGTTCGATGGAAAACAGACTGTCCATGGACGGAAGATCCATGGAAAACAGCTTTTCCGTTACCGGAAATACGGTTAAAACCACCAGAATCAGTCCGCCAAACAAGCGGATGCCGGTCTTGTAAGACTCCTCCGGCACCAGTTCCGCCACCACAGAGGAAACGATCATAAACATCAGAATACTTTCAATCCATTCTTTCATTGCAATCCGCCTCCCGCGCCGGCACTCAGCATTACAATGCTGATCAGAAACAACACAATCGCCGTACATAAAATGCGAAGCAGCAGCCGGATGGCATTTGCCGCAATTTCAAACAGGCGCTGCACCCTGGTCTGCATCACCGGCTGCAGCAGCGCGTTGACCAGCAGAAACACGCCCGCATATCCGGCAATTTTCAAAATGGGAATCAAAGCTGCCGCCGTAATCAGAATCAGTCCCACCACGCCGATGCTGTTTTTCATTACCATGGCTGCGCCGAATACAACTTCCGTTCCCGCGCCCGCAATATCACCGATACCCGGAATGGCCTCGATGGATTTGCGGACAATGGAGGTCTGAAACCGGTCCACATACGGAGTAATCAGCCCCTGAAACACGTGAAAACCGATGAACAGCGCCAGCAGACTTTTTAATATCAGCCGGACCCCCTTTTGTATCAGATCGGCCAGTCTTGAAAACCGGTCTGTTTCCGCCGCCTGATTGATGAGCCCCAGCATCAGGTAAAGCAGGCTGGCAGGACAAAGGAACTGCAGAATCAGATGCTCCGCCAGATAACTGAGTGCGGAAAAGGCTTCTGTGGAAAGAGCCGCCGTACTGACGCCCCCTGCCAGCGCCAGCGCTATCAGATAGGCAGGCAGGATCGCGTTCATCAGGAAAATGGCCGTCAGAACGGTATCTTTGACCAGTACGGCCGCTTCCGCAAAAACGGACAGCAGAAACGTAATCAGCGTAATAAAAGAGATAAAATACCCGGCTTTCGCGGCGGCGCTGTCCTCGAGGATCTGGGGCAGGATGCCAAACAGCGTACAAAGCAGGGCCAGTGCAATCAGCCGGATCAGCAGCTTCTTATAAACCAAAGGATTGACCGGATTTCCCCCCAGCATTTCCTTCATCAGATCAACAACGGTTTTGTCGTTGCGGATCAGACCGGAAATGGCGTCCTGGAGACGAATGCCGGTATCGCCGAACACTTCGTCCACGGCTTCCTGCATATCCTCCATCGGAATCTCCCGGTAAAGTGTTTCACAGGCGTCTTCCGCGCTTTCACTCCCAAAAACTAAAACCGGAATCGCAAGCAGTCCCAGTAATATGGCCGCAAACACAAGTCTTTTCTTTTTCATAACAGTGCCGACACCGTTTCCATCAGGGTTGAAAGAATCGGTACACTTAAGGAAATCACCAGCAGCTTGCCGAAAATCTGCAGCTGGTGCGCAATGGAAGCATTCCCTGCATCCTTACAAATCCCGGCGGTCAGATCGCAGACATAGGTGATTCCCAGCATTTTAAACAGCGTCATTAGATATTTTCCGCCGCTGCCCATGGCGGAAAGCAGCTGCTTCACCTTTTCTCCCAGACCGGAAAGAAAGACCATGGTATAAAAGACGATCAGCAGGGAAGCCGCAATGACAATGGCTGTGCCCATGACATTTTTCTGTTCTTTAAAATAAACGGCCAGACAGGTGCCAAGCAGCGCAATCAGCAGAACCTTCCACAGCATTTGTCTTTTCCCTCCTCTTCCTTTTTGCCGTCCGGCACCGGCCCTTACAGAGAAAACATGGTTTCGATGGTGCGAAACAGCTCCGAGATATAAGGCAGCAGCCAGAACAGCACCAGGATCAGCCCCGCCAGGCTTGCCAGAAATGCCTGATCCTCCCTGCCGCTGTGCTTTAAGACCTGTCCAAGTACGGAAACCAGTATCCCTACCGCCGCAATTTTAAAGATGATGTTTACGCCCACATTTGCCTCCTGTTTCCTACAGCAGGATCAGTGTGAGTAAAACGCCGCATGCCGCGGCGCATGTTTTGTATATCCTGCTCTTTGATCGCTTTGATTCGCCTGCTTCTTCCTGCCTGTGCCTGATCCGGCTGATACTAAGTTCGATGGCCTCCAGCTGCATGGATACATCCAGGTGTCCCAGCTGTGTCCCCAGCTCCTGTAAGATTTCCGCGTCTTGGGGGATCCCGTTCTCTGAACAGAGAATTTCCGATACCGCTTCCTCCCAAACATTGCAAAAGGGCGTTCCGGGATCCGTACTGATTCTGTGGGCCACTGACCTGTAAAACTGCCCTGCCACGCCTTTCGTGCGCGCGGCGGTGCTGCGCATGGCCTCCGGCAGCGTTGCAGCGCCGTAACGAATTTCCCCGCTCAACAACCCGAGACTTTTTTCCATCTCATCCAGCAGCCGGATCCGCTGATCCAGTGCCGCGCTTTTTTTCCATCCCAATAAAAGACTGGCGCCGCAGATAAGCAAAGCGCCCACGGCCTTCAACATGCCTTTGATCCCCTCTCATACAATATTTTTCCGGACTTGTCCATGATCTGATGCACCGCCTTATGTACCGCATCCAGAATGATAAACCGTTCAAACACACCTTCTTCCAGCATCATTTTTAACAGTGGCTTGCTGTACAGATCATCATAAGCATACCCGTGTACCGTAGAGATCAGTTTACAGCCGCAGTACAGCGCGTGCCGCAGCGCAATATGATCCGCCTCATTGCCGATTTCATCCACCGCAATCACCGCAGGCGCCATACTGCGCAGCAGCATCAGCAGGCCTTCCCGCTTGGGACAGCAATCCAGAATATCCGTCCGGATCCCGATATCATTCTGTGGAATGCCTAAGTAACAGGCGCCGATTTCCGACCGCTCGTCAATGACGCTGACGTTGACCCCGCTGTGCCCGGCGCTGCCGTCGGAAAGCTGGCGAATCAGATCCCGCAGCAGCGTGGTTTTGCCGCTGCAGGGCGCCCCCACAATCAGGGTATTGCAGATACGCTGTCCCTCATACAGGTAGGGCATCACCGTATCCGCGCAGCCTTTGACCTCGTGAGACAGGCGGATATTCACCGATGAAATATAACGGATGGTTTTGATCTTTTCATTGTCCAGCACCATTTTCCCGCAGATGCCGATCCGGTGTCCCCCGGGAATGGTCAGAAAACCCTGCCGGATTTCTTCTTCAAACGCATACAGGGAATAGGAACTGAACACCTGCATCATGTCCCGGATCATCTCCTGCGTCGCATAAACCGCCTGGGCGCTGTCCGTCACAAGGCTGCCGTCCGGTTCTGCGAAAAATTCCTTTCCGCCATACAGAACCGTCACCGGCTTGTCTGTCCGGACCCGGATTTCCTGCAGCATACGCCAGTTGAGATTCCGGTTGGTCAATATCAGCTTCAGCGGATAAATAAACAGCTCCGAAAGTGTGTCCATTGTCTTTTTCATTGCCTGCCACCTTGTATAATATGCAACGGCACGCGCGCCTTAGGCGCACCTGCCAAGTCGTCGGAAGGCATTCCAAGTTATGCTTCGCATAAGCCTTCCTCCTCTTCATCCTATGAACAGCCTGTCTTTGATATGCAAAAAAGGAGCATGAAATCTCATGCTCCTTTAAACTGCTTTTATTCTGTTTTATTCGATGTGAAACAACCGCTTCGCATTCCGGCAGGTACATTCCAGCACAGTTTCATAACTGCACTGTTTGATCCGCGCCAGTTCTTCCGCCACATAGCGGATCAGCCCGGATGCATTGCGTTTCCCACGAAACGGCGCCGGCGCCAGATACGGACAGTCCGTTTCCAGCAGAATGGATTCCAACGGAACCGCCGCCGCCACCTCCTTCAGTTTCCTGCCGTTTTTGAAGGTCAGTACGCCGCCGATACCGATCAGGAAGCCTTTGTTTACATAATCCAGTGCCATTTCCACGCTGCCGGAATAACAGTGGATCACGCCCCGGCAGGGCAGATGGGCTGCCATAATCATATCAAAGGTATCCTGCGCCGCTTCTCTGCTGTGAATGATCACCGGCAGATGCCGCTCTGCGGCCAGTTCCATTTGCCGCGCAAACCAGTGCTTCTGTACTTCCTTCGGAGAGGCGTTCCAGTAATAGTCCAGACCGATCTCCCCGACGGCCACGATTTTTTCTCCTTCGCAAAGGCTGCGCATCCGCGCAAAAATGACTTCGTTCAAAAACCTGGTATCATCCGGATGGATCCCCACCGCGCCGTACACATGCCCGTAAGTTTCACACAGATACGGTACCCAGGTCAGGCTGCGCAGATTCGATCCCACGTTGACGATGTACCCCACGTTCTGCTGCAGGCAGTCCCTTAACGTCTGGTCTCTGTCCGCCCCAAAGGAAGCGTCGTCATAATGCGCGTGGGAATCAAAGATCACCGCATCAGTCATAATTCTTCCCGCTTCCCATGTACAGCGGCTGCTCCGTCATCGGTGCATGCTCCAGCAGCTTTTTATGCTTGTACAGCGGATAATAGGTGCCGCCGGGTGTGATATTGATGACAGTATCCCCGGCCCACTCTACTTCAAAAGTATCGTCCACGGCGGTTTCCGTAGTTTTCCGGAAGATGATGGGGAAGGAAAGCTCCACCCGCTCGCCGGGTCTGACGTTTTCAATCTTCACAAAGCACTTTCTCACCCAGGGAAGTACAATGGCGGAAAACAGCTGATCCTTGCCCCGGAGAGTCTGTTCCTCCGCGGCAAAACTGCGCTTCACCTCCACCGTCGTATGGGGTACATACTCCGGCACACGAATCAGCAGTTCTTCGATCTCTTCTTTCGCGATGACCGCCACCTTGCCTTCGTGAGGCAGATAGCTGTAAACGTCGCACCATTTGGACGCCTTGTTGAAATGCATGTTGACGCTGACCCGGTTCCGCTCTTTGGTGACGATATTGTTCCAGCCGTTGTAGAGGCCTCTTGCGCCGCTGGCCACACAGCAGGTCTGCACATCCATGATGTGCCCTCTGCCCTTATTGCCGCTGTAAACGAAATCATTGGGGGCAGAATATCCGGCAAACGCGCCCCGCAGCCGGTCTGCCACTTTATAATAAGTGAGCTCGTGGGGAACGTCATTTTCCTTGGAATCTCCCTGCTGGATCCAGGAAGTATCCAGCAGCTGCGCTTCCGTCAGATGGTTCCGTAAGAACCGTTCCGCCACGCCCCAGTATTCGGTATAACCGTTCTTAGCCAGGGTGATGGCCGTGCCGATGGCATCCACCAGCGTACAGGTTTCATGCTCATAGCCCTGATCATGCAAATCCCCCGGGGTCCATCCGAAGCTGGTACACTGGGTCAGTCCCCAGTCATAGCACTTCTTCACCCAGTTTAAGATATCCGCGTCATGGGTAAAGGAAGCAAAGCGGGCGATGGAAGCTAAGGTCCCCATCCTCGTATGGAAATGGCCGTTGCGGAATCCCAGGCCCGCATTGAAGCTGCCGTCCGGCAAAAACGCGCCGCTGCGGTAAATAATATTTGCCACAAAATTTTCCGAAAGCTCGAAAGCGTCCCGGTTGCCGGTGGCCTCATGCCAGCGCATCAAAGGATTGACCTGACGGCCCCACATGGCGCAGGGATCCGGACAAAGTCTGGTATGTACCGCGTCAAAGGAAGGCCAGCCGTGATCCGTATATTCACTGGCAGGATAATACCAGGAATCCCGCTCCTTACGGGCGATGCGCTTCAGCGCCGCCACATGCCGGTCCGCATATGCTTTGATCTTCTCATCCCCGGTATCGATAAACCAGGTGCCCAGTCCCAGAATGACCGCCCGCTGATCGATCATGGAAGCCCCTTCTTCAAAGCGGGTGCCGTAAAAATCGATCAGATCCTGGGTAAAGGTATTTCTGCGGTAGCTCAAATCGTCCTTATGGAAAAAGGTCAGGAAATTCTCTTTGTAATGCTGCTCAATATCTCTGCCTTCCTCCGTGCCGGTCATTTCCCGCACCAGCGTCATGGCGTCGATGAGCCGGCCGTGGCTGGAACCGTAATCCCAGTTGCCGTGCTGCATCCATGACGGTTTCGCCGGGAAAAATCCCATGAAGAACGGAATATATTCGTAATCTTCATCCGCCACGCCGATCATGGCGTTCAAAGCGATATGGGCGCGGTCCGCCAGATTGAGGGTATCAGGAATCTGTACCTGCTTATTCATACAAATCTACCTCTTCTACATTGTCGAATTTGTGTTTCCGGCTGCTGCCCTTCTCAAAAGGCTGTACCGGGGAAAGATTTAAGATTTTCCTTGCTTCCTCAGGGGTTGCCGTCTCCAGACCGAACTGCCGGATAATGGAAGCCAGCTGCCGGATCAGCTCCCAGTTGTACTGCGCGCTGGTATGGGCATCCAGCTTGTCGCTGTCCTCAAAGCCCACACGGACCACAGAGGCGCCTAAAGCGATGGCCACGCCGATGAACCGCCAGTCCATGCGGTCGAAATGGGTCACGCCCCAGATCTGTCCCTTCGGAACGAAGGAACTGAAAGCGATCAGCGCATCAATGGTAGCGGGCATGCCTCCCTTATGTCCGAAGACCAGATTGTACCAGATGGGATGATGGAACATCTGCTCCTCCGAAACCAGCTTGATATTGTTGATCATGCCGATATCGAATACTTCGATTTCCGGCAGTATATCTCTGTCGTAGCACTCCTTCGCGCAGTAACGGATGTCCTCAAAAGAGTTGACATAAATCGATTCGCCGAAATTCATGGTGCCGCCGTTTAAAGACGCGCTTTCCACTCTCCAGTATTTCAGCGGATTGCAGCGCTCCTCAATACTCATATCCGATACGCCGCCGGTGGAAGCCTGTACCACCACGTCCGTCTTTTCCCGGATCCGTTCAAAGGTATCCACCATCATGGAAGTATCGGGAATCAGCTTTCCGTTTTCATCTCTGCTGTGCAGATGGCAGATGGCCGCGCCCTCTTCCACGCATTTGATCACGTCCTGGGCCACTTCTTCCGGAACGATCGGCGTCTTCGGCCCAACCGGCGCCACTGAAATAATGACCTTTCTCATAATTTCCTCCCATTACTTCTGATTTTTATGTGCAATCATTTTCTTCTTGATTGCGTCATAGCTGAGTCTGCCGAATTTCAGCACTTCGATCGGATAGTCCGGATGCTCCACCAGCGCCATGGACATCTGGGCAAATACCACCACGTCCACTTCCTTCACCAATTTATCCAGCGCAATACGCACCTTCTCGTCATGCAGGGGACGGTCGCCGCGCATTAATGCTTCAAAAGCGCCGTCTGCCACGCAGATAGAGGTTTCTACTTTTTTGCCGGCTGCCGCTGCGGCTTCCAGAATGGAATTTTCCACCGGTTTCGCGCTGGTAGCCAGAGAAGATAAGATACCGATCTTTCCGCCGATTTCCACGGCCCGTTCTGCCACCGGTTCTTCGATGCCCACCACCGGAATGGGAATCAGGGGCCGGATGGCTTTGGTCACGGTATTGACAGAGGTACAGGTCACCAGGATGCCGTCTGCCCCTGCGTCCACCGCACACATCATATAATTATACATTCTCCGGGCCACGGAAGGGGTGGCGTAACCTGCCTCCTGGGTCTCCGCGATCAGGGAGCTGTCCGCAATATCCATGCCCTCAATGTCCGGGTTATCCGCCAGAAAAGGCTTGGTAAAGGGATCGCTCATCATTTCCATAAATTTATCGGTTGTATGTAACGTACAAAGCTTCATGTATTCCACCTTCCTTGCTTACAGCTGCTCGATTTGTTCCTTGATATACGCGTTTGCCTTCGTCCATGCATCCTCGAAGCTGGATCTGAACAGTACCACCGGACCGAACTGCTCGTATTCCGGCGGCGTAATGCCGTGTACGTCGTAGCCGCGTCGGAAATCCGGCAGTTTTTCATACAGCTCATCCAGTACCGCTGTGGGAACCGGCATGAAGAAACGCTGTACCACCGGCGGATTCTGCTTCAGCAGGTCCTCCGCAGCGCCCTTCCAGTTAATGGTGATGCAGGCCTTGGCCCCTACCATCTCGGTAAAATGATGCAGGCCTCTGGCGCCGCCGCCGATAAAGCCTACCGGATAGCGTTTGTCATTGACGATCTGATATACCTTCTTTGCCGCGGCAATGCCCGCCTGCCACAGTGCATCCGGGCTGATATCCACATGATTTTCCTTTACGTAATTCTGCAGATACTCATCGTAGATGCCCGTGATATGGGAAAAATAGATGGGCGCGGGATCCTTCATGCCTTTGGTGGCTTTCTCATAGACCTCGCAGACGTCCAGTGCCTGTCTTACGGCCATAACCTCTGTGGCGTTGATGGGGATCCGTTTGGAAGCGCAGTATTCGATGGCTTTCAATCCGTCTTCCGTTACGGGGATCTTCGCCATGATATTCGGGCCGGCCTCCCGATTGTATTCCGCAAAACGGATAATATCTTCCGTGGTTTCCATGAAAGGATTGCCCTGGATGCTGACGTACCCCCAGGCGCCGTGGGTTTCCTCATACATGGGCAGGAAATGTTTGGCCACATTGCCCACCAGGGTACGCTGCAGCGCCGCCTGGGCCTCGTTGGCGTCTTTGGTTTCTTTTAATATATCCTTTAAAATATCCGTGGCATATGCGCTTTCGGTTTCATGGGAAAGCATCTTCCATACATAAGAAGGGTTCTGGGTACAGCCTACGGCGCCGGCTTCTATGGCCATATCCGCCTCTTCCCTGGTCACGTTATTGATCCAGAATCTGGTGGCCGTCTGCGCGCTGACACGATGAAAATAACTTGATTTATCCATGCATTGATTCCTCCTGAAAAGTATTTTTTTTAGTTCTGAAACGGTCCGCGGACTGTGCCTGCTTCCAGCATGTACAATCCGGACCCTGTTATTTTTCATTATAATTCATCCGAAAGGCAAATTCAACCAATTCACACAGGATTTCAGACGCTTTTCCCGTAAAAAAATCAGCCGTTCCGTAACCGGAGCGGCCGATCCTGTGTTCTGTTTTCATTCCTGCATCGTTTGGTGTCAGATTGGTGTCAAATTGGTGTCAAAATCTTCTTTTTCACTGACAAACCGCATTTTAGTTTTCCTGTCCTGACAGAGAAAGTCCCAGTTCTTCCAGCTGTTTTTCGTCCACCTCGCCGGGGGCGTCCGTCATCAGGCAGGAGGCATCCTTCACCTTGGGGAAGGCAATCACGTCCCGCAGGCTCTCCTGCCCTAAGAGCAGCATCATCAGACGGTCAAAGCCGTAAGCCAGTCCTGCGTGGGGCGGTACCCCGTATTTGAAGGCGGTCAGCAGGAAGCCGAACTGCTCCTGGGCTTTTTCCGGCGTAAAGCCCAGCACTTCAAACATCTTTTCCTGAATGTCGTTCTGATGGATACGCACGCTGCCGCCGCCCAGTTCCGTGCCATTGAGCACGATGTCATAGGCTCTGGCCCGTACCGCGCCGGGGTCTGTATCCAGCTTTTCAATATCTTCTTCCATGGGCATGGTGAAAGGATGGTGCATAGCGGTATAGCGGCCCTGCTCATCGCTCCACTCCAACAGCGGAAACTCGGTGATCCACAGGAAACGAAAGGTCTCGGGATCCCTTAACCCCATCAGGTCTCCCAGATGTACCCGGAGCGCCCCCAGTACATCCCAGACGATTTTGTTTTTGTCCGCCGCAAACAGCAGCAGATCTCCCGGCTCGCCTTCTGCAGCGCTTACGATCCGGGAAAGCTCCTCTTCCGTCATAAACTTGGCAAAGGAGGATTTATACCCGCCGTCTTCCGTGATGGCCAGATACGCCAGTCCCTTTGCGCCGTAATCCTTTGCGAAGTCTCCCAGCGCGTCAATTTTCTTTCTGGGCATACCGGCCTGTCCCTTGGCGTTGATCAGCCGCACGCTGCCGCCGGAAGCCACCGCATTGGCAAATACGGAAAATCCGCAGTTCTTTACTATATCGGAAATGTCCTTCAGCTCCATGCCGAAGCGCAGATCCGGCTTGTCCGAGCCAAAGCGGTTCATGGCCTCGATCCAGGTCATCCGCTGCAGCGGCAGCTGCACGTCCACACCCCGGATCTTTTTAAAAATCTCCGCGATCATCCGCTCGGTCACGTCCATGACGTCGTCCTCATCCACGAAAGACATTTCCAAATCCAACTGGGTAAATTCCGGCTGCCGGTCCGCCCGCAGATCCTCGTCCCGGAAGCATTTGGCGATCTGGAAATACCGGTCGTAGCCGGCGCACATCAGCAGCTGCTTGAACAGCTGCGGCGACTGGGGCAGCGCATAGAAGCTGCCCTTATGCACACGGCTGGGCACCAGATAATCTCTGGCCCCTTCCGGCGTGGATTTACACAGTACCGGAGTTTCGATTTCCAGGAATTTTTCTCCGATCAGGAAATTCCGGATGATGGAAGCCACTTCGCTGCGCTTGATAAAGTTGCGCTGCAGATCCGGCCGGCGCAGATCCAGATACCGGTATTTCAGGCGCAGATCATTGTTGGTCTGGCTGTTTTCTTCAATGGGAAACGGGGGCGTCTGGGCCTCCGCCAGGATGCGTAAGGAGGTGGCGCAAAGCTCCAGTTCGCCGGTGGCCAGGGATTCGTTCACCGCGCCCTTTCTTTTTTCAATGGTGCCTTCCACCGCGATCACATATTCATTCCGCAGGGTATAGGCCTTGTCAAAGCCTTCCTTGCCGATATAGGTTTCGTCGAACAAAATCTGCAGCAGTCCGCTGATATCCCGCAGATCCACAAAAATCATGGCGCCCAGATTTCTTCGTTTCTGTACCCAGCCCATGACGGTGATCTTTTCACCGATTTTGCAGTTTAAAACTTCCGTACAGCGGTGTGTCCGTTTCATGCCCTTCATTGATTCAAACATTGCCTGCTCCCCCTATCGCATTTTCTATCTCATCCAGACGGACGCGGATGCTTTCTCCGCTTTCCATATCCTTTAAATCGGCTTCGTTTTTCTCCAGTTCCTCGGAACCGATAATCACGGTCTTTTTCGCGCCGATCTTATTTGCGTATTTCATCTGTGCTTTCACACTGCGGCCCATATAATCGGTCTCGCAGACGATGCCCCTGGCCCGGAGCCGCCGCACGATGCCGTAAGCCGTGGCAACCGCGTCTTCCCCCAGCACGCCCACATACAGGGCCACCGGATCTTCCGGCGGAAAGGCGATCTGCTCCGCCTCCATAAAGGACAGGATCCGCTCAATGCCCATGCCGAACCCGGCCGCCGGGATATCCTGCTTTTCATCAATTTCCTTCACCAGATTGTCATACCGGCCGCCGCCGCAGAGGGCGAACCCGTCCTGATTGACAAATTCAAACACGGTTCTGGTATAATAGTCCAATCCCCGGACAATATCCGTATCCACTTCATACGCGATGCCCAGACTGGTCAGGATCTTTTGCAGGGATTCAAAATGATTCCGGCATGCCTCATCCAGATAATCCACGGTTCTGGGAGACGCCTTGACGATCTCCTTACATTCCGGATTTTTGCAGTCTAAAACCCGCAGCGGGTTTTTCCCCATCCGCTCCCGGCACAAAGGACAGAGGCTGTCTTTCTTATCGTTCAAAAAGGCCAGCAGCGCTTCATTGTACTGCTTCCGGCAGGCGGCGCAGCCGATGCTGTTGATATGCAGCTTCGCCCCTTTCAGTCCCAGCCGCTTTAAAAGCTCGGTGATAAAGGACATGAGCTCTGCTTCCACCAGCGGCGATTCGGAACCCACGATTTCCACGCCGAACTGATGATGCTGGCGAAGCCTGCCGCTCTGGGGCTTTTCATAACGGAAAGCCTGGGTCACGTAAAACAGCTTCTTCGGCGCGGGCTCCGCATACATGTTGTGCTCCAGATAGGCCCGGATGGTGCCCGCCGTTCCTTCCGGCTTCAGCGTAATGCTCCGGTTGCCCTTGTCCGTAAAGGTATACATCTCCTTCTGCACCACGTCCGTGGTCTCGCCTACGCCCCGCTGAAACAGCACCGTGTGTTCAAACATGGGCGTGATAATCTCCTGCATATGATAGGCGTTTGCCAGCGACCTTGCCGTTTCTTCCACGATGCGGCGTTTGTGCATGGCCTCGCCGAACCAGTCCTGTACCCCTCTGGGTGCCTGTGTAATCATAGCCTTCCTCCTAAAATTTTCCTTTCCATCATTTCATCAATGCGCGCAATATAATGTCCCACATCCTTCACATTTTCAATCCGCTCGTGCCTGCCGTCCGCAAAGACCAGCTTCGAGCTGCCGCCGGCCCCGGCGGCGTAAATGCTCTGGATTTCTTCCATAATCAGAATATTGTAAATGCCGAATTTCCCTTCCTTCGCATAGCCGGTGTTTTCCAGATTGCCCGCCATATTTTTCTGACGGTACAGATAATAGGGTTCCATGCCCATGTTCCGGGCGCCCGCGTAAGCCGCTTCCAGCATGGCGTCGGTATCCCCTCGGGCAAAGGCGGCAAATTCCTCCGCGTTGGTATTCAGCCGCGCGGCCCGCTTGCGGGCCAGGGTATGTACCGTCAGGCTCTCCGGATCCAGACGCCGGATCTGCTCCACGGTATTTTGAAAATCCGCCGGGGTTTCCCCGGGCAGACCCGCGATGATGTCCATATTGATATTGTCAAATCCCAGCCGTCTGGCGCAGGCAAAAGCCTCCAGCGTCTGGGCCGTGGTATGCTTTCTGCCGATGAGCCGCAGCGTTTCGTCCTTCATGGTCTGGGGATTGACGGAAATCCGGCTCACCGGAAACCCGCGGATGGCGGCCAGCTTTTCTTCCGTAATGCTGTCCGGCCTTCCGGCCTCCACCGTCCATTCTTTCAGTCCGGACAGATCAAAACGCGCTGCAATTCCCGAAAGCAGCCGCTCCATCTGTGCCGGCAAAAGGGTGGTGGGCGTCCCGCCGCCGATGTAAATGGTCTCCGGCTTTTTCCCCGCCGTCTGGTCTGCAATCAGATCCAGCTCCTTTTCCACACACTGCAGATACCTGTCCATCTCTCCGGCCCATTTTGCCAGGGGATAAGACGTAAAAGAACAGTATGCGCAGGTACTGGGGCAAAACGGGATACTGACGTAGAGGCTGAAGCTCTTTAACCCCTCCAGCGACCGGATCAGCCTGTCCTCATTTTTCGCGGTGCGCAGGGCCAGTTCCTGCTTTTTCCCGCTCATATAATAGTCCGTTTCCAGCCGGGCGCAGATGGCGTCCTCCGACAGACCTTCCTGCAGCATGGCCGTCACCAGCTTCACGGGCCGGATGCCGGTCAGCGTGCCCCAGGGCAGGGCCCTGCCGGTACAGGCGGACAGGAAACGGTAAAGGTCTCTTTTTAACTGGTTTTTCCGGGTGATCCGGTATTCCTCCCCGGGCAGGGGTCCGGGCACCGGAAAAGTTTCCTCCCGCTTCAGCACCGGTTCCGCTGCGTCCGGCGCCTCATACAGGGAAATACTGACATTTGTCTCCGTCTGAAAAATCCGCAGCAGCAAATCCGCATCCGTCCGGGGTTCCTTCTGCCCGGCATCCGCTTCTTTTGCCTCGTCGTCCAGCACCAGGAGAACGGCGCCCGGATAAAAGCTTAGGACCAGCGGGCGGATATCCTGCTCAAACTCCCTGTTGTTCAGTTTTATAATGATCATAACCGTCCTCGTAAATACGGATTGTTTGCTTTTTCGCTTCGAATGGTGGTCTCCGGGCCGTGGCCGCACAGGCAGCGGGTATCCTCCGGCAGACATTTCAGTTTTTCCAGCGACGCCATTAAGGTATCGAAATTGCCCGTGGGAAAATCCGTTCTCCCGATGGAGCGAAAAAACAGCGTGTCCCCGGTAAACAGCAGCTGCTGCCTTTCCTCATAAAAGCAGCAGGAACCGGCGGTATGACCGGGCGTGGCGATGACCTTCAGACAGATATCGTCCAAGGTAATCTCCTCCCCGTCCTGCAGGCAGCGGTCGGGGGAAAAGGCAAAGGCCCTGCCCAGCTCCGCGGAGCAGTTCAGCGCCGCATCCTCTAACAGCGCCTGTTCCGCCGCCATGGCGCAGACCGGCACATGATACTTTGTCTTTAATTCCTGTAATCCCAGAATATGATCAAAATGCCCGTGGGTCAAAAGCACCGCCGCCGGCGTCAGTTTACGGTCCCGTAAGAATGCGTCGATTTTGTCCGCGCTGTCTCCCGGATCGATGATGAAACAGCGGCTGCTTTCCTCCGGCGTCACAATATAGCAGTTGGTCTGTATACTGCCTGTAATGATCCTGTTTGTCTGCATCAGCCCACACTTCTTTCTACATTCAGCACATCCGGCACCCGCGATATCTTATTGCAGATCCGGTTCAGTTCCTCTTTGGAATGGATATCAAAGCCCAGTTCAATGCTGGCGGTTCCGTTTTTGCTGGTTCTGACATTGACCCGGCTGATATTGATCTGTTCCTCGGTAAAAATCTTCGAAATATCCACCAGCAGGCCGCTTCTGTCATTGCCGTAGACTGAAATCACGGTGGTGTAGCTGGTATCGCTTAAATTAGTGTCCGTGCTGCCCCACTCTGCTTCGATGAGACGGGCCCGGTCTGCTTCCGACAGATGCATAATATTCACGCAGTCCGTTCTGTGAATGGAAACCCCCCGTCCCCGGGTGACAAATCCCACGATCTCATCGCCCGGCACCGGAGAACAGCATCTGGAAAAGCGCACCGACACATCCTCTGTACCCTTGACGATAATCCCGCCGCTGGCAGCGCTGTTTTTCCGCGTATGCACGACAGGCTCCGCATGTTCGATCACATCCCGATCCGTCAGCAGCTCCGGATTGGCCTTCCGGTATTCATAGAGCAACTTATTGGCCACCTGGCCTTCCTTCAGTCCGCCGTGTCCGATGGCCGCCAGAATGGAATCCCAGTCCTTAAAGCCATAGCGGGACATGACCTTTTCCTGATACTCCGGCCTGTTGATCTCGGACAGCCGGATCAGCTTCATTTTACAGTACAAATGCAGCAGTTCCCGTCCCTTGACGATGTTTTCATCTTTTAACTGATTTTTGAACCACTGATTGATTTTATTTTTGGCCTGGGTGGTCTTGACGATGGCCAGCCAGTCTCTGGAAGGGCCCTTGGAGTTTTGGGAAGTCAGGATCTCGATCCGGTCCCCATTCTGTATCTCATAATCAATGGGCACCAGTTTGTCATTGACTCTGGCCCCGATCATCCGGTTGCCCACCGCGGTATGGATCTGATAGGCAAAATCAATGGGCGTAGAACCGGCGGTCAGGGTCTTCACCTCTCCCGTCGGCGTAAAGCAGTACACCGACTCGCTGAACAGATCCAGATCGTTTTTCAGCAGTCCCATGAACTCCTCGTTGTCGCTCATCTCCCGCTGCCATTCCAGAATCTGCCGCAGCCAGGTCAGTTTTTCTTCCTCATGCAGCTCCGGTTTCTTTCCGTCCGAAGCCTCTTTATATTTCCAGTGCGCGGCAATGCCATACTCCGCGGTTTTGTGCATTTCTTTGGTACGAATCTGTATTTCAAAGGGCTGCCCGTCTTTGCCGATCAGCGTGGTATGCAGCGAACGGTACATATTGGGCTTGGGCATGGCGATATAATCCTTCACCCTTCCGGGAATCGGCGTATAAAATTCGTGAATGACCCCCAGCGCCGCATAGCTGTCCTTGATGGAATCCACGATAATGCGCACCGCGAACAGATCATAAATCTGATCGATGGTCTTATGCTGGTTCACCATTTTTTTGTAAATACTGAAAAAATGCTTTACCCTGCCTTCCACGGTGCCTTCGATGCCCGCGTCTTTGATGTGCTGCTGCACCTGGGCAACGATATTTCTGACATAGGCCTCTCTGGCGCTCTTCCGCATGACGATCTTATCCACCAGATCATAGTAGACGTCTGGTTTGAGATACTTCAGCGAAAGGTCGTCCAGTTCCACCTTGATGCGGGAAATACCCAGCCGCTGCGCAATGGGCGAATAAATATCCAGCGTTTCTCTGGCAATGTCCTTCTGCCTGTCCGGTTCCTTATACTGCAGGGTCCGCATATTGTGCAGGCGGTCCGCCAGCTTGATCAGTACCACCCGGATATCCTTTGCCATGGCAAGGAACATTTTCCGGAGATTATCCGCCTGATAATCCAGCCGGTCTGAATGATAATCGATTTTTTTCAGCTTGGTCAGCCCGTCCACCAGCGCCGCGATTTCCCCGCCGAACCGCTTCTCAATATCCTCCAGCGTATAGCCGGTATCCTCCACCACGTCATGCAGCAGACCCGCGGCAATGGATTCCTTATCCAGTTCCAGCTGGGAAAGGATCAGCGCCACATTCAAAGGATGCATGATGTAAGGCTCCCCGGATTTTCTGACCTGGTCCCTGTGGGCCTCCTTCGCCAGGGCATAGGCGTCCTCAATGACCTTCAAATCCGCGGAAGGGTGATAGCCTTTGATATTGCCGATCAGCTGCGCAAACAGGACATCCGGATCCGTTACAGCAGGTTTTTTCTCCTCCTGATGACTCTCCGGCAGCTTATATTCTTCTTCTATCCGAACATCATCATTTTGCATTCCCGGTCAAACTCCTTTGATTCTGTGCAAAACTATTGTTATATATTAGACTATTTTCAACAAAAAATCAATTATTATTCGAGGCGGCTTCCTGCCGGTTTGCGAAATATTCCACTACCAGCTGCATGGAAACCGTTCCCCGGTATTCATTCAGCTGGGGCCGGTAAACAAGGGTCAGCGTATCGCTTATTTTAAGTTCTTCCGCCAGCGCCTCCGTATCCCGGAAGCAGACGCCTTTCATATGTCTTCCGTTTTGTTCAAAATCCAGTGAGACCACGTTTTTCATCTCCCCCACCAGCCGGTATCCCGCCACTTTTAAGTCCCGTTCCACAAAGCAGGGTTCCGGATTGCCGTTGCCGAAGGGCGCCAGCTGCCGGATTTCCTGCAGCAGATTCATTGTAATATATGAAGGCGGCATTTGAAAGTCCACACTGACTTTCTGCACAAAATCCTCTGTCGTAAGGGCGCTGTGGGCAATCAGAAAGGCTTTGGCCTTTTCAAAATTTTCCGGCGGCAGCGAAAATCCCGCCGCCATTTTGTGTCCCCCGAATTTGGAAAACAGTTCGCCGCAGGCCTGCAGCCGGTCAAACATGGGATAGGCCTCGATGGACCGCCCTGCCCCTTTGAGGAGCCCGCCGCTGTCCGTCAGGACAAAGGCCGGTTTATTATAAAGTTCCCGCAGACGTCCCGCAATGATGCCGGCCACGCTTTCATGGATCTCTTTCACATACAGGAACAGCACCGGCGCTTGCCTCTCCTGCTCCGCCAGCGCCGCCGCCCGTTCCAGTCCTTCCTGGGTCAGCGCCTTCCGCTGATCGTTCAGTTCTTTTAAATGCAGCGCCTGTGCCAGCGCCGCGTTTTCGTCCGTCTCATTGAACAGCCCGTAAGCCAGCATGGCGCTCTCCAGCCGGCCTGCCGCATTGATGCAGGGGCCTAAGATAAATCCGATCTGCTCCGGCGTCAGATGCGCCGGATCCAGCCCATTCACCGCAATCAGCGCCCGGAGGCCCACATTTTTCAGATCTGCGAAATGCCGCAGTCCCTCTTTCACCAGAATCCGGTTTTCATCCCTTAATTCCATGATGTCGCCGATGGTGGCAAAGGCACAGAAACACAGCAGTTCTTCATACAGCGCCTGCCGCTGTTCCACAGCCAGCGTCTCCAAAAGGGCCTGTCCCAGCTTGAAAGCTACGCCAGCGCCGCAGAGCCCCTGAAAGGGATAGGGACAGTCCGCGCGCTTGGGATCAATCACCGCGTCTGCGTCCGGCAGTATATCGCGGCTTCCGTCTGCCTTTTCTTCGAAAGGCACCTCGTGATGATCGGTCACGATAACGGCAAGGCCTGCTTCCTTCGCATAGTGGATCGCCTCCCGGGCAGAAATGCCGTTGTCACAGGTGATCACAAGACTTATGCCTTCCGCCTGTGCCTTTTCCATCAGACGGCGGCTGACGCCGTAGCCGTCTTTGATCCGGTGGGGAATATCCACGTCCGCGCAGGCCCCGGCAGCCTGCAGCATTTCCTTTAAAATAAAGGACGCGCAGACCCCGTCGATATCATAATCCCCGATCACCCGGATTTTTTTGCCGCCTGCAATGGTTTCCCGAATCAGGGACACCGCTTTTTCCATATCCTTCATATCCCAGGGATTGTAAAGATCCCGGATACTGCCATGGAGATATTTCTCAAAGGCCCCATCGGTTTCGGGCCCCCGGTTTCGAATCAGCCGGATGGTTACCGGGCTCAGGCCGAAGCGCTGTGCCAGCCTCTGAAAATCTGCTTTTTTATTCTGTGTATACCATTGTTGTTTCATTCCGTTGTTCCTTATCATTTGCGGAAACTGCTTTTTTGCATCCAGTTGAAAATCAGTAAAGCACCCTCTTAACCAAAGAGGATGCTTTATTGTTTCTGTCATTTGCACCAACAGTATTTATTGCTTTTTGGATTTATCCCTTTTCAGCATATACCAGATGGGGGAGGTCAGGCAGTTGGAGGAGAAAAGTCCCGCAACCAGGCCCACCATCAGAGGCGCCGCAAACTCGCGGATCGCGGTGACGCCGTTGATATAGATGGCCGCCACCATGATAAAGGTGGATGCAAAGGTAAAGATACTCCGGCTGATACACTGGGTGATACTGGTGTTGACCAGTTCCCGTCTGTCCTTAAATGTACCCATGTTTTCTCTGATACGGTCAAAGATAACGATGGTGGAGTTGATACAGTAACCCACAATCGTCAGCAGGCAGGCTACGAAAGTATTGCCCACCGGAATCCGGAAAATCGCATAGGCGCAGATAACGATCAGTACGTCATGGCAAAGGCCGATGACCGCGCTGGCGCCGAAGCGGATATCCTTGAACCGCAGGGCGATGTAAATCAGCATACAGATAACCGCAGCCACAACCGCGATGACGGCCTGGGCACGCATTTCGTTGCTGACCGTGGAGCTGATATTTTCAGCCTGGATCATGCTTTCATCCACATCAAATTTTTCTTCCAGCGCTTCATCTAAAGCGGTACGTTCTTCCAGATCCAGCTCTCTGGTCTTGATGATGACCTCTTTATTGCCGCTGCTCTGTACAATCTGCGTCTGGATATTGCCGTCGCCGGTAATGTCTTCTACCACCGGAACCACTTCCTTTTCCACCCGGTCCACAGTCATTTCCTCGTCAAAGGTGACGGTGGTGGAAGTACCGCCTAAGAATTCCAGACTGAAATTCAAAACCCGGTTTCCGGCAACGCCGTTTCCGATAAAGAAGCCGGCGCCCACAAGAATCACTGCAATCGAAATCGCCATGGCGATAAAGCGTTTGCCCACAAAATCAAAGGGTTTCCGGGTCTTGGCTTTGCCGTAAAATTTCGCGTCGGTAACGCCCAGCGCATACAGCGCGTTAATGACAAAGCGGGAAACCACAAGGGAAACAAACATGGAAAGCAGGATACCAATGGCCAGCGTCTGCGCGAAACCGCGGATGGAACCATATCCCCGCCACATCAGGATAATGGCCGCAATCAGCGTCGTCACGTTGCCGTCCAGGATCGCCGAGAACGCTTTCCGATAGCCTTCCCGGATGGAAGCCTTAACGGAATTGCCCGCCGCGATTTCCTCTTTGATACGGGCGAAGATAATAACATTAGCGTCGACGCCCATACCGATGGACAGGATAATACCTGCGATACCCGCAATGGTCAGGGTAATATCAAATGCATTCAGAATCAGAAGCATCATCAGCGTATAAAGCAAAAGTCCGATGCCCGAAACCAGTCCGGGAATCAGGTATACGATACACATCATGATGATGACAAGCAGGATACCCACGATACCGGCCTGAATACTCTTTTCGATAGCCTCCACGCCCAGCTTCGCGCTGACCACCTGGGATCTGACTTCTTCCAGCTCCAGGCTCAGTCCGCCGATACGGATGTAGGATGCCAGTTCTTCCGCTTCCTCATAGGAACCAATATTGGTAATGGAAGGGGATCCGTCCGTAATCGCCTGCTGTACGGTAGGGGAGGAAATCAGCTCATCGTCATAGATAATGGCGATCTGCTCACCCACACACTCCGCAGTGACTTCGCCGAAGCGCTTGGCAGCCTCGTCTGTCAGCTTCAGCTGTACCACATAGGAAGTGGCGCTGGTTTTTTCATCTCTGGAAACCATGGCTTCCGCACTGACGATATCCGAACCCTGCATGACGACTTCCGATTCGCCGTCTTTCGAACGCAGGAAATACAGGGATCCGGGAGTGCCCAGTTCTTCCAGCACCGCGTTGGCGTCGCTGACGCCGGGGATTTCAATGTTGATCCGGCGGTCGCCTTCCTGATAAACCTCAGCCTCCGTGCTGTAGGTCTCCGCACGTTTCTGCAGCTTATAGACGGTATCATCCATATCTTCCTGGCTGACTTTACTGTCTTTGGCTTCGTAAGTAATGCTGACGCCGCCTGCAAGATCAAGTCCGAGACTGATGTTTTCCGCAGCGCCTGTCGCCGTGTCGCCGATACCAAAAAGGCCCACATAGCCGAAGGCAATCAGCGCAACCAGAAGAATGGCCAGCACGACGATGCTTTTTGCTTTTCCGTTTTTCTTCATCTGACTGAAACTCCTCTTTTTTATCTAATGTAAAAAGTCTTTGGCGCTTTTCACATGAATTATAAAAAATGTCGCAAAACGACTAATATACTATAGCACAATCCCCGCGGCATAGCAAGCAGTTTTCATGGGCAGCCCCGGAGATTTCCATGCAAAAACGCCCCTCTTTCTTCAGGCCAGCGCGCCGCCGATCATGCCGGAAGCCAGGCAGAGCGCCAGCTGCATCAGGATATTTTTATAATTTCCCTGAAAGCCCCCGTGCAGAATCAGAGAAACGGCCGCCAGGGCGGCAAAATAGCACAGCCCTGTCACGACGCCCCAGAGATATTTTTTGGTCTGGACAATTTTTCCCATCAGAAAGCCGCTTAAAAAACCGGAAAGGCAGTAAATGGCCATGACCCCTAAGCGCAGCTTCTGAGCGCTCAGACCGAATTTATACAGGACCGCCGCCAGTACAATCAGCAGGACCGCAGAAAACAGATATGTAACAAACATAACCTTCAGCAACGATTTGAGCTTCATAAAACCCTCCGCATACAGGAACCATGCCGGTACAAACACATGTAACGGCATGGCCTTTTTTCGATTCATTTTATGAAGCGGGCAGGCCGCTTATGCCATGATTTTAAAGATAGTTTTTCATTCTGCTGATATTGCGCTGCTCAAAGTCCATCAGTTCGTCCGCCAGCTCACAATACTCTTTTTTTGCGGAAAGATTATCGTGCAGGGATTTGGTTGTGGATATGATTCTCCCGGTGTTTTCCCGGATCAGCATATTGGCGGCTGCAGACGCCTTGCGTTTTCCCATGGTCCTGACAAAGGAGGACGCTCTGCACCATGCGCGTTTCATCGCAGAAGGCGCGGGCCGGTCTCCGGATACGATCAGTTCTTCCTCCGCCCGATCCTGAATCGAAGTGTATTTTCCCAGCTGCCTGGTCAGATCCAGCGCCAGCTCCTCATCCTCCACCTTGTCCATCATCGCGTAAATCGTATCCACCGCTGCCGAAGCATTTTTATACGTTTCATGCAAAAGCCTTTTATCAGAATTGCTGATCACCTGTTTGTCTCCTTTCGTCTTTCTTGCTGTCTGCTATAGTCTTTGCGGATTTCGGACAGATTATTCGAAGAACCGCGGCAAAAGCCTGCTTGAAAGCGCTGCAAAAATCATTTATACTCATGATTACATCAAAAAATAAGCTTCCGCTCGTGTTTCAAAGCAGAAACTTTTTTGAAAGAGACCAAAGATGATCAGAATCAGATTAAACCAGCCCTTCACTTATCCTGCCGCGCTGAAACAGCTTGCGCTGCGGAACCTGAAACTGCTGCGTCCGTATTTTCATAAAAACATACGGTATTTCGGCGCCTATATGCACTGCAGTCTGACACCGGACGCCGTCCGCAAGGATCCTGCCCTTTCCGAACTTCTGTGTGAGATGATGGAAATCCTGAAAAACAGGGCCTTTGAAGCCCTCTGCCCGGCCTGCGGCCATACGCCGGAAGAACTCCGCGCCCATGGCCTCAAAGTGAAGGACGGCATTCCGTTTTATATGCCGGCCGACGCCGCAGACGCGATAATCACAGGCAGTGCCGTCCGCTGTATCATCCGTTTCAGCGACATTTCGGAAAACCACCGGATTTCCTTCGTTCTGGAACTGGTCAAATGCATCGCTTACGAGGCCCTGGACCATTACGAATACCAGCCGTCATTTACAGGCGCCTGCACGCGCAGCATCACACCCAAAAGAATCATTGACGTCATAGAATAAGGCTTCCCGCTGTCTGCAGGAAGCCTTTTGTTTATTAATGATCCAGTTCTTCTGTTTTCACATATACGTATGTATCGTTCAGTTTGATCTCGCTGTAGCCGTTTCCGAAATAACGGGTCCTTTCATAACTCTGTCCCGCTTCCAGATTGCCCATGGGATCGATTACACTGCTGCAGGAAGCATAGTAAGCGCAGCTGCCGGTAACAGTGTCGTTCACGTCAAGGCTGTTGTAAATATACTTGCTTTCCACGTAGCCGGTAATGTTGTTGTAGGTCACAGCGGAAAAGCCGTTTTCCTTGTTGCTGTCCACATATACGCCGGAACCTACCGGAATCACACTGACCACGGTGGACGACGTATCATCCGACTCATACAGATCCAGATTGATGACTGCCACCTGGGTTTTCTTCACATCTCCGGCCGTCTTCGGCGGATCCGTCTCGCCGACCTTTAATTCCCCGTTTTTCCCGGCGGCATCCTTGTTCTTGTCTTTCAGCGCGTCGGCTGATTTGGCCAGATCCTCGTCCAGCGCCTCCACGAAATTGTAAACGCCTTCATCGGAACTGAGTGCCATTGCAAAGGATGTCTCCACCTCATCAAACAGCGCTTCCGTCTCGATCTTGCCAAGCACGGTCTGCAGCCTGCTTTTCTGGGATTCCGTCAGGCGCTCCGGGTCATTATTGATATACAGCTTGCCCTCCGAATCCCGGCATATAAAGTGGGTCTCCATACCCGGTACCGGGGTCTGCACATCCGGAAAACGGATTTCGTAATATGCAAATACGATGTAGTAATTCTTGGTAACGCCTTTTTTATGAGTATAACATTTGATGTTGTCGTAGCTTTCCACCAGCGTACTTTTGTGCGTCACTGCCTGTTCATCCGCAGCGGTAAACGGGACAACGATCTTTTTCAGGCTGTCCGTATCCCCGGCGGCCACCGCCGTATAATACGAATTCACCAGCTCGTTGACTTCGTCGTACGCATCGGTCAGAATCGCGCCGGGATCAGGTTGATTCGCGGTTTTCTGATCGATGACAATCAGCACGATCAGTATAACACATAAAATGCCCAAAGCGGAAAACCGTATCTGCCTGCCGTAAAGCCGTGCATACTGCTTCACCATGCGGCAACATTTCTTAAACATGCGCAAACTCCTTTCTCTGATGGTAAAAAAGCACACCCGGAGGGATTCGAACCCCCGCCACATGGCACCGGAAACCATTGCTCTATCCCCTGAGCTACGGGTGCTTAAAACGCACATATTTACATGCGACACTGTCATTATAACACAAAGCTTTCGTTTTGTAAAGGTCTCCCACTTTGGACTTATTTTTCAGGAGTTTTGCGGCATAAATTACCCTATTTTTTTATAAATTCACCACGATTCCCACCGGACAGTGGTCGCTGCCGGTTACTTCGCTGTAAATCAGCGCATCCGAGATTTTCTCTTGCAGAGAAGATGATACCACAAAATAATCGATTCGCCAACCCACATTTTTTTCTCTTGCCCGCATCCGGTAGGACCACCAGCTGTAGGCGTCTTTCTTGTCCGGATAAAGATAACGGAAAGAATCCGTAAATCCGGCGGCCAGAAGCTCCGAAAACTTGCCCCGTTCCTGGTCGGAAAAGCCGGGATTTCCCACGTTGGATTTGGGATTTTTCAAATCGATTTCCTGATGGGCCACATTCAGATCCCCGCAGAGAATCACGGGTTTGGACGCATCCAGTTTTTTCATATATGTACGCAGGGCATCCTCATAGGCCATCCGGTAGCCGATGCGCTTCAGCTCCGGCTGGGCGTTGGGCGTATAGGATGTAATGAGATAAAAATCCGCATATTCCAGGGTTATAACTCTGCCTTCGTCCATAAAACCGCCGTCGATGCCGCAGGTGACGGAAAGCGGCTCCTGCTTTGCAAATACCGCGGTGCCGGAATATCCTTTTTTCTCGGCGCTGAAATAATATTCATAATAGCCTTCCGCCCGAAAATCCGCCTGTCCCGGCTGCATCTTCGTCTCCTGCAGGCAGAAAATATCCGCGTCCGCCGCCTTGAAAAAATCCTCAAAGCCTTTTTGCAGGCAGGCTCTGAAGCCGTTGACATTCCATGATATCATTTTTAACATTTGTTTTCTCCTTCGTCCGGCAGCATGCCTTCCAGAATTTCCAGCGCATGCAGCTTTCGGTCAATGGTCCTGTTCCGGTAAAAATCCGCCAGCTGCTCCAGCGCCCGCAGCAGCGGTTCGGACAGTACAAAGGTATAGAGCTTTTCCACCGGGGTTTTCAGAATAAATTCCACGGTATACTGCAGAGTCTGATCCTGCAGCTGCATCTGTTCCGCAGACGGCAGCTCTCCGTTGATCCGCATCATGCGCAGTTCAAAAACCCGCCGCACCAGCCGGTTGGAAATCTTTTTATGTACCAGCGCTTTCAGCGACTGGTACAAAAGCGCCAGGGTTTCCCGTTCATCCGTAAACTCCCGTGCATAATAATCACAGAGCTCCAGAAAATAAAAACCGTAGTACGCGCTTTCCGGATCTGCGGTCAGCTCCCGGAAATAATGCTGCGCATAAAACGCAGTCACCTGAAAACTGCTCTTGCCTTCGTACAGATCAAACTGCCCGAAAGCAAAAGGATTGGCCGCCGCCACCAGCATACTGGTGGGTTTTCTGGCGCCCCGGGCAAAAGCGGATATTTTTCCGTATTCTTTTGTCAGGATCAGGAGCCGTTTGTCATATTCCCCCACCGGTGAGGCTGCCAGAACGATTCCCGTTGCTGCTGTCTTCTCCATTGCCTTTACTTTCTTTCTGCACGCTTATGCCTCTGTATGCAAGATAAGCCGCCACACTGCCTGTATTTTCAAAATTCTTCCATAAACGGTCATTCATAATTTTTGTCCCTTTTTTAAAAATTTTATCCTTCTCTTAGCTTTTTCAAATGACCGCTTTTCTATACTGTCAGTAATTCCCTGACTCAGTCGATCCGCTTTTTATCGTAGCCGAAATTTTTCAGCATCAAATCGCTGTCCCGCCAGTCTTTGCGGACTTTGACCCAGAGATGCAGTATGACCTGCATCTGCAGCATTTTTTCCAGTTCAAAGCGGGCGCGGCTGCCAATGGTTTTTAACATCTGCCCGCCTTTGCCGATGATAATGCCCTTATGGGAATCTTTTTCGCAAATGATACTGGCTTCGATCTCCATCAGCTTTCTGCCGGGACGCACCGACATTTTTTCAATCGTCACCGCAATGCCGTGGGGAATTTCCTCTTCCAGGGCGTGCAGCGCCTTTTCCCGGATGATTTCCGCCGCGATCTGCCGCTCCGGCTGATCCGTCAGGGTCTCCGCATCGTAATACATGGGGCCTGCAGGCAGCAGCCGGAAAATCTCCGACAGCAGTTCTTCGGTGTTGCTTCCCTCCATGGCGGAAACCGGAACTACGCTGTCAAAAGGCATCAGATGCTGATACGCGGCAATGCTTTCCATCACTGCTGCCGGCCGGTGCCCGTCGATTTTATTGATGACCAGAATCACGGGAATCCCCATATTTTTCATGGTTTCCACGATTTTTTCTTCGGCTTTGCCGGGCTTTCGCTCGATTTCCACCAGCCAGCAGATCAGATCCACGTCCCGGATGCTTTTGATCACCGTTTCCATCATATAATCGCCCAGCTTGTTTTTTGCCTTGTGCATCCCCGGTGTGTCCACAAAGACGATCTGGCCCCGCTCATCCGTAAACACGGTGCGGATCCGGTTCCTTGTGGTCTGGGGTTTTGCAGAAGTAATGGCGATTTTCTGTCCGATGAGACAGTTCATCAGCGTGGATTTTCCTACGTTCGGCCGGCCCACCAAGGTCACAAAGCCGGATTTTTTATCTGCTGGCATAAAAACCTCCTGGGGTAACGGCACGCGCGCCCTTTCAGGGCGCCCCTGCCAAATCGTCGGAAGGCATTTTGAGTTATGCTTCGCATAAGCCTTCCTCCTCCTATAACGCCCGGACTACGTCAAACAGCCCGGCGTTTTCCTCGATTTTTTCCTCATTTCCGATGACACAGAACTGATGATCCTCCACAATCTGTTCGATCAGATCGCCCATGCGGCGGATATCTTCTTTCGTGATCTCCAGAATTTCCTTTCGTTCCTTTGCGATGGTCCCCTCGTCCACACGGGACAGCCAGGCCATCAGCGAACGGCTGCCCTTTTTGCTCTCGGACAGCGGCGCGTCCAGATCGCTTAAAGTCCCGATGATATACCGGGTGATTGCATCCTCGCCCCCGTCAAAGGTCCTGAGATAGTCGGCGGCTTTGCGGTAGACCTCCAGCGTCCGCTGCAGATGCGGGTCCCGGTAAGAAATGAAATACCCCCTTCCGGTTCTTCCGTAGCCGTTCATACAGCCGTAAGCACCGCCCAGCACACGGATTTCATTCCAGAGATAATCGTAGCGCATCATGGTGGCCACCACGTTCAAAACGCCGTGATATTCCGTGGAAATCTTTCCGAAATCCCCGGTCTGGGCCACATACTGCACTTTGGAAGCGCATTTGATGCCCTCGTTTTTGCGGGGCAGCGAAATGCTGCCGTATTCCATGGGCGCCTGATGACGTTCCTGCAGATCCTTTATGAACCCCGGCAGAAGCCCGCCCAGGTTTTCCGCGCCTTTTTGGCTTCCCGTAAAGCTGATTTGCATCCGTGCCGGATCAAAAATCATTGCCGAGAGACGCTGCAGTTTCCGGATGACTTCCGCCTTGCGGTCGTCAAAATGTTCTTCAATGTCTTTGATAAAATCATAATAACCGATGCCGGAGAACCTGTCTTCCACATAGGCGCTCTCCGCGTAATTGGCCGAAGAACGCATCATGGAAAACAGATGCCCGGAGCTTAAAATTCCCATCTGCAGCTGGGATTTCTGTTCGGAAACGATTTCATACAGCCGGCCTGTATTTTCCATATGGCTGGTACATAAGATTTCCGAAAGCAGCGCAAACACTTTCCTGTAATCCTCGTACACCGCTTTCACGCTGAACATAAACTGCACGCCATAGGCGTCCTTTTCCCCGGCAATGTCATAGGTCAGGGTCTGGAAGGACATGCCGCCGGATACGCATTGTACCTCATTATAAAGATCCCGGTAGGTATAATGATCCGTATCCACAAACATCAGCACGTTTTTCAGCAGCGACAGATACGGGAGGTACTCCGGCGCGATGCCTCCCACGTCAAATAACAGATCCATATAGCCGATGCCGTTGGTTTCATAGCTGTGCAGCAGTACAGACGTACCTCCGATCTGTATCTGTTCATTGCGGAGGGGCATGATCTCCCGGCGCATATCGCTGCGCTTCAGCATGGGAATGGTGTCCAGCGCCTCTTTGGGCGAGGGCTCCTGCTGATAACGTTTCAGCGTCGCCGTATCCTCCATCAGCGTGCCGAGGCCGGCTTCGTCCAGACTGTTTTTGTACGCGTCCAGCTGGCTGCGCAGCTTCGCGTCTGTCCTGGCCAGCAGTCCCTTTTCCGGCCGCATCACCAGTACCAGTTTGTGGGGATTGTCCAGCAGGCGGGTCCGGATCAGATCTTCAAAATAGTCCCCTTCCGCCTTCTTTTTCAACGAGGCGTAGATCGAGAGCATTTCCAGCGATTCAAAGGGCGGCCGGCTGGCGTAGACCCAGGCCCCCAGCAGGTTCAGGCCGTACATCAATCCCCTGGGATATCTGCCGTAATCCGCTTCCCGATAGGAAAAATCCATGGAATGCAGCGCCGCGGCCAGCGCTTTTTTATCAATGCCTTTCTCCGCCTGTTCCTTCAGCACCCTGTCAATGATCTGCAGAAACTCCTCTTTCTGGGAGGCTTCCGCATTTTTCGCAATGATGGAAAAGAAGGGCTGCTTCACATCCTTTTCCAGTCCGCCCAGAATATCCTTGCCGATCTTCGCCGCCAGCAGCGCCTGCCGTATGGGGGCCCCCGGCGCGGTAATCAGCACATATTCCAGCACCTGAAAGGCCGCCTGCAGTTCGTAATCCTCCGGCGTCGCCACCACCTGATAAGAGCAGAGATAGGTATTTTCCGCTTCGCTCTCCTCCGAGCCGATGGGATAAGTCATTTCCTTTTCCACCGGTTTTTCAAAGGGGGGCTGAGAGGCGATCTCCGAATCTGCCTCCGCCGCCGAAAATGCGGAGAGATAGGCCTCGTCCAGCCACAGCAGGCGTTCCTCCACGTCCATATTTCCGTAAAGATAAATATAGCTGTTGGAAGGATGATAATATTTCTTATGGAAAGCCGTAAAGTCTTCCTGGGTCAGCCGGGGGATTTCCTCCGGCGACCCGCCGGAATCATAAGCAAAGGGCGTATCCGGAAACAGCATCCGCAAAGATTCCCGCTCCAGAAAAGCCTCCGGCAGGGAATAGGCCCCCTTCATTTCATTATAAACCACGCCGTTAATGGAAAGAGGGCTTTCCGGATCCTCCAGTTCATAGTGCCATCCTTCCTGCTTTAAAATCTTCGGATTCGTATAAATATTCGGATAGAACACCGCGTCCATATACACGTGCATCAGGTTTTTAAAATCCTGATCGTTGCAGCTTGCCACCGGATACACCGTCCGGTCCGGATAGGTCATGGCGTTCAGAAAGGTATTTAAGGAACCCTTGGCCAGCTCCACGAAAGGGTCTTTCGCCGGAAAATGCCTGGATCCGCAGAGCACGGAATGTTCCAGCACATGGGGCAGCCCTGTATTGTTTTCCGGCGGCGTGCGGAATCCCGCCATAAAAACCTTATTTTCATCGTCGTTGGCAATGACGCACAGCTTTGCCTGGCTTTTCTTGTGCACAAAATAGTAGCCCACCGACT
The DNA here is from genome assembly GCA_947630295.1 of uncultured Lachnospiraceae bacterium. Classification (GTDB taxonomy): domain Bacteria; phylum Bacillota; class Clostridia; order Lachnospirales; family Lachnospiraceae; genus CANRIM01. The sequence continues at coordinate 16,766 of CANRGZ010000003.1, read as the reverse complement.
GGATATCCTCCAGAGGATACGTCTCCGCCAGCGTATACATTGACAGTTTTTCCAAATCCATAGTATCCGTCCTTCTTTATTTGATTTTCGGGTCTGTTCCGCCCGAACTCCGATCAGGGTATCAGACAAACGCCTGATACCCTGTCAATTTAAACCGTATAAACCTTCTGCGTGCAGCTGCGCTTGATGATCTGTCGGCCTTCCTGCAGGGAAGAGACCGCCCCCAGGCTTTTCAGCTGCATAATGATATTGCCCAGCGCCGAGCCTTCCACCGGTCCCGTAATGACCTTTTTCCCGGTGCTCTTTGCCGTCAGCTCGCAGAGCAGTTCGTCCTGAATGCCGCCGCCGATCATATTGATGCAGGAAATGGCCCTGCCGGTGATGGTTTCCAGATTCCGGATGGTGGTCTTGTATTCCTCCGCCAGGCCGTTGTAAATGGCCATGGCAATCTCGCCCAGGCCCTCCGGCCTGCCCTGTCCCGTTTCCTCACAATAGGCGACGACTTCCCGCATCATATTGTAAGGCGCGGTAAAGCGGGGATCGTTGGGATTGATGGTATAATCCTGCTTCTTCGCCGCCCGGGACGCCCGGATAATATCAGGATAGGATACCTCCTGCTCAAACTGGCTCCAGTTGCGCTTCAGGTTCTGCATGATCCAAAGTCCGTTGATATTTTTCAAAAAACGGATTTTTCCTTCCACACCGCCTTCGTTGGTATAATTATACGCATACGACTGCTGTGTCAGAATCGGTTCATCGATTTCCATACCCAGAAGCGACCATGTGCCGCAGCTTAAAAAGGCTGCATTTTCATCTTCAAACGGCGTTCCCGCAACCGCAGACGCGGTATCATGGCTCCCTGCCGCAATGACTTTGACGCCTTCCAATCCGGTTTCTTTTACGACTTCCTCCGTCAGGTCTCCCACCACTGTGCCTGGTGCAATCAGATCACAGCACAGATCGGTGCGTAAGCCTGCCCGTTTCATGATATCAAAATCCCAGGTACGTTTTTTTGCGTCCAGCAGCTGTCCCGTGGACGCGATGGTGTACTCGTTGTACGCTTTTCCGGTCAGGAAATAATTCAGCAAATCCGGCATGAATAACGCCTTGTCTGCCTTTTCGTAGATATCCGGTCTCATTTTCCGATCCGCATAGAACTGGAAGATCGTATTGAAATTCATAAACTGAATGCCTGTGGCGGCGTAAAGTTCCTCCAAAGGAATCTGCTTTCCCACTTCTTCGATTACGCCGATGGTACGGTCGTCTCTGTAATGGATGGGCATCCCGATGAGATTGCCCTCCTTGTCGATCAGTCCGTAATCCACGCCCCAGGTATCGATGGCCAGGGACGCAATCGGCAGCTTCAGTGCCGCCGCCTTTTTCAAACCCTGCTTCAGCTCATGGTATAAGCGAAAGGTATCCCAGTAAAAGTATTTCCCGATCCGCACCGGTTCATTATCAAAACGATGCAGTTCCTGCAGGGAAATTTTTCCATCTTCATATTTGCCCAGAATCATACGGCCGCTGGATGCGCCGTAATCAAACGCCAGATTGTAAACAGCTTTTCCCATAATGTCAGTTTGCCTCCCCTTTTTGCAGATTTTCGCGCACGCGCTTGTACAGCTCCTGCGCCGCGTTGTACCCCATTTGTTTTTGCCTGTAGTTGACCGCCGCTGTCTCGCAGATAATGGCGAGATTCCGTCCGGAACGGATGGGAATGTTGTGGCAGACCACCTTGTTGCCCAGAAACTCCGTATACTCGTCTTCCAGTCCCAGCCGGTCGTATTCCTTTTCACTGCTCCAGTCCTCCAGCTTGATGACCAGATTGATATTCTGGGTTTCCTTGACGCTGGCGTAACCGAACAGCTTCTGGATGTCCACGATGCCGATGCCCCGCAGTTCGATGAAATGGCGGGTAATATCCGGCGAAGTGCCGATCAGCGTTTCATCCGACACTTTGCGGATCTCCACCACATCGTCCGAAACCAGACGGTGGCCGCGCTTCACCAGTTCCAGCGCCGCTTCGCTTTTGCCGATGCCGGACTCGCCCATAATCAGCACGCCTTCACCGTAAATATCCACCAGCACGCCGTGCACGGAAATCATGGGGGCCAGCTGCACCTTCATGGAACGGATAAACTCCGCCATGAAATCCGAGGCCGTCCGCTTCGTCTGCAGCACCGGCGTATGGTATTTCGTGGCGATGCTTAACATCTGCCCGTCCGGCGCCCGGTTGGAGGAATAAATCACGCAGGGCACGCCATAGGACAGAAACCGGTCGTAAATCTCCGTCCGCTCCTCCTCCGTCTTGGTTTTCAGATAGCTGTATTCCACGTTGCCGATCAGCTGTGGCCGAACCACTTCAAAATCGGCGAAAAATCCCGTCAGCTGCAGCGCCGGCCGGTTGATTTCCGAAGTCGTTACCTCGATCCCGGAAATTTCCACCTCCGGATTGCGTATCTGTAAATTCATTTTTTCAATAATTTTTTTTAATGCAACGCCGCTCATTTGACTCCCTCCTGCCGGTATCCGGCATATAAATTCAGAATATCCGTTTCACTGACCCGGACCATGCAGTCCGAAAGTTTTTTCGCACCGCGCTTCATCGTAATCTCCGTAAACTTCCGCACCTGCGCTTCGCTCAGCCTCTCATCCGGCTGCAAAAGCTTTCGTAAAAAGGCGGTCAGTTCCGCAGCCTGCGTCATGCCCAGGCAGGACAAAATCTCACGGATGCGCGCAGGGCACTGTGCTTCCCCCAGCGCCAGAAACTGTCCCAATGTCAGGCCGTTGGCCCTGCCGTGATCGGTGCCCAAAAAGTAGGTAAAGGAATATCCCATGGTATGTACCACCGTGGTGCCGGTCTGGGAAATCACCATACCCGCAAGGGCCGACGCCTCCAGCAGGCTCTGCCGGGCCGCCGGGTCAAAGCGGCCTGCCTCCAGCGCCGGAAACTGCGCGGCAATCATTTGCAGGCTCTGCTTTGCCAGCGCATCCGAAAAGCGGGAGGATCTGTTGGAAAGCATGCCTTCCGCCGCATGGGAAAGGGCGTCCACCGCCGTATGCACCGTGGTCCGGTAAGGCAGCTGCGCCATGTATTTTCCGTCCAGAAAGGCAGCCTTTGGAAACATCACCGCCCCGGACATGGTCATCTTGGTTTCGATCCGGTCATCCGTCAATATAGCGTAGGGCGTCAGCTCCGAACCGGTGCCCGCCGTGGTGGGAATGTGGATCATCGGCAGCGCCTTTCCATAGTTTCCCTGAAACAGCCCATCCCGGGGAATGGATTCGCAGGCCAGCACGGCAATGGCTTTGGCCGCATCCATCGGCGAACCGCCGCCGGCCGCCACGATAAAATCCGCGCCTTCGCTCCGGGCAAACGCCGCGCCTTCATAAATCGTCTCAATCGAGGGATTGGGCTCCACCCGGTCAAACACCGCAAAGTCCCGTCCCGTTTCATTCAATATTTTTTCAATATCCGCCAGCACCCCGCAGCGCTTCGCGGAATTTCTGCCGCAGACGATCAGCGCCTTTTTCCCTGCCGCCGCAAACACCTCCGGATGCTGCAGCAGGCAGTTTTCGCCGCTGTATACGCGCACGGGCATAAAGTACGTTTCCTGCATCTTCAACCTTCCCTTCGCCGGCCGCTTCTCTCTTTCCGCCGGTCTTTCCGAATTTTTCCTGCAGATACTTTATCTTAACATACCGTCCGGCAAAATACCAGTATAAGAAAATCATATCCATAAAAATCCGCGAATATAATTTACGGATAATAAAATACAGAGATTGGAACCTTTTTCATGATCAAAAAACCCTTTCTTCTTTTCTTCTCTCTGATTACAGTGGTTCTATTCGGCCTTCTGACCGTTCCCGAAATGATCTCCACTTCGGCCAAAGCCTCCGACAAAAAGCTGCCGGTTTACTGCGTAGACACGGCAGAAAACAAGGTAGCCATCAGCTTTGACGCGGCCTGGGGCAACGAAGATACCAGAAAACTGCTGGATATTTTAAAAAAGCACAACATTCACGCCACCTTTTTTATGACCGGCGGCTGGATCGAATCCTACCCGGAGGACGTCAAAGCCATCGCCGCGGAGGGGCATGATCTGGGAAATCACAGTATGAACCACAAGGAAATGAGCACCCTCAGTTATGAGGAATGTGTGGAAGAAATCAAAAAGCCCCATGACATGGTCAAAGAGCTCACCGGAAAAGATATGATCCTGTTTCGTCCCCCTTACGGCGACTACAATGACACGCTGATCGACGCTGCCAATGCCTGCGGCTACTATCCCATTCAGTGGGACGTAGACAGCCTGGACTGGAAAAACTACGGCGTGGATTCCATCATCCGCACGGTCTGCGAACACAAACATCTGGGGAAGGGTTCTATCGTCCTGATGCACAACGGCGGAGAATATACCGCGGATGCGCTGGAGCAGGTCATCACCGGACTGCAGGACAAAGGGTACGAAATCGTCCCCATCTCGGAACTGATCATCAAAGAAAATTACTATATGGATCATGAAGGCAGGCAGCACAGCAATACGCCGGAGGCGTCTCCGGCAGTATCTGCCCTGTAAAAAAACAAACCCCGATCTGTACGATCGGGGCCGTTTTTTCATCTTTCAGATGTTATTTCTTCAGTTCATCAAAACTGCTGATGATTTTTGCAGCATACTGGAGAATGCCAAGGGCATCTTCCGCTGACAATTCACCATCGCCGTTGACATCTGCCGCAGCAGCCTTTGCAGCATCCAGCTTCTCAATCGCTGCCGCATGTTTTAAGATTGCAAGCGCATCCTGTGCGTTTACATCTCCGTCACCGTCTGCATCGCCGTCCTGTGCAAATCCCCAGTTCTCATAGTATTTCGGGTTTTCAGCCAGGACCTTGATCTGGTCTTCTGTCAGCATTTCGTCGTGGAATACGATGTTCTTCAGTTCGATCTCATCGGTATTCGCGAACATGTTGTAGCCGTCGCCTGCGGTGTTGCCGCCGCCGATGGTGGCTGTGGTGGAAGCGTCAGTCAGCCAGTCCATGATGACTTCACAGACGTAGTTGCCGTTGGTGCCTCTGTAGATAATGTTCTTGTTGTTGCCATAACCGTAACGGCTGCCTGCGCCCTTGTTGAAACGCTTCCAGGGTTTCTCATGATCGGAAACCTTGCCGCCGATTCCAATGGAACCATAAGAACTGTAGGTACCCTTCATATCGATTTTCGCGCCGTCCAGATAATACTCTACCCAGTCGTTCTGGATCACGCAGCTGACCAGATGCCATTTATCAGGTTCTACCGTTACCGGGCTGTCTGCGTAATAACCGGAATCGATGGCATCCTCGATGGTTGCCTGCTGTCCGTACCAGGAGTTGACAGAAAAGGCGTTGCCGTTCTGCATACCCTGTGCCTGCCTGTACTCACTTCCAGCCGGGTTTTCCTGTACCGTCATCTTGTTGTCGCCTTCAAAATAGAAGGAAGAAGTGGAATCCAGCCACATTTCGCCCTTCGCCCAGCCATATCTGAGTTTGGAACCATTGGCTTCTGCCGAACCCTCTGTGTCGCCGAACGTAGGGTACTTGGAGTAATCCGCATAGTTGCCGGAACGGCCGGTGCCGTTTTCCGAAGAAGGCTCATAGCTTTTTCCGTCTTTGCTCTGGACATAGCCTACTTTGTAGAACTTGTTCATCCAGAATGCTTTGTTTACATTATCCGGTGTTTTGTCCATGGAAGGCTGCCTTACATAGACAGGGCCCTTCAGGCCGGGGGTATATTCCTGCTCGGTGGGATCGTCATTGACGTACTGGAAATAGTAGTCGGAATCCCAGGAAACGCCGCAGTTGACAACGTCCTGTCCCATGCTCTGTCTCTGCTCATCGGTCAGGGAGTTGTAATCTTTGTCAAAGTCTACGGTACAGAGATATTTCGCATAGTCATCGGACTGTACCAGATATTTGTTGTTGCGGAATCCCACAACGTTGGAATTCTTTCCGGAAGTCTTGATCCAGTAGCTGATGGTAACGCCGGTCGTCCACTCAGGGCCCATCACGCCTTCCCAGTTTTTCTGTTTTACTTCTTCGTGATCCCCATACTCTACCAGTTTGTCTTTGGAATCCTTGTAGGGATTGGTGATGTTGATGGTGGAATACTCGGAGTCATCCTTCTCCAGATACATGGTGCCTTCCTGGTAGACCTGGCTTTCCGTGTTGACCGCCTTGCCCAGCTTTAAGACGTTGCCCATCTCGTCATCCGGAACGATCTCCGGTTTTGCCGCATTCTCTACGACTTCCAGCCCCGCATCCAGTTTTTTCAGTTCCTCGAAGGAATGGGAAAAATCATATACCTGCACGGGACTGGGCACAGCTGCCGTATCCGCAGATACGCTCATGGGCGCAAAGGTCAGGCAGCCGGCGGCCATGGCGAAGGAAAGTACGCCGGCCAGCGATTTGCTAAAAATTTTCTTTTTCATGTCTGTCCTTCCTTTTCGTTTCATGGGAAGTTCCTGCCCGGCAGTGCCGGACAGGAGCTTCTCCTTCATAGTTGCATTGTGTTTTGATCAGAAAACTTATTTGGCAATCGGATTGCCATCCGGATCTGCAGTCAGTGCCGCATACGCTGCCTGTACCTCCTCCGGAGTCAGTTCCTTGGCATCGAAGTGGAGCATTGCAAAGGAAGATCCTTCCTGGTTGTGCTTGGAATTGAAATAGAACTCCTTTGCCTTAACGCCTGAAGGGATATATGGATTGATTTTGTTAGCCTCATCGCTTTTATCCGCAAAGTCTTCCTTGTCATCACCATAGGTATTTGCGTTCCAGCCTTTTTCGCCGCCGCTATAGACACCCTTCTCAGGATCATCACGTACCACCAGCACGGCGCCATTCTTTGTAGAAAGAAGGGAATCCGCGCCGCCCATGTAAAGCTTCATGGCAGGATCCGTCAGCAGGTCCATCATCAGCATACGCATTTTACTGTCTTCTGCAGCCTTATTATCATCCTCTCCCTTTTCATTAAGACCAATACAATATTGACTGCCTTTTTCTTCTACAGGGAAATATCCGTCTGCTGTAGCATAAACGCCGCTGCTTCTGATGGAGCAAAGCAGATTGAAGTCGTTATTCGCCGGATCCGCAAGTCCGCCGGCTTTCTCCACATAGTATCTGGAGGTTTCATTAAACGGAATCTGACCGATGGGATTGTACCGGGTCAGGAATCCCGCGTTGAAAAACTGCAGATTAAATTTGGATGAACTCAGTTTCTTGCCTGCCAGGTTTGCCCAGGTATATTTCATCTCCTTGCCGTTGATGTAGACCTGGATCCAGTCATTGGCCAGGGTCACCGTATAGTAGTTCCATGCGCCCTCTGTGACCATGGACTTATCCCCGATGGCGTCAAAGCAGTTGAAGCACGCATTGCTTCCGATCTTGCCAGCGGTCCAGTCGCGCGCCATCAGGCTGGCGAAGAGTACGGAGCCGTCCGCCATCAGCGCAAAGGCGCCGCCCTTGTTGAGATCGCCGCACATGTAGAGGATGGGCGAGGTATCCTCCAGATCGGCGGGTTTGTACCAGAAGCTGAACGATGCGCCTTTGTTCCACTTCGGTTTCTGATATTTCACACCGTTGTAGCTGTCGCCAAAGTCTTTGCCGTCAAAGGTTGCTTCATTGTATGCCCCTGCGGCGGAAGCAGCGAGTATGTCCGGATCGGTTGACGACGATTTTACAACCGTCTGACCGGCCAACGCATCGATAATGGTCTCCTGCAAAGCTGTGTTGCCTGCCATGGGATTGTTCATTTCAACCCCGTAATACAGGGGTTCCGGGTGGTCTTCCACCTTAGTTACACGGCCTTCAGTTTTCTTGAACTTATAGGTTTCAATCGATTCAGCTACCGGTTTGCTGAAGGTATATACATTGACGTTGTTTTTGCTTTCCCAAGAGGCGCTGGCATGCATCCGTACCGGGGAAACCAGGCCTTCCGGCTCTGTGGGAGGCGCTGTTTCTTCCACTGTGGGCTGTGAAGGTGTCTGGCCGCCGGAAACCGTACCCAGGCGGTCCTTCGCCTTCTGGTATACTGTGGCCATGTCTTCCTTATCCAGCTCATCCTCAAAGAACCGCAGATCCGCAAATTCGATGCCTGCCGCCAGTTCATGGTCGGTATAGCGGATTCTCTTTGTAGGAGAACCTTCTACGCCCCATCCATATGTCTTAGACAACATGGACGGACAGCCGCCCATGTAGACGCTGGCGTTGGCTGAGGTCAGGTTGTCGATCAGCAGCATATTCTGATAGTCGCCGTCTGCAACTTCCTTCTCATAGTGGGGGCCTTCAAAGTAAACATTGTTGGCCCGGATGCTGGTGGTATCATTATCAGCGGGCGTTTCACCGCCGTCCCAGGTCGCGAGTTTTTCGGTTATACCGCCGCTCTTCTTGATGTAATCGTTATAATCTTTATCCTCCGGACCCTGCAGGCCGACCTGGTTGTATCTGGACAGGAAGCCGCCGTTGAAGTCCTTCATGCTCTGTCTGCGGATACCCGCATCCTGATATACCACTTCCACGCCGTTGACATAGACCTGGATCCAGTCATTGGCAAAGGTTACTACATAATAGTTCCACTCGTCTGCATTGACAAATTTCTTGTCGCCCTTGGTCATGAAAGCGTTCTGGCACCATTTGTTCAGTTTTCCTGCCTCGCCGCTGGACCAGGAAGAATCATGCATATCCAGATAGCAGAGGCTGCCGTCTGCTTCCAGGGTGAACATAACCGCCTTGTCGCCGTAAATCGTCATAACCGGCGAATTGGAATCCAGCAGTTCCGCCGTAGGCTTCAGCCAGAAGCCGATGGAAGCGCCCTTGCTCCATACCGGGCGGTGGAACGGATGAGGGTCCGATTTATCCGGTCTGGTGAACTCGCCGGTTTCTTCATTCACCGGATTCAGAGCAGGATCTCCATAGTAAATATCGCCATAGTTCTCATAATAAGAGATTAAGTTCGCAGCCGCGCCGCCGAAAGTGCCCTGCGGGAAGAGTTCGGTCTGGTTGTTCTTTGACTTCCAGGTATCCAGCGCAGAATCCAGTGTTTCGGAAATCAATGCTTTTTCTTCCTCGTTTTCGAACAGGTTCTCAAACTCAACGCCGGCGTCCTCATTGGGATTGCTGGCCGCCTTGAAGGTGTAGTGATCCAGATCCTTGTCGTCCTTGGCTACGGTTGCGATGGCATCTATCGAATCTTCCACTACCGGGAAGGCCCTGCCTTCCAGCCGGTCAACCGAAGGAAGCGGGGTAGCTTCTGTGCCTTCCTGATCCGGAACCGGAGTTACACTGGTGGTTCCTGGTTTGTCTTTCTCGGCTTCCGTGTAGTTGGCAAATACCTGCGCCGCGTTCAGCTCTTCCAGATTGTAGGTGATGCCGGAAACCAGCGTGCCTTTGGTCATGCTGTGCTCTGCCTGCTTGCCGAGCACATTGGTATTCGCGCCGCCGATATAAACCTTGGTGTTGTTGCTCATCATATGAGTCAGCAGCAGTTTCGCACCAGTGCTCTTACTGCTGTGCGTACCTCTGTACCTGGTGTTGCCGAATACGGTATAGTCGTCGATGGTAATCGACTCATAGTCCTGATGGGCATTTTCTCTGTACTGCTCCTGCAGATAGCCTCTCCAGTCTGTCTTATAGTCTTCCTCGGTCCAGGTGACGGCCGCATTGTAGCGGGTCATGAAACCGTCGTTGAAGAAGTCGATGCTGGAGCGCTTGATATCCACGTTGTCAAACGGTACTTCATAGCCGTCCACATAGATGGTGATCCAGTCGTTGGCGAAAGTGACCGTATAGTAATGCCACTCATTATTCGTGAAATATTCGTATCTCGAATTGACCAGTTTGTTGTGCTCCAGTGTGCTGGTGCCGAAACGCACCGATCCGTTGACACTGACGATGACGGAGTAGTTCCTGTCAAAGAATGTCAGCAGCGGCGCGCCATCCTTGTCATTGGGGGTCTGCAGCCAGAAGCTGATGGATAAGCCTTTATGTCCGCCTTCGGGCGCCGTCTTCTGCGGGATGATGTCGTAATCCACGGCCTGCGGATTGTCTTCATCATACGGAAGTTCATCATCGGCTTCCATCACCGGGGCGTTATAGATACGGTGATCCACCTTCGGATCGGAATGATCCAGTCCGACATCTTTTCCGTCGTCTGCATTCCAGCCCAGTTCGGATCCGTTCAGATCCCAGGGATTCAGCTTGTGCGCAGCCGGCGTTGCTTTTCTGAGGTAACTGTAGTCCTCTGCAAATTCCTCTTTGCCGCCGATGGGATTTTCAATCTGAATACCCTCGTCCATGTTTTCCGCCATGACCCAGATGTCGTTGGCTGCGTCATATACCGCGTTGTTTGTCTTGTCCTCTACGACCTTCACAGCTGTGCCTTTCCTTACGTTTTCAGGCGCATAGGTCTGTACAGGCGCCGTAGGACGCGGTGTGCCTTCCGGTGTTGCGGTGGGCATCGGTCTCGGTGTGTACATCTGTTGCTGGTCTTCCACCGGGAATTTCGGGATGATGTGCGCCGCCAACTGCAGAATCAACAGTGCGTCGGATGCGGTGACTTCATCTTTCCCGTCCACATTACCGAATTTTTTCTGTGTTTCAGACAGCGTGATCAGCTTTGCCGCACCCTGGAGCGCCTGCAGCGCATCCTGTGCGTCCACTTCGCCGTCGCCGTTGATATCGCCGTACTTGCTCGGCTCAGCCGCATCTGCTGCAGCCGCGCTGAGGGTGCCCAGGTTTGCGAGCGCTGAAGGCAGCGCCAGCAAAAATGCCAGGCAAAACGCGATACCTCTGAACCACTTTGTTATCATATGCCTTTTTTGGTTCATATTTATCCCCTTTCTTTTTTTGTTTGTAATTCTACATACTGTATTATAACATCAAATCCTTTTTTTTCAATTAAAATGGTCTGGATTTCATGAAAAAAAACCACAATTTTTGTTTGAAAAAATTGTGGCTTTTTCATGTTTTGATTTGAAAATCAGTGATTATGACTAAGGTTTTCCTACGGCTGCGGTACCACTTTTGCAGCAATCTGCAGCATAACCAGCGCATCTGCCGCCGTAATGTTTCCATCGTCGTTCAAATCGCCATATGTGAGATGTGTTTCCGTCTGCTCGGTCATCTTTGCAGCAATCTGCAGTGCAAGCAGCGCATCCTGTGCATTCACATCGCCGTCGCTGTTGATATCGCCCTTCTTGCCCTGCGGCGCTTCCCTGTATTCCGGCTGCGCATTCACATACGCGGTTTCCTGATCGTAAAGCGCTTTCACCTGCGCATCCGAAAGTTCATTGTTAAAGCAGCTGATTCTGGTAACATCGATGGGAGAAGTCAGCTCCGTCAAAAGATCTGAGCTGGGGAAATATCCGAAATAAAGATCCATATCCGCATAGGCGAATGCAGACATCATCATCGTTGCCCTCTGATTGTTGTCGCCGCCGAACATACCATACAGCTTCACCGGATTGGAAATATCTGCTTTTTCCGTACTGCCTTCGGTTCCGTATCTTACATAATATCCGTCCATAAAACGGCTGCCCTGTCCGCGGATATATCCTTCCACTTTCACGCCGTCATAGTAAGGCGTTACGCCGTTGTTGTTGATGTTCAGCGTAATGAAATGCCAGCCGTTGGAATCGGCCACATACTTGTCTGCTGCTTGCGTGTCCTCCACCAGGCCCGAATACAGGTTGCCGGTATTTACGTCGCTCAGCACGCCTTCCTTGAAGTTGAAGGCCATATTGGTATGGAAATTAAACGTGGTGATATCTTCTTTGCTCTTTGATTCTTCCTTCGGATTGAAAACCATTTTTTCCTGATCGATAAAGGAAAGTGCAATGGTATCTTCCATGGTCATATCTCCTTTAGCCGCTTTTTTCGCTTTGACATTGCTCCGCAGCCAGAAGGAAATGCTGGCGCCTGTCAGGCGCTTGCCTGCAAAAGGATTTTCATTCAGCTTGATACCGGCTTTCGTCGACGCTTTCGCGTTTTCAGCCACTGCAACGCCCTTCACCGTATGGCCGTTGATATTGAAGTCTTTGACCTGGGCCGGGGCTTCTTTGTCCACATCCGTAAAGGAATCTGCCGAATCCATTGCAATGAAATTGTCCGGCTTGGTCACGTCTACAGAAACGGCTGCCGTCTCCGCTTCGTACAGCGCGGCGACTTCTTCTGCCGTCATGGCGCCGTTATAAAAGCTGACATTGTCCAGTCTGGTAGCTTCGTGGGTCTCCAGCGTACTTAAGTTCGAAGCGCCCAGATAAATCTTTGCTTCCTTTAAGAATGCCGTGAAATCCGCAGGCGCTTCTCCATCGATGGACGTCATACCTTCCGCAGCTTTGCCGTCGATATATGTATCGATCTTTCCTGCGGAAATAACATAAGTGTAATAGTGCCACTCGCCGACTTTCACGTTGGAAGCAGCGTCAAAACAGAAGCTGACAGCCGTAGTATCTTTGTCAAATTCCATAAATGCGGTTTTGCCCGTCTCCACATCTGCGGATGCCTTGCCCCAGAACGCAAGCACGGCGCCGGCCTGATCCAGCTTGGCAAAGGGATTGCTGCAGGTAATGGCAGATTTGTAAGTTGCTGCTTTTCTTACCTCGTCGCCCTCCTTCAGCGCCGCGTCCAGCGCCGCGTCTGTTGCGGCGTCGCCTGTACCTGCGGATTTTTCTTTCACAAGGGCTTCCAGCTTATACGTCTTGCAGAGATTGAAAACGGTGCCTCTTTCCGCGTCAAATGCGCAGAGCGGCTGGTTGGAAACCTGCTGCAGCGCATAGTGAGCCGATGAACCTGATCCCTGATACAAAAAGCCGTTGGCGTCTGTCAGATCTTTCACAACGCCGCTGGCGTCTTTTTCGATCTCATCGCCCACTTTTTTCACAACAACGGTACCTGACTTTATAATTTCAAAATTGTCCTTGTCCGTGTTGTAAAATCCCCGAAGCCCGTCTTCAAAGTCATACACGGCAATCGGTTGTTTTGCAGCCTCGTCCGCCGCTGCCGGAACCGCTCCCAGCGAAACAGCCGGAACCGCCAGGCTCAGCGTCAGCATCGCGGATATCACTGCATGAAATATTTTTTTCTTTCTCATAAATACCCTCCTTGTTTAATAATATGGCAATCCTGCCATACGGTAACATTTTATATCATCTATATTACCATTCCGCACTTTTTTTGTCAATCTGCGTCCGGCAGGTTTTCCGATTTCTTTCGGACCACCTTGGCCCATTCGATGCGCCGGTCCCCCACCTGCTCCACACAGACGGAAAAGTCGCCGTAGTCGAACCGGGGATGATCTCCTGTGTGGGGAATATAGGAAAGATTTGCGATGATGAAGCCGCCGAAGGTATTATATTCCTCTTCTTCCAGCGGCAGATCCATATGAATCAGCTCTTCCACATCTTCCATGGCCGTATTGCCGGAAATCCGCCAGCTGTCCTCCGAAAGCACCTCAATTTCATTGGGTTCCTCTTTGTCCGTTTCATCATAGATATCCCCTACGATGGTCTCCAGCAGGTCTTCCATGGTCACCAGCCCCGCGGTGCCGCCGAACTCATCCACCACCACCGCCATGTGGGACTTGTTCTTTTTCATTTCCTGCAGCAGCCGGTTGGCCTTGATGGTTTCCGGTACGAAAAATACGTCCTGCATCACTTCCCGGATATCGATGCTGTCCTTTTCCCGCAGGGCCAGCAGCAGTTCTCTCGTCCGGACCAGGCCGATGACCTGGTCAATGGTTTCGCTGCAGACCGGCAGTCTGGAATAACCGCTTTCCACGATGGTGCTTAAGATTTCCTCCGTCGTATCCGTATCATAGATCACGGTCATATCCGTCCGGTGTACCATCACGTCTCCGGCGGAAATATCGTCAAATTCAAATACGTTTTCCAGCATTTCTCTGGAATCCGCGTCAATGTCGCCTTTTTCCTCCGCCGCGTCAATCATGACGCGGATGTCGTCTTCCGTCACGTCTTCTCCGATTTCATTGGGATTGATCCGGAAGATGCGCAGCACCAGGTTGGTGGATTTGGAAAGCAGCCATACGATGGGTTTTAAGATCGTGGACATGGCGGCGATAAAGCCGCAGACGGCCCGGGCCAGCTTGTCCGGATTGCGCATGGCGATGCGCTTGGGCACCAGTTCGCCCAGTACCAGCGTAAAGTAAGAAAGAATGATGGTGATGATGACAACCGAAATGCTGTTCAGTACGTTTTCCGGCAGCGCCAGAAATTCATGCCGGACCATCCACCCTACCAGCATATCGGAAAAGGTATCCGCCGCAAACGCGGAACCCAGGAAGCCGGCCAGCGTAATACAGACCTGGATGGTAGAAAGAAAGCCGTTGGGCTCCTCCACCATTTTCAGCATCGTCGCCGCTTTTTTGTCGCCGCTTTCCGCCAGTTTTTTCACCTTTGCGTCATTCAGCGAGATGACCGCGATTTCCGCCGCCGCGAAAAACGAGTTTAAAAGTATCAGTATCAGCTGCAGCAGAAGCTGCTGCCCTATTTTCCCCATAATGAATGTCCATCCTCTCAAATTGGTAAAACCTGTAAACACGACAAAAAGACCTGCTTAAAAAGCACGTCTTTTTTCAACAAAGCAATTTATGGTAAAAGTGGTATTGACAGATTATGTAACTGAACCCGCAACTTCGGGCAGGACCGTCGTCCATAATATATGGCTCCTCCGACTATATAAGTGCTATTATGCTACCACAGGAGCAGCCTGCTGTCAAGGGGTTTCGGACGCCGCCCGCACCTTAGGAGGAAGGCTTATGCGAAGCATAACTCAAAATGCCTTCCGACGATTTGGCAGGTGCGCCCCTGGCGCGCGTGCCGATACCGCTTGCCGCACCGCGGCAAATGCCGCCTTTTCCCCCTGTTCGCTCAAAAGTACCAGCCAGGATTCCAGAAGGGCGGAGGTTTCCGGATGAATGGACCGGTTGGCCTTGCCCCGCTGAAAATACGCCAGCGCGCTGCCGTCGTTATAATTTTCCTTCAGATAGACTTTGCTGGCCGCTACCCGGTCGCAGAACATTTCGGCCGCATACCGGACCGGCATGGGGACGGCCCGCATCTGTTTTTTCACCGGATCGTAATCGGTCCAGTATTCGAAGTGGTGCTTGTTTCTGCCTTTGTGGTGCATCCATGCTCTGGAATAGCCGACGGCCTCCCGCTCCCCTTCATTGGGGCTTCGGGAGCCCTGAAAATATCTGGCCCCCGGAATAAATTCTTCCGGTGAAAATTTGGACAGGTCATGCCGCAGCCCCTGCCATCCGATGCCGGCGCGGAAGCAGTGGCGGATCACCTGGTGCCGGTGTTTTAAGATCACTTTCAGATGCTTGAACGGATGCATAAAACCTCTCCTTTATATTATTTCAAGTGCATTATAGCATTTCCGGCGGAAAATGTATAGAAGAAATCCCCGGGCAAAAGGCCGGCTGATTTTTTTCTTGACATCGGAAAATGATAATGCTAAGATAAGTTTTGCCTGTGCGGCAGCACGGACAATGGAGAAGTGTCCGAGTGGTTGAAGGAGCTGGTCTTGAAAACCAGTGACTCCGAAAGGGGCCGTGGGTTCGAATCCTACCTTCTCCGTTTTCCTTTTCCATACTTTTATTATATTCAGCTGGAGAAGTACCCAAGCGGCTGAAGGGGCTCCCCTGGAAAGGGAGTAGGTCGTTAATAGCGGCGCGAGGGTTCAAATCCCTCCTTCTCCGTTCAAAAAAGGACCCGGAACCTTACGGTTTTTGCGGGTTCTTTTTTCATTCTCTTTTCCCCCTTTCACAAATCACGTATATTTCCAGAAATTCTTTTACATTTCCCTTAAATTATGCTAAACTGACGACAGATTAACGATTTTGCAGAAGTATGTCTGCAAAAGAAAGGATTCCATGAAAAACAAGGCGACCCGCGGTTTATTCATCAGTCTGATCTGTATTTCGGCTTTGTGTGTGCTGGTATTTTCCTTCCAGACGATGCGGATGAACAAAAAAGGGGCCGACGCCATCGGCGATCTCGGTTCTTTTTATATGGCAGGCATGACCGAGCAGGCAGCCGCCCATTTCGGTACGGCCATTGAGCTTCGGCTTTCCCAGGTCAGCGCTCTGACGGATTCGGTGCCGCCCACAAGCTCGCTGGACCGCAACGCCATGCAGATTTCCCTCAGCTACAATGCCAGGGCCAGGGGCTTTGACCATCTGGCGCTGTATTCCGAAGACGGAACCTTTGAGATGCTCTACGGCAGCCAGATCGAAGCGGAAAACCCGGAGGCGTTTCTGTCTTCCCTGCAGGACGGGGAGGAAAAGATGGCCACCGGCAGAGATGCCACGGGGGAAACTATGCTGCTTATGGGTGTTCCGGCGGCGTATCCCCTGTCCGACGGCGGCAGGAGCCTGGCGCTGGTTGCCGCGCTGCCCATCAGTTATATCAGCGACACCCTTTCTCTGGATTCGGAGAATGCGATGATCTACTATTTCATTATCGACGCAAAGGGAAATTTCATTCTCCGGGACGAGGACATTACGGACGAGACCTATTTTCAGCGGGTACTGGACCGCTATGACAGCGCGGGAGGCTTAAGCGGCGAGGACTATCTGGTCCGCCTGCAGGAAGCCATGGAAGCAGGGGAAAACTATACCAGTGAATTTACCATCGAAGGGGAACGGCGGCACCTCTATGAAACAAAGCTGCCTTATTCCGACTGGTATCTGATGCTGTTCATGTCCTACGGACAGCTG
>CANRGZ010000002.1 GCA_947630295.1 uncultured Lachnospiraceae bacterium | reverse complement strand
GATATTGTGGAAACCGGCACCACGCTGAAGGAAAATCATCTGGAGGTCATCGAGACCATTGTGCCCATCAGCGCCCGGCTGGTGGCGAACAAATCCAGCTACAAATTCAAATATACGCAGATCGCGGCCCTTGTGGAAGAAATCGGTCTGCAGTTGGAGGAACCTACATGATTCAGATATTGAAATGCAGCGAAGTATCCAAAGCGGATATTTTTGCCAGAAATATGCCTGCCGCCGACGTGGCGGATGTGGTTTCAGAAATTATCCGAAACGTCAGAGAACGGGGCGACGCGGCACTGTATGAATACTGCCGGAAATTTGACCACGCCGATCTGAAAAACCTGCAGGTTTCCGAAGAGGAAATCCAGGAAGCCCTGGCGGCGGTCTCTCCGGAATTTCTTGCCATCCTGCAGCAGGCGGCGGCAAACATCCGCAAATTCCATGAAAAACAGCTGCGAAACAGCTTCATCATCAACGATGCGGAAGGCGTCGTTATGGGACAGAAGGTCATTCCCATTGAAACCGCGGGTCTCTATGTGCCCGGCGGCACCGCCAGCTACCCTTCCACGGTATTGATGGACGCTATCCCCGCCAAAATCGCGGGCTGCCCCAACCTGATTATGGTTTCTCCGCCGGATGAAAAGGGCAAAATCAGCCCGGTGATCCTGGCGGCGGCATCGGTGGCAGGCGTAGACCGGATTTTCAAGGTCGGCGGGGCACAGGCCATCGCTGCGCTGGCTTACGGCACCGAAACCATCCCGAAAACCGATAAAATCGTAGGCCCCGGCAACGCCTTTGTGGCGGAAGCCAAAAAGCAGGTCTACGGACAGGTATCCATCGATATGATCGCCGGTCCCTCGGAAATCCTGATCGTGGCCGACGGAAAAACCAATCCCGAACATGCGGCGGCAGATCTGTTGTCCCAGGCCGAGCACGATAAAATGGCCAGCGCCGTGCTGGTCACGGATTCTTTTGCCTTCGCCTGCGCCGTGCAGGAAGCGCTGGAGCGGCAGATCCCGCTTCTGCCCCGGGCTGAAATCGCCCGCGCTTCCATCGAAAACAACGGAAAAATCATCGTCACAGACACCATTGAAGAAGCTATCGATATTGCGAATGAAATCGCGCCGGAGCATCTGGAACTGTGTCTGGACAATCCCTTTGATTATCTGGACCGGATCCGCCATGCCGGTTCCATTTTCATGGGCCGGAACTGTCCGGAAGCCCTGGGAGATTATCTGGCAGGCGCCAATCATACCCTGCCTACCGGCGGCACCGCCCGTTTTTCCAGCCCCCTTTCGGTGGATGATTTTGTGAAGAAAACCCAATATACCTATTATACGAAAGACGCATTTTTGAAAGTCGCGCCGGCCATTGCCGCTTTTGCCGACGTAGAAGGCCTTCACGGTCATGCAAAAAGCGCCCTGAGCCGACTGGAGGATCCGTCATGAGCCGTTTCTTCAGCGACCGCTATGCCGGGCTCGCACCCTATACGCCGGGAGAGCAGCCCCGGGACATGCAGTACATCAAACTGAATACCAACGAATCGCCGTTTCCGCCCCCGGCCGCCGTTTGCAGCGCTGTGGAGGAAGCCGCAAAATCGCTGCAGCTGTATCCGGATCCGGACTGCACAGACCTGACAGAAGCGCTGGCCGCACAGTATCAGGTGGATTCAAAGGAGATCCTGCTGACCAACGGTTCCGACGAAGTCTTAAACTTTGCGTTCATGGCCTTCTGTTCACAAGCGTGTCCCGCCGCCTTTCCGGATATCACCTACGGATTTTACCCGGTCTTTGCGGCGCTGCATCAGATTCCCTATACGGAGATTCCGTTAAAAGACGATTTTACCATCGATCCGGCCGATTATTTCGGCCTGCATCAAACCATTTTCATTGCCAATCCCAACGCCCCTACCGGGATCGCGCTGGGTTTGGAACAGATTGAAAGTATTCTTGCCGCCAACCCCGGCCATGTGGTGGTCATCGACGAGGCCTACGTGGATTTCGGGGGAGAAAGCTGCGTGCCGCTGATTCATAAATATGATAATCTGCTGGTGACCCAGACCTTTTCCAAGTCCCGTTCCATGGCAGGCGCGCGGCTGGGATTCGGTATCGGCCATCCGGCGCTGATTGAAGATCTGAATACCATCAAGTATTCTACGAATCCTTATAATATCAACCGCACGACCATGGCCGCCGGCATCGCTTCCCTTGCGTCCCAGGCCGAAACCGACGCCAACTGCCGCACCATCGCACAAAACCGGC
Organism: uncultured Lachnospiraceae bacterium; assembly: GCA_947630295.1. Taxonomy (GTDB): domain Bacteria; phylum Bacillota; class Clostridia; order Lachnospirales; family Lachnospiraceae; genus CANRIM01. The sequence goes on along the minus strand of CANRGZ010000002.1, from coordinate 75,551 downwards.
AGTTTACGGCAGAGGCGCTAAAGGAACTGGGCTTTACGCTGACCGATTCCAAAAGCAATTTCCTGTTTGCGGCCCATCCCGCCATCGGCGGGAAGACGCTTTATCAAAAGCTGAAAGACCGCGGCATACTGATACGGCACTTTGAACTTCCCCGCATACGGGATTACAACCGGATCACCATCGGCACCCTGCCCCAGATGCAGCAGCTGATTCGTGTCATCCGAGACATATTGGAGGAAACACATGAGAACATTTGAACTGACCCGCAAAACCGCTGAAACCGCCATTTCTCTTTCCCTCTCTCTGGACGGAGACGGCAGCTCCCGTATCGATACCGGCTGCGGCTTTCTCGATCATATGCTGACGCTGCTGGCAAAACACGGGCGGTTTTCCCTGACCTTGAACTGCAAGGGCGATACAAATGTGGATGACCACCATACGGTGGAAGACATCGGCATTGCGCTGGGCAGCGCCTTTCGTCAGGCCCTGGGCGCCAAAGCGGGCATCCGCCGCTATGGCTCGGCCATTCTTCCCATGGATGAAGCGCTGATTCTTTCCGCCGTGGATCTGTCCGGCAGAAGCCATCTGTCCTTTGATCTGCAGATCCCCACGGAAAAGGTGGGCAGCTTTGACACGGAACTGGTACAGGAATTCTGGCTGGGCTTTGTACGGCAGGCCCAGTGTACGCTGCATCTGAAACAGCTGGCCGGACAAAACGCCCATCACATCATTGAAGGATGTTTCAAATCCGCTGCCGTCAGCCTTCGGACGGCGGTCAGCATTGATCCGCAGTTTGCGGATGATATCCCCTCCACGAAGGGAGTTCTGGAATGATCGCTATCCTTGATTACGGCGTCGGCAATTTGTTTTCCCTCAAAAGCTCCTTTGCCGTCATCGGCGCGGAGGCCATTGTAACCGGCGCAGCTGACGATCTCAGATCTGCGGACAAAATCATTCTGCCCGGCGTCGGCGCTTTCGAAGACGCCGCAAAGAAACTGAAAAAAAGCGGACTGGACCAGGTGCTGATTGCCGAGGCGGGCAAAGGAAAACCGCTGCTGGGCATCTGCCTGGGTATGCAGCTTTTATTTGAACGCAGCTATGAATACGGCGAACATGAAGGACTGGGGCTCATCCCCGGCGTCATCCGCCCCATTGCTGACGTCATCCCGAAAGACTACAAAATCCCCCACATCGGCTGGAACGCGCTGCAGCTTGCCAGACCGGAGGCGCCTATTTTTAAGTATACGAAAGACGGGGACTATGTCTATTTTGTACATTCCTACTATGCGGCGGACTGCGATGCGTCGGTGATCGCGAAAACCGAATACGGCGCGCCGCTGACGGCTGCCGCGGCCTGCGGCAATGTGTACGGCTGTCAGTTTCATCCTGAAAAAAGCGGCGTCGCAGGTCTGAACATCCTGCGGGCGTTCTGCGAAACGGAGGCGTAAGTTATGTATATTTTTCCGGCAATCGATCTGTTCGGGCAGAAGGCCGTCCGCCTGTATCAGGGGGATTACGGCCAAATGACCACCTATGGCGACGATCCTGTCGCCATTGCATCGGCGTTCGCATCCTGCGGCGCCACACATATCCATCTGGTGGATCTGGAAGGCGCGAAAAGCGGCGCTACCCCCAACCTGGATATGATCTGCAAAATCAAAAAAGCCGGCAGCGCTTTTTGTGAAGTCGGCGGCGGCATCCGCTCCATGAAAGTGATCGACCGCTATCTTTCCGCCGGGCTTGACCGCGTGATCTTAGGCACGGCTGCCGTAACCAATACGGCTTTTCTGGAAACCGCCGTGCAAAAATACGGAAAACAAATTGCCGTGGGCGTGGATATCAAAGACGGCTTTGTGGCGGTGAACGGCTGGACAAAACAGTCGGATATCGACGCATTTTCCTTCTGTGAAAAACTGCAGCAAATGGGCGTGGGTACGCTGATCTGCACTGATATCACAAAAGACGGCGCCATGGCAGGCACCAATCACGCACTGTATGCGCAGCTGGCCCACCGCTTTTCCATGCAGATCATCGCTTCCGGCGGCGTTTCTTCCATAGAAGATGTCCGGCGCCTGGCCGCGCTGGGACTGCACGGTGCCATTATCGGCAAAGCCTACTATACCGGCGCCATTGATTTAAAAGAAGCAATTGAGGTGGCTGAATGATTACAAAACGAATCATCCCCTGTCTGGATGTCAAAAACGGCAGGGTTGTCAAAGGCGTAAACTTTGAAGGACTGAAAGATGTTTCCTCCCCGGTGGAGCTTGCAAAATATTACAGCGCCTGCGGCGCAGACGAACTGGTTTTTTATGACATCACCGCTTCCGCGGAGGGAAGAGATTTGTTTACGGATATCCTCTGCGAAACCGCGTCCAATGTATTTATTCCCCTGACGGTAGGCGGCGGCATTCACTCTCTGGCGGATTTTGACCGTGTCTTAAAATGCGGCGCCGACAAAGTCAGCGTCAACTCCGGCGCCATCGAACATCCCGAACTGATTGCCGAAGCCGCCAAACGCTACGGCGACCAGTGCGTGGTGCTTTCCGCCGACATCAAACGGGTGGACGGGGTATTTCGCGTGTTTGCCAAAGGCGGGCGCGTCAACACCGGTATGGACGCCATCGAGTGGCTGAAACGCGGCGTGGCTTCCGGCGCAGGCGAAATCGTGGTCAACTCCATGGATACCGACGGGGTCAAACACGGATTTGATCTGGAACTGCTGGCGGCGGTCTGCGAAGCCGTTTCGGTTCCCGTCATTGCCTCCGGCGGCGCCGGCTGCATTGAAGATTTCATCACACTCTTTACGGCCCTTCCCAAAGTGGACGCGGGACTGGCCGCTTCCATCTTTCACTTCGGCGAAGTGCGTATCATGGATTTAAAACAGGAAATGAACAGGAAAGGAATCCCCGCAAGGGTTTAAGGTGGTAAAATATGATTGATATCAAAGAATTGAAATTTGACGCGCAGGGACTGATTCCCGCCATCGTTGTGGACGCAGTCAGCAAAGAGGTTTTAACGCTTGCCTACATGAATGCGGAAAGTCTGAAAATTTCCATGGAGAAAAAGCTGACCTGTTTTTACAGCCGCTCCCGCCAGACCCTCTGGCTGAAAGGGGAAACCAGCGGCAATTATCAGCATATCGTTTCCATTACCGCAGACTGCGACAAGGACGCGCTGCTGATCATGGCGGAACCGGAAGGTCCGGCCTGCCATCTGGGAACCCATTCCTGCTTTTCCAATCCCCTGTGGGAAAACGACGAACTGCAGGAATTTTCCCTCGCATCCCTGATGCAGCTGCTGAAAGGCAGAAAAACAGAGAAAAAGGAAGGTTCCTACACCACCTATCTGTTTGAAAAAGGGCTGGACAAAATCCTGAAAAAAGTGGGCGAGGAATCCACCGAGGTGATCATCGCCGCCAAGGCCGAAGACAAAAAAGAAACCATTTACGAGATCGCGGATCTGGCTTACCATGTCATGGTGCTGATGGTGGAAGCCGGCATTTCCCTGGAAGATATTCACAGAGAGCTTGCCTCCCGCCATGTCATCGATCATAAAATCAAACAGGAGAAAATGACCCAATGATCCGCTGCGATCTGCACATACACAGCGATTACTGCGACGGCAAAGACCGGCCGGAGCAAATCGTGCGCGCCGCCATTGCCCGGGGGCTGGACTGCATCGGCTTTTCCTCCCACAGCTATACCTTTTTTGACGAAAGCTACTGCATGTCCAAGGACAAAATTCCGGCATATCAGGCGGAAATCGCCGCATTAAAAGAAAAATACAAAGACCGGATCCAGATCCTCTGCGGTATCGAGCAGGATTATTATTCTACAGAGCCCACCGACGCTTACGATTACGTCATCGGCTCGGTGCATTATCTGCGCTGCGGCGACGCCTATCTGCCGGTGGATGAAAGCAAAGCCATCCTGCTGGACGGCATCCGGCAGTATTTTCAGAATGACGTTTATGCCCTGGCGGAATGCTACTTTTCCACCGCCGCCGATCTGGTGCGCAAAACCGGCGCGGATATCATCGGCCATTTTGATCTGATTTCCAAATTCAACGAAGAAGGCGCGCTGTTTGACGAGACCCATCCCCGCTATGTGAAAGCATGGCAAAGGGCGCTGAACCAGCTGCTGGCGGCGGACTGCGCTTTTGAAATCAATACTGGCGCCATGGCCAGAGGATACCGCACGCAGCCCTATCCAAACGCCGACATGCGCCGCTATATCAAGGACCGCGGCGGCCGGCTTCTGCTTTCCAGCGACAGCCACAGCGCGGATACCCTGTGCTACGCCTTTGACGCCTGGGAAGCATTTCTCTAAGATCAAGCTTCTGCAAATTTACAATTTTTTCTTTTTACGATCCCGGCGCTTTTCCATGCATAATTCGCCATATCTTACAGATAATAACTCCATACTTGTTCAAAACGGAGGAAGCAAAACGTATGAAAGCAACAGGGATTGTTCGCAGAATTGACGATCTCGGCAGAGTTGTGGTGCCGAAAGAAATCAGGAGAACATTCAGGATAAGGGAAGGCGACCCGCTGGAAATCTTCACGAATCATGAGGGTGAAATCATATTAAAAAAATACTCTCCCATCGGAGAGCTTGGGGACTTTGCAAAAGAATATGCCGACTCCCTGGCACAGGTGACGGGGCATATCGTCTGCATCACGGACCGCGACCAGATCATTGCCGTGGCCGGTGGTCCGAAAAAGGAATATCTGGGCAAAAACATTTCCACACAGCTGGATGATACCATCAACAACCGGATGTTTATTCTGGCGCACAAGCTGGATAAGAAATTCGTGAAAATCATCGACGGAGACGAGGAAATTCAAAGCGAAACCGTATCCCCGATTATCTGCGAAGGGGACGCCATCGGTTCCGTCATCATCTTTGAAAAAGACCCCTATAAAAAAATGGGGGAAGTGGAACAGAAGCTTGCCAATACGGCAGCCGGTTTTCTCGGCAAACAGATGGAAACTTAAAAAAACGGTATGAAATCGAAACATGCATCGGTTTCATACCGTTTTCATTTATTTTCTGCTTTCGGACAGCAGATCCCGCTTCAGCGCGAACAGCTTGTCGGAAAGATCCACATACACGTCATGGGGATTGACCAGACGCTTGGTCTCATCCCAGAGCGTATTCAGTTCCTGCTGACAGTAATCCCGGATTTCCATTACACTGGGCGAGGTATAGACGCATTTGCCCTGATCGAACACCTTGACCAGAATTTCCTTCATTCGATATGTTCCTCCCACCAGACGGGTCTTTTTCCAGGTCTCAATGGGATCAAATATGGTCATATCCTGGTTTACATCGAAGCTTTCTCCCACCAGCGCAATCAAATCGGCAATGATAATACCGGAATCATTGTCATAAATCCGGAAAATGGTTTTATTGCCGGGATTGGTGATCTTGTCAGTATTCTCTGAAATCTTGATCCGGGGAATGAAGCTGCCGTCCTCTGCCTGCACCGCGGACAGCTTGTAAACGCCGCCGAAGGCCGGGCAGTCCTTGGAGGTGATCAGGTTGGTGCCCACGCCCCAGGAGGTAATGGCCGCATGCTGAATCTTCAGACTGGAGATCAGATGCTCGTCCAGATCGCTGGAAGCGGAAATGATGGCGTCCGGAAAACCTGCGTCGTCCAGCATCTTTCTGGCCTTTTTCGAAAGATAGGCCAGATCGCCGCTGTCCAGACGAATGCCGTAGTTTTTCAGTTCGATGCCCGCTTCCCGCATTTCCGTAAATACCCGGATGGCATTGGGAACGCCGGATTTTAAGGTATCATAGGTGTCCACCAGCAGCAGCGCCGCCTCCGGATACAGATCCGCATAGGTCTTGAAAGCGGTATATTCGTCAGGGAAGCTCATGACCCAGCTGTGGGCATGGGTGCCCTTCACCGGCACGTCAAACAGCTGCCCCGCCAGTACATTGCTTGTTCCGATACAGCCGCCGATCATGGCCGCCCTGGCCCCATAGGTACCTGCATCCGGACCCTGGGCACGCCGCAGGCCAAATTCCATCACGCCGTCGCCCTGGGCGGCATGTACCACCCGGGCCGCCTTGGTGGCGATCAGACTCTGATGATTCATGATATTTAAAATGGCGGTTTCCACCAGCTGTGCCTGCATGATAGGCGCTATGACCTTGATGATGGGCTCTCTGGGGAAAATCACGCTGCCTTCCGGAATGGCGTAAATGTCTCCCGTGAAACGAAATTCCGCCAGGTAATCCAGAAAATCTTCATCAAAGATATGTAAGCTGCGAAGATACGCAATGTCTTCCGGCGAAAAATGCAGGTCTTTGATATAATCGATGATCTGCTCCAGGCCCGCCGCAATGGCATACCCGTTGCCGCAGGGATTGTCCCGGTAAAACGCATCGAAAATCACGGTCTGCTGATTGCCGGATTTGAAATACCCCTGCATCATGGTCAGTTCATACAGATCGGTCAGCAACGTTAAATTCAAAGTACTCATATTTCCTCCAATGCAGGAAAGAGCCATTCAAAAAATGAATGGCTCCTTTTTCCTGTTTCAATCTGAATCAGATGGAATTAACGGCCATACTGGCAATCGTTGTTGCCGGATTCGGTCGTCCACATCTCAAGCATGTTGATCGGGTCGTCGAAGTCTGCCAGCCAGCCTTCACGCGCGATATCGAAATTACCCTGCTTTCTGTCCTCCAGGAATACGTTCCAGTCTTCCTGCTGGATATCCATATCGATACCGATCATTGCAAAGTCGCTCTGTACGATCTGTGCAACGCCTACGTGGCCTGTACCGTCATTGGTCAGGTATGTCATGGTGATCGGCGTCTCAGAGGAAAGCATGTTGTTTTCATCAAACTTGAAGCCTGCAGCTGTCAGATACTTCACAGCTTCTTCGATTCTTGCATCCTCATCATCCAGAAGCTCAAAGTATGCGTTGTCGTCTTTGGTGGGTTTGAAGATACCGCCGTTGCCGTCAGACATACCAATCGGGATGTAGGAGTTTGCAGCGATCTGTCCGGTCTGTCCCACTGTCTCACAGATATTCTCACGATCGATCAGTGCGCTTAAGCCCAGACGCATGCAGGTTGCTTCTTCCGGTGTCATATCCGCAAACAGTTCGCTCTTGCAGTTGAAACCGATATAATAGGTACCCAGGTTGTCAATGACCTTGAACTCAGGGTTGTCAATCAGGCTTGCGATTTCATCGGTGGGAACCGTATCAATAAAATCTACGTCGCCTGCGTTGTATGCAGCATAAATGGCTGTATCATCCGCAGAAAGCATGAACTCAAGCTTGTTGACGGTAACCTTGTCCGCATTGTGATAATACGGGTTCTTCTCATAAGTCATGGATGTATCATGAGACCATGCAGTACATACGTACGGTCCGTTGCTGACAAATCCGGCTTCCTGACACCAGCCGCCCGGTGTGGTCTGCCAATCCGCGTAAGCTTCAACTGCAGACTGCTTTACAGGGAAGAAGGTAGGGAATGCCATCAGGCCTTCAATATAAGCGCAGGGTGCGGTCATGGTAAATTCAAAGGTCGTCGCATCTTTTGCTTCTACTGCAAGGTCATTGGGATAACCAACAACTGTGGAGAACATATAGCCGTAATCGGAAGCGGTTTCTTCCGCAGCAGCACGTTTCCAGGAGTACGCAAAATCTTCTGCGGTCAGATCAGAACCGTCAGACCATTTCAGACCGTCCTTTAAGGTAACGGTATAGGTCATGGAGCCGTCGTCATTGGCTGTGGAAGTATAGCTCTCTGCCAGATCCGGAATGGTGTTGCCTTCCTCGTCATAGGTATACAGACCTGCAAAAGAGTTAACTGCCAGACAAGCGCCGTCTACGGAGCTGTTCAGCGCGGGATCCAGATAATCCGGCTCGCTGGCCAGATTCAGACGAAGGGTATCAGAACCATTGGACATCGTCGTATACTGGAAGAACTTGTAACCGAACAGATTTGCAAAAATACCGTCTACATAATCCTTCTGCATATAAATATCATTGTAGTAATACAGCGGAACTACGCAGCCGTTGGACATCAGAATGTCTTCTGCATCATGCATCATATCCGCACGCTTTGCATAATCTGTCTCTGCTTTGATCTGTGCAATCAGATCATCGTACTGTGACCATTCACTGACAGGATCGATAAACGCATCGCTGACCAGAGACGCTGCATCTGTGCTTTCGGTTGTCGTATTGTCTTTATCCTTGTTGTCTGTGGTACTTGTTTTGGAGCCACAGGCAGAAAGAGAAAAGACCATAACCGCAGCAAGCAGTACTGCAAGAACTTTCTTCATTTCTTTCACCTCTTATTTTTTTTATAAAATTTCAGAAAGCAATGCCTGTCCGAAATTTCGTTTCATTATACTATGGAAAGGAAAAAATTGCAATCCATTTCCGATTATTTATTCCAGCAGGCCACCTGATGGCCGTTTCCGCGGTCTGTCAGCGTGGGCATTTCCTTGGCGCACTGCTCGGTGGCGTAGCGGCAGCGGGTCCGGAACGGACATCCGCTTGGCATATTCAGCGGGCTGGGCACGTCGCCCTCCAGCACGATCCGTTTCCGGCTGCGGGTAACGTCCGGATCGGGAATCGGCACCGCCGACAGCAGCGACTGGGTATAGGGATGGATCGGCTGTTCGTTCAGCTCGTCCGCATCCGCGATCTCTACGATCTTACCCAGATACATGACCGCGATCCGTTTGGAAATATGATGTACCACCAGAAGGTCATGGGCGATAAACAGATAGGCCACGCCCAGTTTTTCCTGCAGTTCCTCAAACATATTGATGACCTGCGCCTGAATGGACACGTCCAGGGCGGAAACCGGTTCGTCGCAGACAATAAACTCAGGATTCACCGCCAGCGCCCGGGCAATGCCGATACGCTGTCTCTGTCCGCCGGAAAATTCATGGGCATACCGGGTGGCGTGCTCCGCGTTCAGGCCTACAAAGGACATCAGCTCCAGAATCTTGTCCCGGCGTTCCTTCCGATTTGCATAGAGCTTGTGCACATCCAGCGGCTCCCCGATGATATCCTCCACCGTCATCCGGGGATCCAATGAGGAATAGGGATCCTGAAATACCATCTGCATTTTCTTTCGCATATGGCCGATGTTTTTGTCGTTGACCTCTTCTCCCTTGAACAGCACCTGACCCCCCGTGGGTTTGTACAGCCGCAGGATCGTCCGTCCCACCGTAGTTTTGCCGCAGCCGGACTCGCCTACCAGACCTAAGGTTTCGCCTTTTTCAATGGTAAAGGACACGTCGTCCACCGCTTTGAGCGGAAGGGTTTTTCCTACGCCGTTGCGGACAGAAAAATATTCTTTTAAGTTCTTGACCTCAAGCAGATGTTCACTCATTTTCCTGTCCTCCTTTTTGCATCAGCTGATCCCGGACGTTGACCCAGCAGGACGCTTTGTGATTTTCATTGATGGTGATTTCCTCCGGCCGCTCCGTCAGGCAGATCTTCATTGCCGCATTGCAGCGGGTACAAAAAGCGCAACCCTTCGGCAGATTGAGCATATTGATGGGGGTTCCTTCAATAGGCTCCAGCCGTTTCTTCATATTATTGACATTCGGAATGGAACGCAGCAGCCCCTTGGTGTACTCATGCCGGGGATTGTAGAATATTTCACTTGCGGTGCCGCGTTCACAGATGCGGCCGCCGTACATGACAATGATATTGTCGCACATATCCGCGATAACCCCCAGATCATGGGTCACCATAATGACTGCCATACCCAGCTTGTGCTGCAGATCCTGCATCAGCTCCAGGATCTGGGCCTGAATGGTTACGTCCAGCGCCGTGGTGGGCTCGTCGGCAATCAGGATATCCGGCTCACAGGCCAGCGCCATGGCGATCATCACACGCTGCCGCATGCCGCCGGAAAGCTCATAGGGGTATTGTTTGATTCTTTTCTCCGGTTCATTGATGCCCACCAGTTCCAGCAGCTCTATGGCCCGGGCCTTAACTTCCGGCCCTTTCTTGTCGGTATGCAGCCGGATGGCCTCGCCGATCTGATTGCCGATGGTAAACACCGGATTCAGACTGGTCATGGGATCCTGGAAAATGATGGAACAGGATTTTCCCCGGAAACCGCGCATCTGTTTTTCGCTCCACTGCGCCAGATCCTGCCCCTTATACAATACGCGTCCGCTGACGACTCTGCCGGTGTCGGCCAGAATCTGCATAATGGAATAGGCCGTTACGCTTTTGCCGGAACCGGATTCGCCGACGATGCCAAGAATTTCTCCGGGATTTAAGTTGAAGGACACGCCGTTGACCGCCTGTACTTCTCCGGAATCTGTAAAAAACGATGTGTGCAGATCCTGCACGCTCAGAAGATATTCACTCATCTCGATCACCTCTTCAGTTTAGGGTCAAACGCGTCTCTCAAGCCGTCGCCCAGCAGGTTCAGGCTCAGAACGATCAGACAGATCATAATCGCGGGAAATACCAGTTTATACGGGTAACTCTGCAGTCCTTCTCTTGCCGCATTGGCCAGAGAGCCCAAAGACGGCATTGGCACCTTGACGCCCAGGCCCACAAAGCTTAAATAGCTCTCCGTAAAGATGGCGGAAGGAATCTGCAGCGCCGTCGAAATAATGATGACCGACAGGCAGTTGGGAATGATGTGCTTCCGGATGATGCGGGACGGCTTCGCGCCGATGGACTTCGCCGCCAGAATATATTCATTTTCCTTAATGGAAAGGATCTGGCCGCGGATCAGGCGCGCCATGCTGACCCAGTACAGCAGGCCGAACACAATAAAGATGGAAATCATATTGGTACCCAGCTGGGCGAAAATGGTGCCCGTGGGGAATTTCAGCGCTTCATTGAGCACCACGGAAAGCAGGATGATGATCAGCATGTCCGGCAGGGAATATATGATATCCACGATCCGCATCATGATCAGATCCACCTTTCCGCCCAGATAGCCGGAAATACTTCCGTACAGCAGGCCGATGATCAATACGATGATACTGGCGAAAAAGCCCACCAGCAGGGAAATCCGCGTTCCGTAGATCACACGGATGAAATAGTCACGGCACAGATCGTCCGTTCCGAAAATATGGGGGAACCGCTTGTTTCCCTGCGCGATATATTCCTGCTCGTTTTCACTGTAGGTAAAAGGCGGCAGGTTTTTGGCCGTTTTGTCACGCTTTCCTTCAATGCTGAGCATTTCCGAATATCCGTAAGGCACCACCATGGGCGCCACGATAATGGTCAGTAAAATGATGCAGAGCAGCACAATACTCAAAACCGCCAGCGGGTTTTTAAACAGCTTGCGCATACCGTCCTTAAAAAAGGTGGTGCTTTCGCTCATGACATCCTGCTGCTTCTTTTCGTCCTCCGTCGCCGGTGAGAACTTTGACAGATCGATCTGGGCGCTGAGGATACTCTTTTTTGGAAGCTGATTCGTATTTTTTTCCATGTTCTTATCCTCCGTCACTCATATTTGATTCTGGGATCTACCAGCTTGTACAGCAGATCGCAGATCAGATTTGCCACCACCATCAGGAAGGCCAGAAAGACCGTGGTGGCCATAATCAGGGTATAATCCCGGTTGCTGATGGCGCTTACAAACTTGCTGCCGATGCCGCCGATGGTAAATACCGTTTCCACAACCATGGAACCCGTAATGATATAAGCGATCTCGGGGCCCGCATATGTAATGACCGGGATCAGAGAGTTCCGCAGGGCATGTTTGAAGATCAGTTTCCAGCGGGACACGCCCTTGGACCTTGCCGTCCGGATGTAATCCTGGCTCAGCGCATCCAGCATACTGGTCTTTGCCAGTCTGGTGGTATAGGCCATGGGGTACGCCGCCAGCGCGATGACCGGCAGCAAATAATTATGGGAGGATGCGCTCCATACCGGGATCCACCCCAGCTTGATACAGAACACCAGCAGCAGCAGGGTGGCCAGTACAAAGCTCGGCACCGCCGTAAACAAGGTTGAGAGAAATACGATGATCCGGTCCGGCAGCTTGTTACGCATCAGCGCGGCAATACTCCCCAGGATCGTTCCCAATACCAGTGCAAATGCAACCGCTGTCAGACCAAGCCTTGCGGAAATCGGAAAGGACTCGCCGATAATAGAGGTGATCTCCCGGCCGTTTTTCAGGGAAACGCCCAGATCCCCCGTTACCAGCCCCTTCATCCAGAGCAAAAACTGCGTCCCAACGCCCTTATCCAGATTGTACCTTTGGTTCAGCGCCTGGATGGTGGCTTCACTCAAGGCTTTCTCTTTGTTAAAAGGACCGCCGGGAACCGCGTGCATTGTAAAAAACGTGATGGCGCATATGATCACGATGGAAAGAATCGCAAGCAATATACGCTTGATGACATATCTACCCACTGTCATTTCTCCTTCCTGCAAGGCAATAAATCCCGCATGTTATAAAATAATAAAATATTATACACTTTTCTGTATTTTCTGTCAATAAAATACCGGCCCGTGGAAACGGGCCGGCAAATTTAATGAATATTTATGGAATATTTATGCAATTTGCCTGTTTGGACAGACAACATGCAAATTTTTATTTTGTTACGGGAAGGGAAGGAATCAGCTTCGCCGCATACTGCAGAATATACAAAGCATCCTGTGCTGTAAGCTGGCCATCAAGATCTGTGTCGCCTGCAGCTTCCTGTTCTGCCGTCGGTGTATCCAGTTTCGCAGCAAATCTCAAAACTGCCAAAGCATCTGAAGCTGTGGCGCCTTCGATGTCATCCACGAATCCGGTACCTCTGTCTTCTGCCGGTTTGTTGGCAGGATCCGGTCTCCATTTTACCTTCGGATTTTCGGAATAAACCACCTTATCGCCTGCCAGTTCATTCAGATAAAGTTCCAGATTGGTATATCCCTCATCAGAAAGACTGATGCTGCTGCCGTCCATCCAATCATTCGGATTCAGGCCATGTGCGGTTTCCCATGCATCCGGGCAGCCGTCCTTATCGGAATCCTTCGGTGCTTCGCCGCCTTTGAATGTTTCATTGGTAGGGTATCCTTCCGCATCCGTCTGACTGTCCACAAAGCCCAGCAGTTTATCCTTGGATCCTGTGTACGTCTGCTTATTCTCGGTTACTTCTGTGATATATCTGCTGTCAATGTAATCGTAAGCCGGGCGGTTTGCGCCTGCGCCGTTGGCTGCATCAATGACCTTGGTATATGCTGCATCCGCCGTATCCGTTTCAACATAGGACTCAAAGAAAGGAGTTTTACTCATGCAGTCTTCTTTTGTTGTAACATTTCCCCCAATCTTTATGCCGGCGTCAGCCCACTCCCAGGGATCGTCTGTTTCGGGATCCAGAAGTACATCGTCTAAATTGCTGACATACTTATTGCCTTCCAGGTAAGCCGCCTGATTGTCATTGATACCCAGTTCGTTACCGTCAATGGTAAAGATGGTCATTTCCTGACTTAAGGGTCCCATCTTATAGTAGTTGTTTACAAAGTTGACACGCCTTGCACCGCCGTCGGTGGTTCTGTCACGATAGTTGTAAACAACGTTATTGCGGATATCGATGTTGCCGCCATAGGACTTGTTGTCCGCAGCAACGCCGCCGGCCATGGACCAGTTACGGCCGGTATTGTTGATCAGCAGGTTGTGATGATAACTTCCTTTGTCGCCGCCGATGGAAGCGCCAAAGGAATGCCGTTCTGTCTTGCTTCTGTCATCCGCATCATAGTGTACGGAATTATTCAGGGTCTCACCGATGATATTCCACTGGAAGGTAACATTCTTCGCATTTCTGGAGCTGAAGCCTTCATCGGTTGCCCAGGAAATCGAGCAGTGGTCAACGATGGTGTAATCACAGCCTGCAATACCCATACCGCCGGTAGATACGCCGCTGAAGTCGCCTACACGTACACGGATATCACGGATGACAACATCCGATGAACCCATGGCGCCGAAATCAAAATGCGTCAGGGTGATACCGTCGCCCGGCGCCGTCTGTCCGGCTACATATACATTGCCGCCGTCATTGGGAATAACCAGCTGTTTCTTCAGTTCAATGACGCCGCCGACTTTGAATATAACAACACGGGCGCCCTTTTCCTTCTCCAGCGCGTACCGCAGAGAACCCGGAATCGGCTCGTCCGGCGTTCCTATCTGATTGCCGTCTTCATCCGTTTGTACCGTATCATCGTAATCTTCCAGGGTAGTGACTTCCACGACACGGCCGCCGCGGCCCGCTTTTGCATAGCGTCCGTAGCCTTCCGCTGAAGGGAATGCCTTGCGGACAACTTCAAAGGACATAACCTTGCCGTTGACGATCTCGCCGTCATCGTAAATCTCATCCACTCTCCAGTACCAGGTCTTCATATGGGGAGATTTTGTGATATCATCAATTCCGGATTTGTCTCCTTCCAGGCTGTATGTCGTCTGCGAAACGTCCAGGCGTCCTCTGAACTCCGGATTATCATCTTTGGCTTCCAATACAGAGAGATAATCTGTACCGAGGAACAGACGATGCTGTTTTACCGCGCCGTGGTCAGGAGAATCGGCTGCCGGCGTCCAGGAAAGGCCTGCTGCCGGATCAAAATGCATCTCTCCGTCCATCGGTGCGGAACTGAGGATCGAATGTACGGGATCTACGCCGTCCAGTTCAAACGCGCAAAGCACCGGCGAGCCCTTTTCTGAGGCAAAGCTGATGGACACCGTCTCGCCTTCTTTGACGTCGAAAGTGTGATACTGGATCGTCGCTTCCATATCGGAATAATCTTTGTCTTTGTCGTTATTTTTAACTACTTTTACTTTTTCTGCTACAACTTCGCCATTGACGGAAACGTTCATCTCCGTGTTGCTGATGCTTCCGGTGTAGAAAAAGTTGTGCCATGTGGTGATGGAATGCGTACCTGCTTCCAGGCCGCTGATTTCCAACGTCATAATGCCGTCGCGGAACACACCTTGCAGTCTCGCGCCATCCAGGGTCAGAGCCGGCGTATTGTCCGTGCCGCGGACCAGATTACGGTTTGCCTGTCCGTAAACATTGATCTCTTCGCCGGTACTGTTGCTTCCCTTCAATGTAAAGGTAATGCCGTCAACCGTATAAGTCTGCGCCGGGCCGCCGTCTTTCTCCAGGCTCCAGTCATTGAAAGTCATTGAACGGACCGTTTCTCTGTTGTCCTGTGCATCGTTGATATCCACACCGATGCTCTTTGTCATGGAAGCTGCTGCTTCTGCCTGGATCGAACCCGTATACTGACCGGGCAGCTGCGGCAGAAGGCCAGCGCACAACACCAATGAAAGCAATAAGGATACTGCCTTTTTCACTCTCATATTCATCTCTCCTTTTCTTTTTTATCCTATGCAGATCAATAAGCAATTTTGCATATCACTACACACACTTTTAACTATAGCCCTTTTATTCTAAAGCATTTTTCTTTTGTTTGCAATCGCTTATTTGCTACTTTTTTTTAGACATACTGCCTAATTTAGATGGTTTCCTCTGTTTTTTCTTGCTTTTTCCCCCGTTATGATTTAACCTTATTTTATGTATAAATTGATCTGACTTCATCTAAAAAAGGAGGATTCCAGATGACGATAAAACAGTTGCTCCAACGTGTGTCCTGCCTTGCTATCGCAGTTTCACTTGCTTTTTCATTCTCAGTTTTTGCAGACAGTGAAAGCAATCCGGAACCCCAGGGCACACTTTCTTCCACAGTCAAAACCGGCGACACCGATAACGACGGCGCCATCACTGCCGCCGATGTATTGGCTATTATCCGGATGGCCAGCGGCACCATCACCAAACAGCCGCTCAATTTGGCAGCCGGTGATATCAACGGCGACGGTGATGTCTCCGTCAGAGATGCGCTGGTCCTTTTGAAGCATATCGCAAAAATTGAAACGGCGCCCGCAAAGCTTGGCATAGAAAACGCCGAAGCGCCGGTATACAAATTGCCCGAAATGTATGAGAAAGACAGCGCCTTTTTAAATGAAACCGCGCTGGGTTTCTATGGTGCGGACGGCTATGGCAAATATACCACCGGCGGCCGCGGCGGCACAGTCTATGAAGTCACCAATCTCAATGACAGCGGCCCGGGTTCCCTGAGTGCAGCCTGCGAAGCGTATGGCCGCCGTATCGTTGTATTTAAGGTCAGCGGTGTGATCAACACCATTGATCATCCCATCCGCATTACCAACGGCGATATCACCATTGCAGGTGAAACGGCGCCGGGGGACGGTATCTGCATCGCCTCCAATTCCTTTACGGTAGACGCCGACAATGTCATTATCCGTTATATGACGTTCCGTTCCGGTGATACCCTGAATGCCGCCGGAAAATATACGGGCAGTGAAATGGGTGTCGGTGTGGATGCCATGACTGTCACCGGCAGTCATGTTATCATCGACCACTGCAGCACCGGATGGGGCACTGACGAAACCTTTTCCGTTACCCACAAAGATGACAAATATCCGACAGATATCTCGGTACAGTGGTGCACCGTAGCCGAAAGCCTGGTCCGCAGCCCTAATATCGGCAAGGAACTGGGTCTGGCCTCTCTGATTTACGGCGCGGAAGGTTCCCGTTACAGCTTCCATCACAATATTTACGCCAGCCACCGCAGCCGTATGCCGGGGCTGGGCAACGACTGCAACTGCGGTAAATGTACATTTTCCTTTGAATTTTACAACAACGTGGTCTACAACTGGGACGGCACCTCCTCCGGAAAATGCGCCCAGCTGGATGAGACCGGAAAAAATCTTCGCGTCATCAACGCGGATTTTGTAAACAACTATTATATCCCCGGTCCGGATTCGGATGCCAGCTATATTTACTCCGAAGCTGTATTCGGAAACTCGCTCCATGCTGCCGGCAATATGATGAACGGCCAGGCGGTCAGCGATATCAAAGATGTGGTTGTTTTTGAAGATGATGTCAAGGCAACGGGCAAAAACCCCTATTACAATTATGTAAACCCGGAGACCGGCACTGCGGATCACGAACGCTACTACGATTACGACCATTCTGACGGTTTCTGGCGGACAGACCGACTGGCCGATTCGATGCTGACACATGTGCAGCCGGCAGAAGATGCGTATACAGATGTGATGCTTTATGCCGGACATTCTCTTTCAAGGGATACGCTGGATACCGGCCTGATCGAAGGGATCCGGAACAAAACCGGCAAATGCATCAATTCTCCTTTTGAAGCTGCCGGCTGGTCTCAGGGGCAGCCCCCCACTGACAACGGCAAAGACTATGCTGCATGGATGGAGGAAAACTATCCGAAGATGGCATCCTATCCGGCCTATACTGACAGCGATCACGACGGCATGAGCGATGCCTGGGAAGATTTTATGAAACTTGACAAAAATAACGCCCAAGATGCCGGATACAAGGTTTACACCGATGAACCCTATGCCGGCAGCGGCTATACCAATCTGGATGTATTCCTGCAGTTCCTTGTGGAGAATCCGGCGGCAGCCATCAAACTTGACAAATAATTCTGCATCTGTAATTTAAAAACGCGTCTGCGGCGAAATGAACTGACCCCAAAAAGCAGACGCGTTTTTATTGACTTTCCCGCCGTTTTCGGTATATAATTTTTTGTATTTATCTTACAGTAAGAAAGGAAAGAATCCATGAGCACGCAGGATCGTTATATCAATCCCCTCTGCCAGCGGTATGCCGGCGAAGAAATGCAGCATATCTTCTCCCCCGATTACAAGTTTTCCACCTGGAGGAAACTCTGGATCGCGCTGGCAGAAAGCGAAAAGGAACTGGGCATCCATATCACGGATGAACAGATCAACGAAATGAAAGCGCACATCTATGACATTGACTACGACAAAGCCGCAGAATATGAATCCCGGCTGCGTCACGATGTGATGGCCCACGTCTATACCTTCGGAGAAGTCTGCCCGAAGGCAAAGCCGGTGATCCATCTGGGGGCCACTTCCTGCTATGTCGGCGACAACACTGACATCATCGTTATGCGGGAAGCGCTGCAGCTGGTCAAAAAATCTCTGGTCAATGCCATCGCCGCTGTTGCGGCCTTCGCAGAAAAGCACAAAGACCTGCCTACCCTCGCATTTACGCATTTTCAGGCGGCGCAGCCTACCACAGTAGGAAAACGCGCCTGTCTCTGGGCCCAGGATCTGCTGATTGATCTGGAACATATCGACTTTGTCATCGGTTCGCTGAAATTTGCAGGCTGCAAGGGCACCACAGGCACCGGCGCCAGCTTCCTGTCCCTTTTCAACGGCGATGCCGCAAAGGTGGTGGAACTGGAAAAACGAATTGCCGCAAAAATGGGCTTTGACGCCTCCATGCCGGTTTCCGGACAGACCTATACCAGAAAAATCGACTATATTATTCTTTCTGCGCTTTCCAATATTGCGCAAAGCGCCTGCAAATTCGCGGGAGACATCCGCCTGCTTTCACATATGAAGGAATTTGACGAGCCATTCGAAGCAAAGCAGATCGGCTCCTCGGCCATGGCCTACAAGCGAAATCCCATGCGCAGCGAGCGCATCGCTTCCCTTTCCCGTTTCGTCATTACCGACACCTTAAATCCGGCCCTCACCGCCGCTACCCAGTGGCTGGAGCGGACCTTAGACGACAGCGCGGGGCGCAGGATTTCCCTGCCGGAAGCCTTCCTGTCCATCGACGGTATTCTTTCCTTATATATAAATGTCATTTCCGGCGGCACCGTTTATCCCAACGTCATCAACCGGCATCTGAATGAAGAGCTGCCCTTTATGGCCACTGAAAATATCATGATGTACTGCGTCGAACAGGGAAAAGACCGGCAGGAAATCCATGAAGCCATCCGGGAGCTGTCCGTGGCCGTCGCCAGAGAGACCAAACTAAACGGCGGCGCCAACAATCTCTGCGAGCTGATTTTAAAAGATCCCCGCTTTGGCCTTTCCAAAGAAGAACTGGACAATATCATTCACGTTAAAAACTTTATCGGCATCGCGCCGCAGCAGACCGAAACCTTCCTGAACGAATATGTCCGGCCGGTTTTGGAAGAAAACGCCGCGCTGCTGGGCATGGAAGTAGATATTCACGTTTAAGCGTGCATGCCGCTACCTATTGTATAAGGAGGATTTATTATGTTAACTGCTATTGTAGGTATCAACTGGGGCGACGAAGGCAAAGGCCGTATGGTAGACCTTCTCTCCGAAGATTATGACATCGTCTGCCGTTATCAGGGCGGAAACAATGCGGGCCACACCGTGATTAATGACCGTGGCCGCTTTATCCTGAATCTGCTCCCTTCCGGCATTCTCCGGGACGAGGCCGTCAACGTTATGGGTCCCGGCATGGTCATTGACATTGAACATCTGACCCATGAAATCGAAGCACTGAAAGACGCCGGCATTGCCATCACTCCCAAACACTTAAAAATCAGCGACCGGGCCACCATCTGTATGCCCTATCACAAGCTGCTGGACTGCCTGGAAGAGGACCGGCTGGCGGATAAGAAATTCGGTTCCACCCGCCGGGGCATTGCGCCGGTTTACGCAGATAAATATATGAAGAAAACGCTGCGTATGGGCGATCTGCGGCAGCCTGAACTGCTGAAGGAAAAAATCAAGGATATCATGGAATGGAAGAACCTGACCATTGCAAAGGCCTACGGCCACGAAGCCATTACCCCGGAAAGCATGTATGAATGGCTCATGACCTACGGCACACCGTTCCTGGATTACATTACCAATACCACTGTATATCTGGACCAGGCGGAAAAGGCTGGGAAACGAATCATGTTTGAGGCGCAGCTGGGGGCGCTGCGGGACATTGACTTCGGTATCTATCCTTACACCTCCTCTTCATCCACCATTGCATCCTATGCCCCCATCGGCGCAGGGGTGCCCCATCTGAAGCTGAACAATACCATCGGCATTATCAAAGCTTACTCCAGCTGCGTAGGCGAAGGGCCTTTCACCTGCGAGCTGTTTGGTGAAAAGGGCGACGAGCTGCGTACCGCCGGGGATGAATTTGGCGCTGCCACCGGCCGTCCCAGACGTGTGGGCGGCTTCGATGTGGTAGCTTCCCGCTTCGGTACCCTGGTACAGGGCGCAGATGTACTGGCGCTGACCAAGCTGGATATTCTTTCCTATTTAAAAGAGATCCCGGTCTGCACCGCGTATCGGATCAACGGGGAACTCCGCGACGATTTCCCCGCCATTGACGAGCTGAATATTGCAGAACCGGTATACGAATCTATGCCGGGCTGGAACTGCGACATTTCCAGGTGCCGGAAAAAAGAAGACCTGCCGAAGGAAGCGCTGGATTATATTGCTTATATTGAAAAAAGTATGGGCTGCCCTGTAAAATATGTTTCCGTCGGCGCGGAGCGCGAAGCCTGCATCGAAATGTTCTGAGGCACACCATGTAAAAGAAGTTCTTTATGTAAACCGGAAATGATTGGTCTCATTTCCGGTTTTTTCAAAAAAAGAAAGGATTTGATCAGATGTTTATTCCTTACACCCATGCTTCCGTGCGTCTCACCGGAAGATTTTACGAAGAAAATGCAGCCGCCTCCACCACGGCCTGCGGCTCTTATATCGAAGCTGCCGTCAGAGGAGACTGGGCGATTCTGCATTTTGATATGAAAGATCTGATTCCCAGCTATCCCAATCTGTACATACAGATCGACGACGGGGATCTTATTGGCAGCGCCGTGGGCGCCCGCCTGTATCTGCGCATGAAAGATGCGGGAGAACACCGCATTAAAATCATTTTCAAAGCCGCCTGTGAAAAACAGAACCGCTGGTTTGCCCCCGTACAGGCCAAAATCAGTTTTGAAGGTCTGGAAGCAGAAGACGCGGCCGCGCTTCCCGCAGACAATCGCAAAACCATTACCTTTATCGGGGATTCCATTACGGAGGGCATCCTGATCTTTCCGGAACAGACGCCTTTCTCCAACAGTCTGATGGACCGGGTGTATCAGGACGATGTCACCCGCACCTATGCATGGATCGCTGCGAAGACCTTAAATTTGCGTGCTTCCTTTTGCGCTTACGGCGCCGTAGGCATGACCAAATCCGGCAGCGGCAGTGTTCCGAAGGCACTGGATTCCTATGGTTTCTGCGTGGACGGCGTCCCGCTGAAAGAAGACGGGGCCCCCGATTACATTATGATCAACCACGGCTGCAATGACCGGGGCGCGGACGCGGCCCTTTACTGCCGGGAATATGAAGCATATCTGGATATGCTGACCGCCCGCTATCCCAGGACAAAGATTTTTGTGCTGGCGCCTTTCTGCGGCGTGCATCTGCAGGAATTAAACGCCATGGTACATGCATATAATGAAACGAACCGGACAAAGGTCCGCTATATTGACACCAGAGACTGGATTCCGCCACAACCGGTACACCCGCTGGTGGACGGGCATGAAATCATTGCACGGCATTTACTGGAAATTTTGCCCGGAATGCTGTAAAAAAATATTTTTTTCTTGATTTTCCACAAATTCCGCATGACAAGTTCTTGCATTATTCTTGTTTTTTTTTTAACAGTATTATATAATTGTCTGGTCACGAATCTAATCAACGATAGGAGGATATATTATGGCATTGACAAACGAACAGCTTGAACAGTATACTGCCGAGTTGAAAGCCTTCATTGCGGATCACAAAGACATCGATGGCCCCCTGATGCCGATCATGCAGAAAGCGCAGGAGCTTTTCGGCTATCTTTCTCTGGATACACAGAAGATCATCGCTGACGCACTTGATATTCCCGTATCCGAAGTATACGGCGTAGCAACATTTTACGCACAGTTTTCACTGCAGCCCAAGGGAGAAAATATTATCAGCGTATGTACCGGTACCGCATGCTATGTCAAAGGCGCGCAGGCCGTACTGGATGAAGTCGTAAATATTTTAGGCGTGGATCCCGGCCAGACCAGTGCTGACGGCAAGTTCACCATTCAGGATACCAGATGTCTCGGCTGCTGCGGTCTTGCTCCCGTTATGACGGTCAACCATGACGTTTACGGACGTCTGACTGCAGGCGACGTCAAGGGTATTCTTGAAAAATATTGATTTTCAGAAAACGAAACCACTGGCTTTTTGTACATTGGGTTCTATGATAAACAATCAGCACACAGAAAGGAAACACACTATGAAATCATTAGCTGAACTTGCTGCCATCAGAGAGCAGATGCAGGATCAGGTTGCTTTGCGTATAGGCGGCAAGGCTGACGAAAAGTCGAAAGTCCGCGCACATGTGCTTGTCTGTGCAGGTACAGGATGTACTTCCTCCGGCAGCCACAAAGTCGTGGAAGCATTAAAAGAACAGCTGCAGGCAAAAAATCTGCAGGAAGAAATCAAGATCGTAACCACGGGTTGCTTCGGCCTCTGTGCTCTGGGCCCCGTTATGATCGTTTATCCGGAAGGCACCTTCTACAGCCGGGTGACTGCGGAAGATATTCCCGAAATCGTAGAAGAACATTTTGTAAACGGCAAGCCGGTAGAGCGTCTGGAATACAAGGATCCCCTTGCAGACAACAAAACCCTGCCCCTTCCCGAAACTTCATTCTATAAAAAACAGCACCGTGTTGCGCTGCGCAACTGCGGTGTAATCAACCCTGAAATCATCGAAGAATACATAGCCATGGGCGGATATCAGGCACTGGGCAAGGTTCTGACCGAAATGACCCCCGCGGACGTGATCCAGACCATCAAAGACAGCGGCCTGCGCGGCAGAGGCGGCGGCGGTTTCCCCACCGGCACCAAATGGCAGTTTGCCGCAAACAGCGTTTCCGACAAGAAATACGTTGTTTGTAACGCTGATGAAGGCGATCCCGGCGCATTCATGGATCGTTCCGTTCTGGAAGGCGATCCTCATGCGGTTCTGGAAGCCATGGCCATCGCCGGTTATGCCATCGGCGCTGACGAAGGTTATATTTACGTCAGAGCAGAGTATCCCATCGCAGTACAGCGTCTGAATATCGCCGTTGGCCAGGCCAGAGAAAAAGGCCTTCTGGGCAAGGACATTTTCGGCACCGGCTTCAACTTCGACATTCAGGTACGTTTAGGCTCCGGCGCATTTGTCTGCGGCGAGGAAACAGCGCTTCTGACTTCCATCGAAGGACACCGCGGCGAACCCCGTCCGCGTCCGCCTTTCCCTGCAGTCAAGGGTCTGTTCGGACAGCCCACCATTATTAATAATGTAGAAACCTATGCAAATGTTGCACAGATCATTATCAACGGCGCCGACTGGTTTGCTTCCATGGGTACGGAAAAGAGCAAGGGCACCAAGGTCTTCGCACTGGGCGGCAAGATCACCAATACCGGTCTGGTGGAAGTTCCCATGGGCACAACCCTCCGCGAAGTTCTCTATGAAATCGGCGGCGGCATTCCGGGCGGCAAGAAGTTCAAAGCGGCGCAGACCGGCGGTCCTTCCGGCGGCTGTATCCCGGCTTCCCTGATTGACACCCCCATCGATTACGATTCCCTGATTTCCATCGGTTCCATGATGGGGTCCGGCGGTCTGATCGTCATGGACGAAGACAACTGTATGGTAGATATCGCGAAATTCTTCCTGGAGTTCACGGTAGACGAATCCTGCGGAAAATGTACGCCGTGCCGTCTCGGAACCAGAAGAATGCTGGAGATCCTGACCCGTATCACGGAAGGCAAGGGCGAAGACGGCGATATCGAAAAGCTGGAAGAACTGGCCATGAACATCAAAGCCACCGCACTCTGCGGTCTCGGACAGACAGCGCCCAACCCCGTACTTTCCACACTCCGCTATTTCAGAGACGAGTACGAAGCGCACATTTATGAGAAACGCTGTCCGGCGGGACACTGTAAGAAACTTGCAAAGATCATGATCGATCCTGAAAAATGTAAGGGATGCAGCCTCTGCTCCAAGGTTTGCCCTGTGAACGCGATTAGCGGACAGGTCAAGAGTCCGTTTGTCATCGATCAGGAGAAATGTATCAAATGCGGAACCTGTGTCGAAAAATGCAGATTCGGCGCGATCGTGAAGAAATAACAGGCAGGAGGAAATGATAATGAATATGGTTACACTGACAATTGATGGCATTCAGGTGACTGTTCCATCGAATTATACCATCCTCGAAGCGGCAAGAGAGGCACATATTACCATCCCTACGCTTTGCTATTTAAAGGATATCAATCAGATCGGCGCCTGCCGTATCTGTCTTGTGGAAGTTGCCGGAGCAAGAGGTCTGATGGCTTCCTGTGTCACACAGGTTGGCGAAGGCATGGAAGTAAAGACAAATACCGAAAAGCTCCGCAAAGCCAGAAAACTCAACCTTGAGCTTTTATTATCGGATCACAACAGAGAGTGTACCTCCTGCGTGCGTTCCGAAAACTGTGAATTCCAGAAACTCTGCCGTGAATACGGTGTGGAAGATTATCCTTACGACGGTGCAAAAGCGCCGGCGGAGCTGGATGATTTCAGTCCCTCCATCGTTCGCGACAATTCCAAATGTATCAAATGCCGCCGCTGCGTTGCGGTTTGTACCAATGTACAGAAGATCGGCGCCATCGGCGCCATCGGCAGAGGCTTCAAGTCCAAGATTGCATGTGCTTTTGATAAGAGCCTTGCAGATTCTCCCTGCGTCAACTGCGGACAGTGTATCACTGCCTGCCCTGTAGGCGCGCTGCGTGAGAAATCATCCATTGATGAAGTCTGGATGGCCATCAACGATCCGGACAAATATGTAGTTGTACAGCCCGCTCCTGCGGTACGTGCTTCCATCGGTGAAGAATTTGGCATGGCCATGGGTACGCCGACCACCGGCAAACTGGCTGCGGCGCTGAAACGCCTGGGCTTTGACAAGGTATTTGATACCGACTTCGGCGCAGATATGACCATTATGGAGGAAGGCACCGAGCTCATCGCCCGTCTCAATGACAAAGACGCGGTGCTGCCGATGATTACTTCCTGTTCTCCGGGCTGGGTCAAATACTGCGAGACCTTCTTCCCGGATTTCATCCCCAACCTTTCCAGCTGCAAATCGCCGCACGAAATGCTGGGCGCTGCCGTGAAGAGCTACTTTGCGGAAAAGAACAACATTGATCCTGCGAAAATCTTCGTGGTTTCGGTGATGCCCTGTACCGCAAAGAAATTCGAAGCAAAACGTCCCGAGCTTTCCAACAACGGCCTTGCCGATGTGGACTGCGTCCTGACCGTACGCGAACTGGCCCGCATGATCAAACAGGCCGGCATCAACTATGCAGAGCTGCCCGATGAAGACTTTGATGATCTTCTGGGTGAATCCACCGGTGCAGGCGTCATCTTCGGCGCAACCGGCGGCGTTATGGAAGCTGCCCTTCGTACCGTTTATGAAAAAGTGACCGGAAAGACCCTGGAAAAGGTTGATTTTGAAGCTGTCCGCGGTACCGAAGGCATCAAGGAAGCGGAAATCGATCTGGACGGCAAAAAGATTCGTGTCGCTGTTGCCCACGGTACCGGAAATGCGAAGAAACTTCTGGAATCCGTTCGCAGCGGAGAAAAATCCTATGAATTCATTGAAGTTATGGGATGCCCCGGCGGCTGCGTCACCGGCGGCGGACAGCCCATCGTTTCCTCTTCGGATCTGATGGTCAAGGATGTCAAGGCACTCCGTGCAAAAGCCCTCTATACCGAGGATGCAAACAAACCGTTACGGAAATCCCATGAGAATGTTCAGCTGCAGAAACTGTATGCGGAATATCTGGGAGAGCCCGGCGGACACAAAGCACACGAGCTGCTGCATACCCACTACGAGCAGCGCCCGATGTTCAAATAATCTGCGTTTTATGCAAAGGCGGTCCATTGAAAAATGGACCGTCTTTTTTCATTTCCCCAAAGCTTTCATCATATAGTAATAAAAAACGGATGTTTCCATGGAAATATACCTTGTCAAAGAAGGCGACACCGTAAACGCCGTGGCAGACCGCTTCGGCGTATCCCCCGAAAGGCTGTCTTATGACAACCAGATCAGCGAAAGGAATCTGGTGGTGGGCGAAGCGCTGATCATCTGCATCCCCAATTCCACCTACACCGTGGCGCCCGGAGACACGCTCTCCTCCATTGCCGCGGCAAACAATACCACGGAAAAGAACATTTTGCGTCACAATCCGTACCTTGTCTTCGATTCCTATCTGCAGGCCGGCGAAACCATTATCCTCTCCTGTGACGACGACCCCGTCTTTTCTGCAGATATTAATGGTTATGCCTATCCTTACATTGCCAGAGATATCCTCTACGAAACGCTGCTTTACTTAAGTTCTCTGTATATCTTTTCCTACGGGTTTACCCCGGAAGGCGCGTTGATCCCAACAGATGATGCCGAACTCATCAGCGCCGCAAAAGCTTTTTATGTAGATCCGGTTCTCGTACTCACGGCGCTGAATGCTTCCGGCGTCTTCTCCAACGAACTCAGCCACAGCCTTCTGATCAGTGATGAAGCCCAGACACGCATCATCTCAGAACTGATTGAAACCATGTCTGCCAAAGGCTATACCGGCGTTGATGTGGATTTTGAATATGTGCTGCCGGAAGATCGCACACGATATGTCCGTTTTGTGGAACGTCTCACAGCTGCGCTGAATGAAGAAGGTTTTCAGGTCACCGTGGCCCTGCCGCCCAAGGTTTCCGACGATCAGCCAGGCACCCTGTATGAAGGCGTCGATTACGAAGGCTTGGGCAATGCCGCAAACAAGGTTCTTTTAATGACCTATGAATGGGGCTATACCTATGGCCCGCCCATGGCCGTGGCGCCTCTGCCCAATGTCATTCGTGTGCTGGATTATGCGGTATCCAAAATCGACCCTTCCAAAATCAATATGGGCATCCCCAATTACGGCTATGACTGGCCCCTGCCCTATATCAGAGGGGAGACAAAAGCGACTTCCATCGGCAACGCCCAAGCTGTCTCCATCGCGTGGGAAAACGGCGCGGATATTTCCTATGATGACTCTGCCCAATCCCCGTTTTTCTATTATACGGATCTGGATTCCCCGGTGCGGGACGCGGGGCATGTGGTCTGGTTCGAAGACGTGCGCAGCTTCACGGCAAAATATAACTTAGTGCAGCAATACGGATTCAACGGCATCGGTTACTGGCAGCTGATGCGCCTGTTCCGCGCCAACTGGCTGCTGGTGCTGGCTTCTTTTCAGATCAAATAAGGGCTTCGGCTTGCTATTTTACAGACTTCGTTGTAAAATCTCTGTATATGGTTGAAAGGAGTCCGGCATGAAACGAATTGTACTGACAGGCGGCGGCACCGCCGGCCACGTGACGCCAAATATTGCTTTGCTCCCCCGCTTGAAAGCGCTGGGTTATGAAATTAATTATATCGGTTCCACAGACGGCATGGAACGCGGCCTGATAGAAAAAGAGGGGATTCCCTATTATCCCATTGCCTGCGGAAAACTGCGGCGATATTTCAACCTCCGCAATTTTACGGATCCCTTTCGCGTCATCAAAGGTTACGGGCAGGCCCTGCGGATCTTAAAACAGCAAAAGCCGGACGTGGTTTTTTCCAAAGGCGGCTTTGTCTCCGTTCCGGTGGTTATGGCCGCGCATTTCCTGCACATTCCGGCGATTCTCCACGAATCGGATCTGACCCCGGGCCTTGCCAATAAAATCTGCGGCCGTTTTGCCTCCCGCTTCTGCTGTAATTTTCCGGAAACCCTTGCCTGTCTGCCGGCCGGCAAGGCCGTACTGAGCGGTACGCCCATCCGCAGTGAACTGCGAAACGGCGACGCCGCCAAAGCGCTGCAGCTGTGCGGATTTGGGGATGACAAGCCGGTGATTCTGGTCATGGGCGGCAGCCTTGGTTCCGTAAAGATCAATGAGGCAGTTCGAAACATTCTGCCGCAGCTGACAACGCGCTATCAGGTCATTCACCTCTGCGGCAAAGAAAAATGCGATCCAGATTATGATCATATTCCGGGATACCGGCAGTTTGAATATATTTCCGAGGAGCTGCCGGATCTGTTTGCCGCCGCCCAGATCATCCTGTCCCGTGCAGGGGCCAATGCCATCTGTGAATTTCTGGCGCTCAAAAAGCCCAATATTCTGATTCCGCTTTCGAAAAACGCCAGCCGGGGCGACCAGATTCTCAACGCCCGCTCCTTTGAAAAGCAGAACTTCTCCAAGGTGATCGAAGAAGAGGAGCTGACCCCGGAACTGCTGCTTCAAACCATCGATGACCTTTATCAAAACCGTGACTTCTACATACAGCAAATGGCCCAGGCAAAAGCCGCTGACGCTATTACGATCATTACGGATGAAATCGAAGCCCTTTGTAAAAAATAAAAAACGGAAGCTTTCTGTTTTCAGAAAGTTTCCGTTTTTTTCTGTCCTGTTTTTCCGGCGCTTACGGCTGGCGGATCAGAGATACCAGCGCCGCGGCATCCTCCGGATCCAGTTCCTGGGGCTTCCACAGCGGCAGCGCGTTGTCGTCATAACGGGGAATCAGATGCATATGAAAATGCATCACGGTCTGTCCCGCTGCTGCGCCGTTGTTCTGTACCAGGTTGAAACCGGTACAATGCAGTGCCTCTTTCATCCGGCAGGCCATCTTTTTGGCCAGCACCAGCGCCTTAGATGCCACTGCGTCGTCCAGTTCATAAAGATTTTCGAAATGCTCCTTCGGCAGGATCAGCGCGTGGCCTTTTGTGGCCGGTCCGATATCCAGCACCACTCTGAAATCCCCGTCCTCATACAGCGTTGAAGAAGGAATTTCACCGTTTGCGATTTTACAGAAAATGCAGTCGTCTTTTTTCATGATCCGCCTCCTTATATTTTTCTCTGCGGCTATGACCGCATAAATAATCCGAAAAGCATCGTCGGCAATCCGCGTACGGATTGCCGGCGTATCATCGATGCGACAGGATTTGAACCTGCGACCTCTGCGTCCCGAACGCAGCGCTCTACCAAACTGAGCCACGCATCGCTTTTGAAAAAGAAAGCACCAACCCCAAAGCTCGTCCGTCTCCAAAATCAGTGCTTTAGTGCTCCTCCACGGGCTCGAACCGTGCACACCCTGATTAAGAGTCAGGTGCTCTACCAAATGAGCTAGAGAAGCATGTATTAAATTCAGCGTTTTGTTCGACGCGAAATTTATTATATCTCAAGCCATTATAAAATGCAAGCTTTTTTTATATTTCTTTGTTCTTTTTCCTCTTTTTTCCGCACTTTTTCTGATTCAATGCCCGGTTGGCTTCCTTCAGACAGGCGCACAGCCGGTGAAACAGGGGATTTTGTTTGCACCGCCAGATCTTTCGATGCAGATTCCGTTCCATTTTCCCTCCCATTATGCTTCTCTTTTTTCCGTTTTTATCAGTATATGCAGGCACCGGCTTATATTCTGCCAAAACAGAAAAGAAAAAGCTACAATCTTTCGCGGCTTTGTGATACAATGATTGCCAAACGGCATGGTTTGAAACGTATCATACAAAGGATCGGTCTATGAAATCACTGAACATTACAGAAGGCAGCATTCTGAAAGTCCTTCTGAAATTTGCATTTCCCTTTTTTGTTGCAAATATCCTGCAGTCCCTCTACGGGGCGGTGGATTTGTTTGTCATCGGCAAATTCTGCAGTGCGGAAAGCGTGGCTGCCGTTTCCACCGGCACCCAGGTGACACAGATCATTACCAGCCTGATCACCGGCTTTACTCTTGGCAGTACGATTTTGATTGGCCAGTACACCGGCAAGCAGGACATGAAACGGGTCAAAGAGACCATCGGCACCACCCTGACCCTGTTTGCGGGTTTTGCCCTGCTGCTGACTGCGGTAATGCTGCTGGTCAAAGAACCGCTGCTGCGGCTGCTGCAGACACCGGCGCCTTCCTTTGCGCTGACAGTCACATATGTACAGATCTGCAGTCTCGGCATTTTCTTTATCTGCGGCTACAACGCCATCAGCGCTATCTTACGGGGCTACGGCGATTCCGTCCGGCCCATGCTTTTTGTGGGTCTCGCCTGTATCATCAACATTGTGCTGGATTATATTTTTGTAAAATTCTTTCGGCTGGATGTGGCAGGAACTGCCCTGGCCACCATTATTTCTCAGGGCATCAGCATGTTTTCCGCAGTGGCTTATCTGAAAATCAAAAAATTTATCTTTGATTTTCGTCTGAAAAGCTTCCGGCCGGTGCTCTCCATTGCAAAGGAGCTGGCCGTCACCGGCATTCCGATTTCGTTTCAGGAACTGTTGATCCGGATTTCTTTCCTGTATCTGATGGCCGTGATGAACCATTGCGGCGTGGCCGCTGCGGCCGTTGTGGGCATCAGCAGCAAATACGATGTCTTTGCCATGCTGCCCGCCACTGCAATGGCAGGCGCGCTGGCCGCGATCACGGCACAGAATATCGGCGCCGGCAAACCGGCCCGGGCCCGGAAATCCCTCTGGTACGGTCTGGGCATCGCCCTTTCCATTGCAGCCTGCTTTCTGATCTGGGCACAGGTTTCCCCCGCGTCCATGATCGGCGTTTTTTCCGACGACAAGGACATCATTGCTGCCGGTATCCCTTTCTTTCGTTCCTGCAGCTTTGATTATGTCATGGTGACCTTTGTGTTCTGCCTGAACGGCTATCTGAACGGCAAACAGAAAACCCTGTGGACCATGTTAAGCAGCTCCTTTGGCGCCTTGTTCCTGCGGATTCCGCTGGTCTGGTATGCCGGACGTCACTTTGCAGACGACCTGCGGATGCTGGGTAAAATCGCCCCCTTCGTTTCCGGCATCATGGCCGTCTATACACTGCTCTATGTCCTGCTGGAAGGAAAATATAAACGAAAAAACACGGCGAACCGGTTCTATAAACCTGTTCGCCGTATGTTTTAATCCTTCCGTGTAAATGCACATTTATAAATGGGATGTCCGAGGGAAGAAAACTTTTCCTCATACTCTGTCATGATGTTCTGTTCCATGAGCCGTGCATCCCGATGCAGATCCTCGGTAGAGTACAGCAGCTTCCATCCGCTTTCCGCGATTTGCTCCAGGGAAAACTGAAACAGCGCTGCATTGTCTGTCTTAAATTCAATGACTGCATCCCTTCCCAGCAGCGGCCGGTACCGCTCCAGAAATCTGCCGGAAGTCAGCCGTCGGTGCGCATGCCTGTCCTTGGGCCAGGGATCGGAGAAATTCAGATAAATTCCGTCGATCTCGCCTTCCGCAAAGGCGTCCGCAATCTTTTCCGCGTCCATGCGTACCAGAATCAGATTGGGCAGCTGCTCCGTCTCCTGTTTCTGGATTGCCCGAAGCAGAACGCTGGAATATTTTTCAATCCCGATAAACAGATCCTGCGGATTCCTTCTGGCAAGCTCCATGATAAACCGGCCTTTTCCCATACCAATTTCCACGAAAAGCCGTCTGCCGCCAAATCGTGTCCGCCATCTGCCTTTGTAAGCCGCAAGCGCTTCTTCACAGACGGCATATGGACTGGCCGCAATGGTTTCCCGGGAACCTTTGATATTTCTAAGCCGCATATGTTACATCGCGTCTCTTTCGCTCTTGTAGTTGTTGATAACCGATTCCAGTTCCTTCAGCAGTGTATCTACCTGACCGTAATAAATGTCCGGATTCACAGGATCATTGAGACCTTCCTTGATTTCCGTCATCAGATCGATAATCGCATCAATCCGCTTCTCACCGCTCCGGTCTTTGTAAAGCAGTCTTCTGGAAAGAGAATTTTCTTCTGCCGTCTGTTTTTTGAAAACGATTTCCAGATTCGGCTTTTCACCGATAAACCGATACGTAATTGACGGCGTTGCATGAGAAAAGAGTTCCTGAAGATACTGAATATCGTTGTGCTCTTTGTAGTGATTCCATGCAAACGTCTTCCGCATCGTCTGTGCGCCGATGGAAGAAAGTCCTACTTCCCGGCCTGCGCTCTTGAAGACACGGTAAACCTGCTCTCGGGATACCATTGCCTTGGACTTTTCAAAACCGGTCACCAGCACATCGTCGTCACTTTTGTCTTTGACATATTCGGCAATGATTTCTTTCAGTTCATCGGAAAACGTCATTTCCACAGGGTATCTATGTACGCCGATATAACCTGTCAGACCATCCTTGTCACGGATATCGCCAATGTGAAGCTTCAGGATATCCATCAGCTGCATTCCTGTACCGATACCGATTTCGAACATAATATAATATTTGTCTCCATACCGTCTCAGTGCTTTCCGAAATGCATTCAGTGTTTCTTCATCTCTGATCGGTGCCACCCAATTCATATTCATACCTCCTGTTTTTTGCAACAAATATTTTTTTCATTGTATAACATAGTCTTGTATTTGTAAACCGTTTTTTTTGTCTATCACATACAAGCTGTTAAAAACGCACATATTTTTGCATGATCTACGTCAACGTCAATCCCCACACAGGAAACCGACATGTTCTGATCGCAGGCTCGCAGCAGCTCTTTCGTTTTTTCCGTGATTTCCGTTTCGGAAAGCTCCTTCAATCTGACCGGAGAAAACCGCGCATTCAAAAAGACGTCGGGCAGGGCGCTGCGCACCGCCGCAATATCGGATCCGGCCCCCACTTCGGCAAACGCCAGCGGCTTCACTTTCGCGTATCCTTCCGCCACATGTTCCATAGTCTGTCCGCAGTGATGGATGCCGAAACAGGGGAAGGCTTTCGCCAGCCGCCGGTCGCAGTCCAGAAGAAAGGATTCATATAAATCATTGGAAATCATTTCTACCGAACAGTTGGACGTCAGATAACAGTCCGGCACCGTCTGTTTGACAATCGCCGTTACGCCGCCGGAAATCTGCGGCGACAATAATTTCCAGTACCGGCCCAGATCGATGCTCATATCCGTAATTTCCGCCAGCAGCTTCTTTACCAGCTCCGGCTCCGTGTAATACGCCAGAAACAGATTCTGTCCCATAAGGTCCATGGCAATATTCTGGATGCCCATCAGGTTCACCGCCGGACAGATATACCCGAATTTTTCTTTCAGGTATGCCACCTGCTCCACCATGTTGCGGTACAGGGGATGCTGTTTGTAATCTCCGATGGAAAAATCTTCCAGATCTTCCTCATCCAGTTCCATGCATTTAACCTGGGGTGCATTATCCTTGCTGTAAATGATTTCACAGCCCGCCAGCGCGGAGTGAAAATACCCCGAAGCAATCAGATCGGACCCCAAAATCGGCCGTTCTTTCGGATCCTTTTCACCGATCCCGTAAGCGCCGAAATTTTCATACAGCACCTTACGCATCCGCACGTCACATTCCATACGGTACCTGGGGTTTTCAAAAAATTCTTCCGTAAAATCCACGCCGGCATTTTTGTGCCACCAGCTGGGGTGAAAGGTAATGTCGTATTTCATGCCCTGATTCCTCCGTGCAAAATATCATACAAGGCTTCCTGTTCCTTCGGATCCTTACAATAGGTCACCGCAATCACCTTTTGTCCGCCGGCTGCCAGCGTCTGAAAGACTGCGGCGACATCCTCCTTCCGATCACCCACAACCCGGGCGTTCAGCACGAGGCCCTTGCCGGAAAATGCTTTGGCAAACGCCTCCGGATCGTTGGGATCCGGATCCGTCTGCAGAGAAAACGCGCCGTCTGCCGCCGCGATACCGGAAATGCTGTGTACCATCGGAACCTTCGGCGTCCAGTTTCCGCAGGAATGATAAACAAATCCGCCGAACGGGTCTCCCGCCTTCGTGTCGGAAGGCGCAAACAGATCCAGATAATCCTCTGCGCTGAGCATAATCGAATTGTCATCGCTCATGCCCAGTCCCTGAAATCGGGTACTGCTGGCAAAGCCGTGTCCCGGCAAGGCCAGTGCCGGTCCCAGCAGCGCTTTCTGCTTCTGCAGAAATTCCAGCAGCAGCGAAGTCACCAGTTCCGCCGCCTGCTGCAGCGCCTCCGGATCGTCATAGACCTCAATAAACAGATCTGTGATCGGCAGCAAATAGGAAAGCATGTTTAAGGGCGACTGCACATCGCAAAATGAAATCGGCAGTTTTCCTTTGGTTTTCTCCAGGAAATACTCTTCCATTTCCAGAATATGTTTCCCCGCCGGCGTTTCATGAATGGGCTTCCTGTCCGCATCCAGCACTTCCTGCGCGCTGTGAAACAGGGGTTCTACCGCCGGCGCCTGTCCCGGCAGCCATTTGTATTCCGCCCCGAAACAGGAGGCAATATACCCGATCCCGTACCAGGGTTCCAGAAAATTGGCGATATCCGCCTTATACTGCATACTGGTCTGAAGTGCCCCCAGCTGCAGCGCCAGAGACTCCCTGTAATCTCTGCACTTATCGTAAAATACGCCGTCCGCACGGACTCTTCTGTATACCAAAAGGGACGCGTCGCCCTGCAGAAAGGCTTCCTGCCGCTCCCCCATAGATGCTTCATAAGCAGCATAAGCATCCAGATCAAACTTCTCAGGTACTACGGGTTCTACCGTGGTGGATTGTGAATCCCGCAGTGTTGTATCAAACTCTTTTTCCAACAGATCGCCTCCTTAACTGCCCGTTCCGCCGTCTTCTGCGAATCTTGATCTGCTCTTTTCTGTCCAGCACCGCCTGCATCGCCGCATCGTCGGCAGCTTCAATGGACCGTACCGCGAAATAATTTCCATTCGGGAGACTCTTGAAACGGATCTTGCACAGCATTAGTCCGTGTTTCGGGCATTTATAAATGCTTTCGTACACCTTCTGCTGTGACGCAAACCATTTGACTTTGTTTCTGAGGCTTCTGCCGCACTGAAAACACTGCATCGTCAGCAGACTCCGATCCTTCATGGCCCGTTCCTTTGTGGCAAACTCCCGCGAAACAAATTTCGAGCCGTCCGGATAAATCGCCGTTATCTCCTCTTCCTTGCTCCGGGGATTTCGATAACAGTTAAAGGTGTAGTAGATTCTGACCTTTTCCCAGTGCAGTGCCTGCAGAATCTTTGCTGTATAAAAAGCGTCCCCTGCCGCGCCGTGAAATTCCCGTTCCTTCTTTATCCGGTAATATTCCACCGCGCTCTCCAGCGTCCGCCGTTTATCCCGTTCATCCAGATCCACCGCCATCAGTTCCTGTATATCATAATAATACAGCGGCTTCGGAAATACGTTTTTGACCTTAAAGTAATCCATATTCCGCTGCAGTTCCGTCAGATCGCTGATACCCCAGGTGCAGAAGGTATCCTGCGGACTGCACCATGCAAAAAATTCTTCCATTGCCTGCGGAAAACCCACGCCGCTTTTCAGCTGCTGCTGTGTCAGATGAATTACTTTCTGTGTTTTATAATGGATCTTTTTATACTCTTTCGGCTTGATCACACGGTGAAATTCGTCCACCATGTTTCTGTCCTCATCCAGCTTGACAGCGCCGATCTCTATGATCTCGAAGGGCAGCGCTTTTTTTCCATACTCTTTTCCGTAAGGACACTGGTTCCATTCGAGATCCAGAACTATATAATTCAAATTCTATTTTCCTTCCTGTAACACGTAAAACGAAATCTTCACCGGTTAAAAATACTTCCGCAGCGGGAACCGGTCATAAAATTCAAAATGTCTTTCCATAAAACGGTCAATTGCGGAAATCAGGCTGCCGTTGATGCAGACAATCACAACTGTACCGATGCTGACACCTACGAATCCGTGAAACAAAATCAAAGACAGCAGCAGCGACAACAACAGAAATGCCGCGTCAAATCCTGTCTTGAATTTTCGCATATCTGCATGCTTTTCCGCCACCACATCCCGGACAAAAAAGTCATAGGAACAGGGCGGAATATAGGTTCTGAAGAAAAATGCAACCGACAAAGAGGTTATTATCATTCCCAATAAGAAAAGGATTACTCTAAACAGCAGGGTCTTTGGTTCCAGCCCCCGCAGCAGATAAAGATCCACATCCAGCAGCGTTCCGTAAAGAATCGAAGTAATAAACGAAAACAAATACGAAAGCTTGAACTTTTTCACAATCAGACACATCAGAATCAATACCAGTGTCTGCACGATATACTCCGCCTGTCCGTAACTTAAAGCCTCTGCCTTCTCACTGATGATATAGGCGGGCGCCGCGATCATGGACAGTCCCAGATTGGCCTTCGTGGAAAGGGCAATCGCAAAAGGCATTGTCAGCAGACCCATGCAGTAGGCAAATTCTCTCGACATTTTTTTCTTTCCGCCTGCCGCTAGTCTGCCGTGATGCTGCCCTGAAGCCATATATCCCCCTTAAACCGTCTTCCTACTGCAGGTTCTCCCATCAGATCCTTCTGATTGATGCAGATATCAATCACAAGCTCCCGGCTCCTGACATTCAGTATCCAGATTTTTTCTTTGGTAATGGAATTTTCCACCCCGGCGACATTTAAAATATCGCCGATAACCATATAATTATCGCATTCCACGCCATAGGGAATAAAAGAACGTTCCACAATGCTGTAGACGTCCTCGTTCATCAGGCGCTTCGATAACATCTGATATTCGTTAATATTGTCCATGGCCAGCGCTTCCGCCGCCATCTGATCTCCGTTTCTGGCCAGCTCCGCCATTTCGCTGCGGGCCGAGGTGCCCGCCACCTGGGACGCCTTCACATTGTTATGCACCGGGCACAGAATTTTGCCTTCCGTGCAAAGCCCGGAAAAACTGACCGTCGGAAACAGCGTGCCGTACCCGGCTTTTTCCGTACTGCTCAAATAGCCGAATGCATTCTGCAGATAAAAGATAATGCTCAGGTTCATATTTTCTTCTTCACAAACCGCCGCATAGGATTCCTTATCCGCATGCCGTTCCACCGATACTTCCCGAAAAGCCTTCATATTGGTGCTCTTTATATAAGGAAAATAATATTCCGGCTCAAAATCTTTTCCGAGGATTCCCTCGCCCCGCAGACAAATCCCGATGTGATAAGCCATATCCTTTTCCACTTCCGAAAAGCACTGCCCGTCCTTCCGGTTCCACACCGAAACCTCGTCCGGGTTCTTGAGAATCACCGCCAGCAGCGCTTCCTGCTCGATTTTGTTCAGCTTTTCGGAAAAGCCGATGGCTCTCATATATTTATGCATAATCCTGCCTGTCTCCTGTTATCTGATGGCATCCATGCCGCCCATATAGGGCTGCAGCGGCGCAGGAATCCGGATGCTTCCGTCCGCCTGCAGATTATTTTCCAAAAATGCGATCAGCATTCTGGGCGGCGCAACTACGGTATTGTTCAGCGTATGCGCAAAATATTTGCTGCCGTCGCTGCCCACAACGCGGATTTTCAGCCTTCTTGCCTGGGCGTCTCCCAGATTGGAACAGCTTCCCACCTCAAAATATTTCTTCTGTCTGGGGCTCCATGCTTCTACGTCCACGCTCTTGACCTTCAGATCCGCCAGATCCCCCGAGCAGCATTCCAGCGTCCGCACCGGAATATCCATGCTCCGGAAGAAATCCACCGTATTTTTCCACATTTCATTATAATACTTCATGCTGTCTTCCGGCTTGCAGATCACAATCATTTCCTGTTTTTCAAACTGGTGGATCCGGTACACACCCCGTTCCTCAATGCCGTGGGCGCCTTTTTCCTTCCGGAAGCAGGGACTGTAGCTGGTCAGCTTCAGGGGCAGCTTGTCCGCCTCTAAAATAGTATCTATAAATTTGCCGATCATGGAATGCTCGCTGGTTCCAATCAGATACAGATCTTCTCCCTCGATCTTGTACATCATGGCATCCATTTCCGCAAAACTCATAACGCCCTGTACCACATTGCCGCGGATCATAAACGGCGGCACACAATAAGTATACCCTCTGCCGATCATAAAATCCCGGGCATAGGCCGTCACTGCGGAATGCAGCCGGGCAATATCACCCATCAGATAATAAAACCCGTTGCCGGCCACTTTTCTGGCTGCATCCAGATCGATGCCGCTGAATCGTTCCATGATTTCTGTGTGATACGGTATCTCAAAATCCGGCACTGCCGGTTCACCGAAACGCTCCACCTCTACATTTTCGCTGTCATCTTTTCCGATGGGAACGGAAGCATCGATGATATTGGGAATCCGCATCATCACCTGCAGCAGCTTTTCCTCCACTTCCTTTTCCTCTGTGGAAAGGGCGTCGATCTGTGCGCCTTTTGCGGCAATTTCCTGCTTGATCTGCTCGGCTTCTTCCCGTTTTCCCTGTCCCATCAGGGCGCCGATCTGCTTCGACGCTTTATTGCGTTCGGCACGAAGGGCCTCCACTTCCTGTTTGATCTCCCGGTTTCTGCCGTCCAGGACAATCGCCTCGTCTACCAGCGGCAGCTTCGCATCCTGAAATTTATTCCGGATATTCTGCTTTACAATGTCCGGGTTTTCCCTTACAAATTTAATATCCAACATGATCTATCTGACCTCCTGCTGATCTGTTTTCAAAGTCTTACTCCCGCGCAGTGCCTTTTCCAGAGCAAGCATTTCTTCCTCCGTCAGCATCGCCACAGGTTTTCCTTCTGTAATTTCCTTCACATAAGTATAACAGCCGTCCTTGCCGTGAATCGCATTGAGCACCACGCCGCTGTAATTACGGTTCAGCAGCGCCAGTGCAAAGCTCCGGTTGCCGCCGATGTCCTCAAAGGCGTCATACTTCACCAGACCCACTTTCTGAATCGCATTTTCACAGGCGTCGCCGATGGCGTCCAGGGAATCCGCTACGGTTCTCGTACTTTTTTTCAGTATATCAATTTCCGCAAACCGCTTCAGAATAATGGTTTCCATGTTGGCTACGGAATTTCCCTGCAAAAGCTTCATATACCGTCTTTCCAGATAACTTACCTTTGCTTTTGTCTGCTGAAGTACATAGAAAAGATAAACAAGAGCAATCAAAAGGAGCCCAAGCAGTATGCCGAAGATAATTCTGATCATAATACCATCCTCCTTGTAATTACTTATTAACTTTAAGTCGTTCTTATTATTTGTTATATCCCCTTATCAAACGTGCGGCAATATCCTCCAACTCCTGTGGGGAATGATAGGAAATCTCCAGCCGCCCTTTTTCGTTGTCCTTGCGGTGAATGGAAACCTTTGTTCCCAATGCCTCCGTCAGTTTTTCCGTCAAATCTGCATAGACCGCCATAACAGAAGCCGGCGCTTTGCTTTTGACTGCCGGCGCTTTTCCGTAATTCCTTACCAGCTTTTCCACTTCCCGTACGCTTAAATTTTCATGAAAAGCGCGCTGCGCAGCAGCATACTGCGCCTCCGGATCCGACAGTCCCAGAATCGCTCTGGCATGCCCGGCAGAAATCAGCTTGTCTTCCAACATACGCTGTACTCTTGCATCCAGCCGGAGCAGACGCAGGGAATTTGTAATAAAAACCCTGCTTTTGGAGACTTTCTCCGCAATATCTTCCTGTTTCAGGGAAAATTCATCCATCAGGCGCTGGTACGCCTTTGCTTCTTCAATCGGATTCAAATCTTCCCGCTGTATATTTTCAATCAAAGCTACCTCTGCGGCGATCTGCGCGTCATAATCCCGGACAATCACCGGTATTTTCTTCAGACCTGCCAGCTTTGCCGCACGCCACCGGCGTTCGCCGGCGATAATTTCGTAGAATCCGTCGCTGCTTCTGACAATCAGCGGACTGATCACGCCGTACTGCCGGATGGATTCGGCCAGTTCCTGTAAGGCTGCTTCGTCAAATTCTTTTCTCGGTTGATTTTGATTGGGCAATACCAATGAAATATCAGCAAAAAACTCCGCGGCTTCCCTGCTTTTTGCGGTGCTTTGCGACTGCTTTTCCGTCGTCGGCGCTTTTTTCGCAGCAGATCCCGAATTTTTGCTTTTTTCTCCGCCGTTTTTTTTCGGCGCAATAATGGCATCGATGCCGCCGCCCTTGTTCAGGCCTCTTCCCAGGCCGCCTTTTACTGTCATGATGCATCCTTTCTGTTTAAGACTTCCTCCGCCAGCGTCCGATACATCTCCGCGCCGACAGACTTCGGATCATAAACCGTAATCGGAACGCCGTAGCTGGGCGCTTCCGCGAGTCTGACATTTCTTGGTATAATGGTCTTATAAATGTTCTTGTCTAAATTTTCTTTTACATTGTCTACCACCTGCAAAGACAGGTTGGTTCTGGCATCATACATGGTAAATACAACGCCTTCTACTTCCAGTGATTCATTTAACCGCTCTCTGACCAGATCTACGGTGTGCATCAGCTGTGTCAGGCCTTCCAGTGCGTAATACTCACACTGAATCGGCACCAGCACAGTATCTGCCGCCGTCATGGCATTGACCGTCAGCATGGTCAGTGCCGGCGGACAGTCAATCAATACAAAATCATAGTTCTTCCGCACCTGCTGAATGGCATCTTTTAACAGATATTCCTTGTTTTCATATTCCATCAGTTCGATTTCCGCCCCGGACAGGTTGATGTTCGATGGCCAGAGATCCAGATTTTCCACAAATGCATTCTGATAGGTACACTGTACCACATTACAGTTTCCCAAAAGTAATTCGTACAGGGTATATGGAAGCTCGTCTTTTTCAAACCCCAGTCCGCTTGTGGTGTTTCCCTGGGGATCAGCGTCCACCACCAGTACCCGCTGGCCTTTTTCCGCGAGACAAGCCGACAGGCTGATTGTCGTGGTTGTTTTTCCCACGCCGCCTTTCTGATTGGCAATGGCTATAATTCTTCCCATCGGCTGTTCCTCCTTTCGCGCTCAAATAGCCTTTTTCACTATATCAGACTATTTGGGGATTTTCAACCTTTCTTTGTGCGAACATGCCTGTATTTCATTGTTTCACGTGAAACATAACCGTTTTTTTCTTGTGACTGCTTTCCGGTTTTCCATATGCCACGCTTTCTGCGGCAGTTGATGTTTCACGTGAAACATCAACTGCCATAGCACTTATCAATAATATATGTCCGCAATCCGGAAATTCGTTTCTTGCAGGCAGCCGGATCCGTATAGAAATCTTCCTCCGCCTGCTTCAGTTCTTCCAATATATTCTGAATAAACTGTGTCCATTCCTGCTGGAACGCTTCGTCCTCCGCCGAAACAGAAGCCCCTGCGGAATCCTCCGCCGGCTGGCCTTTCGGTTCTTCTTCCGGCTGGGCTTTCAGCTGCTTCTGAATCTCATTGATTTTGTCATTGCACTCCGCAATTCCTGCAATCAGCGTCATGTTTTCTTCGTTGGTCTGCGCAATCATCTGGTTTTCGGCATCGATCTGTTCCTGATAAGAGGATTCCACCACAATAGGAGAGAGGAGACCAAAGACACTGTCTTCCTTGTCGCGATAGGTTCGTATCCGCGCCTGACATTCTTCAATAATCTTTTGGTTTACATAATGTATTTCTTTCTTGTTTTCGATCTCTTTTTTTAAGCGTTCGATTTCACTTTCCAGATATTTTGCAAGCGCATTATTTTCTCTGACCATCGTGTCATTTCCCCTGCATGATTTCCGCCGGACGGTTTTCTCGTACATATTCGCCCGTCTTTTTAAAAACAGATATTAGTTTTGTCTTGATACTTCGCCCAAAACTGTTTATACTTATTTATTGAAAGCACAGATTTTTCCAGTGCCTTGCCGAAAGGCAAACGGCGCAGAAAACCCTGTTCTTATCATACAACGGTTTGGAGACTTTTTAAATGCATTTTAAAAAATTCTTTAAAATATTTTTTTCTTCGGTTTGCCTGACCGCCCTTTATAATAAGACAATCGCTTTTCTGGCTGATACGTCCTGTCTTAAAGGAGAATGCGGACATTTTTTTCTGTGGAATTACGGGAAAATCTGGTACGAAAGACGCGGCAGCGGCACGCCGGTAGTTCTGCTGCATGATCTTACTGCCGCTTCCAGCGGCTACGAATGGCATAGGGTGGCAGAGCAGCTCAGCAAAGAACACACCGTTTATATTCCGGATCTGCCGGGCTGCGGCAGAAGCAGCAAGCCCGATACATTGTATTCCGGTTATTTCTATGTGAAATTCCTGACCCAGTTTCTGGAAGAAGTCGTGGGTGAACCCGCCGTCATTATTACAAGCGGAGACAGCAGTTCCTTTGCCCTGCTTTCCACCCAGCTTGCACCGGAACGGATTCACAAAATCATCTGCGTGAATCCCGCAGCGCCCAAGGGACAGACCCATGCGCTGACCCTTTACGGCAAACTGCTCCGGCTGCTGCTTTCCATTCCGGTCTTCGGCACGCTGTACTACAATCATTGCGTCAGTCTGACAGCCATTGAAAACCGTTTTCTGGAAACCTACGGCCTGTCAACGGAAGAAATTCAAAAACTGACTGTGGTTTACCATGAAAGCGCCCACAAATCCCTTCGTTATGCCAGAAGGATGTATGCATCGGAGCTGTTCGGCTACGGTATTTTGCCGGTGAAGCAGATTCTGACGGCCCTTTCCGTACCCCTCACCCTTCTTTTCGGAGAGAAAGAGGCGGACAGTCGGACAAAAGCAACCGCCTACCGCCGTCTGAAT
Source organism: uncultured Lachnospiraceae bacterium (assembly GCA_947630295.1). Taxonomy (GTDB): domain Bacteria; phylum Bacillota; class Clostridia; order Lachnospirales; family Lachnospiraceae; genus CANRIM01. The sequence goes on along the minus strand of CANRGZ010000002.1, from coordinate 33,193 downwards.
CCGCAGATTACCGTTTCCATGCTGCCTGATGCGGGGCATCTTCCCCAGCTGCAGACGACGGATGGTCTGTCTGACGCACTTTTCGTCGATTGACTTTTGTCCTTTTTCATGCCTGCCTGATGATACAGGCAGGTATTTTTAACAGTTTTTTCAAATATTTATTTTATGATCACAGCGTCAAAAGCTGCGAAGCAGCGTAACAATCCGTAATCCCTTTTGACGCACAAATCATTTTATACTGTTCCCTGATTTGGAGGAAGCTTTATGAGAAATTTTCTGCAAAGGCTGGCTTACCGGTTTCAAAAATTCATGTATGGCAGGCACGGAAACGATGAATTTTCCCTGTTTCTGGCGCTGGCTTCCCTTGCGCTGATGCTGCTTTCCCGTATCCGCGTATTACGGTTTTTTTATTTGATTGCGATTTTTCTGCTTTTTTATTCCTGTTTTCGCATTTATTCCAAGAATCTTGCGAAACGGAATCAGGAGCTGGAGCGCTACCGAAGTGCAAAATACAGGTGCAAAAAATTTTTCTCTCTGCGCAAGCGCATGTGGGCAGAGCGCAAAACCCATACCTATTTCAAATGCAGCAGCTGCAAAACCATGATCCGCGTGCCGAAAGGAAAGGGCAGGATCGAAGTCAGCTGCCCCAAATGCGGCAATAAAACCATCCGCAATACCTGAGGAAGAAGGCTTATGCGAAGCATAACTGGAATGCCTTCCGACGACTTGGCAGGTGCGCTTCCCAAGCGCGCGTGCCGCTACATTATAATAGAGGATCCATTATGTTCGGATATATACAGGCAAATATCAATGATCTGACGGAGGAAGAGCGCCTCCGCTACCGCGCCGTTTACTGCGGTCTCTGCCGTATGCTGCAGAAGCGCTGCGGCAGGGCGGCCAGACTCAGCCTCACCTACGATCTGACCTTTCTGATCCTCCTGCTTTCATCGCTGTATGAACCGCCGGAGGATCATACCGACCTTCGCTGCGTCGTCCATCCCATGAAACATCACCCGGCGGATTCCAACTGTTTCACCGAATATGCGGCAGATATCAACGTTGCGCTGGTCTATCACAAATGTATGGACGACTGGAAAGATGAACGCCGGGCGGATCGCCGCCTCTATGTGAAGGCGCTGGAAAACGCCTACGAAAAGATCCGTCTGCGGCAGCCCCGGGCCATACAGGCCATTGAAAGGGAACTGGAAACACTGTCGGCCATTGAAAAGGAAAATATCCCTGACGCCGATGCGGCGGCGGCCTCCTTCGGGCGGCTGATGGCGGCGCTGTTTATCGTCCGGAAAGACCGCTGGGAACCGGATCTGTACCAACTGGGATTCGGCCTGGGACAGTTTATCTATCTGGCGGACGCGGCGGCCGATTACGAAAAAGACAAAAAGAAGGGCGCCTACAATCCCTTACGCGCACTGTCCGCCGATCCGGCAGCCATGAAACCGCTGCTGATGCAGCTGCTGGGCGGCGCCTCCGAAGCCTTTGAGCGGCTGCCGCTGGTTTCCGACGTCCATCTTCTGCGAAATATCTTTTATTCCGGTATATGGCTCCGTTATAACCGGGAAAGGGAAAAATATGATCGATGATCCTTACAAAATCCTCGGCGTTTCCAGAAATGCCAGCAAAGAGGAGATTAAAAAAGCATACCGGCAAAAGGCCAAACTATACCATCCGGATCTGCATCCGGACGACCCGGATGCCGGAGATAAAATGAATGAAATCAATGAAGCCTATGACATGCTGATGAACCCCGAAAAATACCGCCGCGCACAATCCTTTGGCGGCGGCTATGGCAGCAGTGGCGGCAGCACTTACGGCAGCGGCGGTTCCGGTTATGGCGGCTATGGCGGTTCGAACGGCCCTTACGGTGGTTTCTCCTTTGACGATCTGTTTGGTTTCGGTTTCGCCGGCAGTATTCCCATGCCTGAAATCCTTTCCGGCGACAGTCCCGCCGTAAAAAGCGCAGTTATGTCTATCCGCAGCAGCGATTATCGTTCGGCCATCAATATTCTGATCAATATACCGGAGGCCAGCCGCGGCGCCCGTTGGTATTATTTAATGGGCATCTCCAATTACGGCACCGGCAATCTGATTCAGGCCACCCAGTATATGAATCAGGCTGCGTCCATGGATCCGCAAAATCCGCTGTACCGTCAGATTTTAAATCAGATGACCCGGTCTTCCGGCGCCTATCAGGAAAACGGCAGAGGTTTTAATATGGAAGTCATGGACATGCGCAAACTCTGCATGGGACTTTGCTTCGGCCAGCTGCTCTGCAGTTTCTGCCGGTTCTGCTGATCTGTTCGCACATATGTTCGAAAAATTACAGGCTGTCTATTGAATTTCACATCCATCATTGCTATAATGGGAACATAGTTTTTTTGCGCAGCAGGCGTTTTTCGCCTGCCGCAGGTATTGTATACTGACAGGAGATTCCGATGAAGCTGTATTACGATGAACCCATCCGGCGGCCGGCTTCCTATATTCCGCCCGCGGAAAAACCGGCGCTTCCGGAACCATACCGGAAAATGAAAGCGCTGGCCGCCTCCGTACATTCCCCCGAACGCCTTTTTTATGAACAGGGGATGCTTATGGCCGATTATGAGGACGACTATGCGTTTCACGGAACCTTTGTACGTTATTATCCCACCTATCAGGCCATGAATGACGAGCAGCTTCGGGGCTATTTCTCCTGGCGGACGAAACTGCGCCGGGGCGACATCCGGAAAACGTCTCTTTCTTTTGTCTATGTTTATATCTATGAACTGCTCAATCAAATCGGCGTCAGCTCCCCGGAAGAAGGATTTGACGCGCTGCAGCGGTTCCGGAAAGCCTACCGCGGCCTGGACGCCCGTGCAGAGAGCTTTCTGAATGCATGGATGAAGGATTATGTCATCTACAACAATCTGCCGGTGTCCCTGATCCCGGAATTTGACGCCCTTTCTTCTCTGGAAGAAGCGCTCAACACGCTGGCCCGCGGCGTTCCCGCAGATACGGAAACGCTGTTTGCCGCGCTGTGTGCCCTTTCTTCCTATAATCTGTGCAATTCCAGATTTTACAAGACGAACCCCTCGGATGTAACCGCCGTCTGCTGCAATGTTTACCGGCGTCTGTGCGAGGAATATAATGCGCACAAAAAATGCTCGTATTTTCAGCATCTCTTTGGCACGCAGATGGTCTTTCCCCGGAAAATGTTCAGCTTTGCGATTTTTTACGACCACAAACATTATATTTCCTATGAATATAAGATCAGCGACACACAAAAGTATCACTGCAGCAACGGCCGCTGGTCCTTTGAAACCTATCCGTCCATCCGCAAAAAAAACACGGAACTGGGACTGATTCTCAAATCCGTCGACGCCATGCTGCGGCAGGCCTGCCATGATTCGCACCCTCTGGAACAGCCGGCGCTTCCCACAGAAACCAGTGGGCTGATCCGGTCGGAAATCGAAGCTTTCCTTGCCGAAAAAAAGCGGCTGTCGGCGCCCCGTATCGACATCGACCTTTCCAGGCTTTCGGACATTCGTTCCGCCGCCGCGCAGACCCGGGACCGGCTGATGACGGAAGCGGAGATGGGAGAGGACGAACCGCTTCCCGCTGCACCGGCTGCTGCCGGTACAGTCTCCGATGCCTCTGCGGCAGAAGGCGCTGCCTCTGTTTTAAATGAAAATGAACGCCGCTTCCTGCGCTGTCTGCTGGAAAATGAACCGTTTCAGCCGCTGCTGCGGGAACTCTCGATCCCGCTTTCCATTATAGTAGATACCGTAAATGAAAAACTCTTTGATCTGTTTCAGGATACGCCGGTGCTGTTTGAAGCAGACGCGCCGGTACTGATCGACGATTATATTGACGAGCTGAAAGGACTGCTGTTATGAAAATACCCAAACGAATTGCCTCTGTGCTGATCAATTCTCTGAAAGGCGGCGTGGTGCCGCGCATCGGACTGCCGTACATCGCCGTGGGGCGAAGCACGGAGATCGAAGCGCTGCTGCATGACGTGGATATCATCGCAGAAGGCGGCGCCACCTTCCGTTTCATTATGGGAAAATACGGCAGCGGAAAAAGCTTTCTTCTGCAGACGATCCGCAACTACTGCATGGCCCGCAATTTTGTGGTGGCAGACGCGGATCTTTCACCGGAACGGCGCCTGCAGGGCACCAAAGGACAGGGCCTTGCCACCTATAAGGAGCTGATCCGCAACCTTTCCACCAAAACCAGACCTGAAGGCGGGGCCCTTTCGCTGATCTTAGACCGCTGGATCAGCGGTATACAGAGCAGCACCGCCATGGAAAGCGGACTGGATCCTGCCGACCCGGCATTTTCCGGGCTGGTGGAACGCAAAATATTCGAAGTGATTCAGGAGCTCAATGAAATGGTGCACGGTTTTGATTTCGCGCGGCTCCTTCAGTTTTATTATCACGCCGTCATCGACGACGACGAGGAGGGCAAAGCCCGGGTCATCAAATGGTTTCGGGGAGAGTACGCCACCAAGGCCGAAGTCCGGTCGGAGCTGGGAATCCATATTATGATCGGGGACGACGACTGGTACGAATACATCAAGCTCTTTGCCGCATTTTTGAAGCGCGCCGGCTATCAGGGACTTCTGATTCTCATCGATGAACTGGTAAATATTTACAAAATTCCCAACAGCATTACCAGGCAGTACAATTACGAAAAACTGCTTACGATTTACAATGACACCCTGCAGGGCCGGGCAAAGCATCTGGGGGTGATCATGTGCGGCACGCCCCAGTGCATTGAAGATACCAGACGGGGGGTTTACAGCTATGAGGCCCTGCGTTCCCGGCTCTGCGAAGGAAGATTCGGCAGGGAAAACATCAAGGACGTTCTGGCGCCGGTGATTCGTCTGGCGCCGCTGACCTATGAAGAAATGCTGATTTTGATTGAAAAGCTGTCTGAGATCCACGCGGTGCTTTTTGATTATGAACGAACCATCACCCAGGAGGAGCTGATCTGCTTTATCAAAATCGAATTTGGCCGGGTCGGCGCCGACAGCAATATCACCCCCAGAGAAATCATCCGGGATTTCATTGAACTGTTGGATATCCTGCTGCAAAATCCGTCCCTTTCCGTTGCCGAACTGCTGAATGCATCGGATTTTCCCTTTTCTGCTGCCTCCGGCGACGCATCCGTACCGGAAGCATTTGCAGAATTTACCTTATAAACAGCACCACTTTCTGTCCGGAGGAGTGCCATGCATCTGTTTGACCGTTATGCGCCTTTTGTACAAGACTTTATATACCGCAATCAATGGCAGAATCTGCGCGCCATACAGGTGGCGGCTGCCGATGTGATTTTTAACTCGGAGGATCATTTGCTGCTTTCGGCGTCCACCGCTTCCGGGAAAACCGAAGCGGCGTTTTTTCCCATTCTTACACTGTTTTCCGAAGATCCGCCCCGTTCCGTGGGCGCCCTTTACATCGGCCCTCTGAAGGCGCTGATCAACGACCAGTTTCTGCGGCTGAACGAGCTGTGTGAAGAAGCGCAGATTCCGGTATGGCACTGGCACGGCGACGTGTCCCAGTCCCACAAAAGCAGGCTGCTGAAGCACCCTTCCGGGATCCTGCAGATCACGCCGGAATCTCTGGAAGCCATGCTGATGCACAAACACGCCGATATCGTCCGTCTGTTTCATGATCTGCGTTTCATCGTCATTGACGAGGTGCACTCTCTGATGCGGGGCGACCGCGGCGGCCAGACCCTCTGCCTCATCGAGCGGCTTTCCGCCATGGCGGGGGTAAATCCCCGAAGAATCGGCCTTTCCGCCACCATCGGCGATCTGGAAAGTACCGGCGCTTTTCTCTCTGCCGGTACCGGCAGAAAAACCGCGATTCCGAAAATCGAAGCGAAGGGCAGCACCTGGCGCCTTTCTCTGGAACATTTTTATGTACAGGGGCCCCAGAGCGCGGAAGAGCACGAAGTGAAAAACGCGCTGCCCATGCCGGAAGAAGTTTCCGATCCGGCGCCCGCCCATGCGGATCCCGGCCTGGGGTATATCTTTGAACACACCCGGGGGAAAAAGTGTCTGGTCTTTGTCAATTCCAGAGAGGAATGCGAGGCCGTGACCACCACCCTGCGGCAATACTGCGAAGCAAACCAGGAACCGGACCGTTTTCTGATTCACCACGGCAATCTTTCGGCTTCCTACCGGGAAACCGCGGAAGAGATTATGAAAGACGACGGCATGTATCAGACCACGGTCACCACCGCCACACTGGAACTGGGCATCGACATCGGAAAACTGGAACGGGCCTTTCAGATCGACGCGCCCTTTATGGTTTCCTCTTTCCTGCAGCGCATGGGCCGTACCGGCCGGAGAGGCGCGCCCCAGGAAATGTGGTTTGTCATCCGGGAAGATCCGCCGGAAATGCGGGCCATGCTGCCCACCACGGTTCCCTGGAAGCTGCTGCAGGCCATAGCGCTGGTGCAGCTGTATCTGGAAGAACGCTGGGTGGAGCCGCCCCGGCTGGACCGGCTGCCCTTCAGCCTGCTGTACCATCAGACCATGAGCACTCTGGCTTCCTGCGGCGAGCTGACCCCTGCGGCACTGGCTTCCAGGGTGCTGGGGCTGCAGTATTTTCATCGGATCTCTCAGGAGGATTATCGCTGTCTTTTAAATCATCTGATTGAAACCGGACAGCTGCAGAAGACCGAAGAAGGCGGCCTGATTGTAGGACTGGCAGGAGAGCGGGTCATTAACTCTTTCAAGTTTTACGGGGTGTTTGTGGAAAGCGAAGAATACTCCGTCCGCTGCGGTTCCCAGACCATCGGTACCACGGTGAAGCCCCCGCCGGTGGGAGAGAAGATTGCTCTGGCGGGCCACGTCTGGGTCATTGAAGAAATCGATCATAAACGGCGGCAGATTTACTGCCAGCAGGTCAAGGGAAAGGTTCCGGCATATTTCGGAGAATGTCCCGGGGACATCCATACAAAGATCCTGCTTCGTATGAAGCAGGTGCTGCAGGAGGATACCATTTATCCGTATCTGATGAAAAATGCCGTGGCAAGACTGATGCAGAGCCGCAGCACCGCCGTCCATTCCGGCGTCGCCACCGAACCGCTGGTATCTTTGGGCGGTACCATGTGGTGTCTGTTTCCATGGCTGGGCACTTATGCCTTTTTTGCACTGGAGCGTTTCTTAAAACTGCGCTGCGCAGAGCGGCTGAAGCTTTCATCGCTGGAGGCCTCCAGACCCTATTTTATTCAGTTCAAAATGGGGGTTTCCAAAGAAGACTTTTTCCGTATCGTCAAAGAAGAAGCGGCAAAATCCTTCGATCCCATGGCGCTGGTATATCCGAAGGAAGTGCCGCTGTTTGAAAAATATGATGAATATGTACCGCCCGAACTGATCCGGAAAGGCTTTGCCTACGGGATCCTGGACATCGAGGGTATGAAAGCACGCGTCATGGAATGGCCCTGATCAGACGATCCGGTTGCGCCGCTGTCCCTGCAGGAAGGCCCGGATGTTTTCCGCACATTCGTCAATGGCCCGCTGTCTGGACTCCACCGCGCTCCATGCGATATGAGGCGTCAGGATCAGATTGCGGTAATCCGACAGCGTCAGATACGGACTGTCCGCAGCGATCGGTTCCTCGGCAAACACGTCTACGCAGGCGCCGCCGATGACTTTTTCGCGGATGGCTTCCGCCAGATCTGCTTCATTGACAATTCCGCCTCTTCCTGTATTGATCAGACAGGAGGAGGCTTTCATTTTCTGCAGTTCTTTTTTCGTAATGAGATTTCTGGTGTTTTCATTCAGAGGCGCGTGAATGGAAAGAATATCAGAGGACTGCAGCAGTTCTTCCAGTGAAACACGGCAAAGGTTTGCGTCTTCGTGGATACCGGAAGTGGAATAGTAAAGAACCCGGCAGCCGAACGCCTCTGCCAGTTCTGCCACCCGCCGGCCGATACGGCCCAGTCCTACAATGCCCCAGGTCTTTCCACGCAGTTCAAAAAACCGGGTATCCACCATCCCGTACAAATCCGCGTTTACATAACTTCGGTTTCGTACCAGTGGTTCAAATTCGTGGATCCGCTCCATATAATGAAACAGCATGGCAAACACATGCTGGGCCACGCTGTCGGTGGAATAGCCGGCGATATTGCAGAGAGCGATGCCCCGCTGCCGCAGACAAGCCAGATCGCAGTTGTCATACCCGGTGGCCGTCAGACAGACCAGCTTCAAATGGTCTGCGTTCTCCAGGCTTTTGGCGTCATAGCGCGGTTTGTTGGAAATGCTGATATCCGCGTCTGCCAGCAGCCGCGGCATATCTTCCGGCGGACAGACCGCATGTACCGTCAAATCCCCCAATGCGCGCAGCTTCGAAAAATCCAGGTCATTTCCCAGGGTATTTTGATCCAAAACAACAATCTTCAAGCCGGTTTCCTCCTAATATTAAGGTAACGGCAGGGGCACCTTAAGGCGCCCCCTGCCGTGTCGTCGGAAGGCATTTAAATATGCCTTCCTCCTCTTTTAAGAAAGGGGCCTTTTTTCCGGCAGGCCCGCCTTTCTGGGATACTGCTTCGGGGTATGGGATTCTTTTTCAATGACCACCAGGGAATGTTCAATGTCGGAATCCGGGAGATCGAAGAGCAGTACGTCCGCCATGATGCCCCCCAGGGTTTCCACCGCAGCTTCGCTTTGTTTACATTCCTGTGTCACGTCCTGCCCCTTATAGGCAATGAACAGGCCGCCTTCCTCTACAAAGGGCAGGCAGTATTCCGCCAACACCGAAAGCCGGGCCACCGCCCGGGATACACAGACGTCATAGCGTTCCCGGTATTTTTTGTCCTGTGCCAGATCCTCCGCCCGGGCATGAATCGCTTTGATTTTTTTCAGCTGCAGCGCATCGATCACCCTCTGCAGAAACTGTACCCGCTTGCTAAGGGAATCGAAAAGGGTGATTTCCATTTCCGGAAAAGCGATCTTCAGCGGGATCCCGGGAAATCCCGCCCCGGTGCCCACATCGATCAGCCGGCTGATATCCTCCGCCTCTACAGCGGTCACCAAAGAGAGGCTGTCGATAAAATGCTTGCGCACCACATCTTCCCATGCGGTGATGGCCGTTAGGTTCATTTTCTGATTTGTCTCGATCAGCAGATCGTAATACTGTTCAAACTGTTCCATCTGCCGCTTGCTCAGATGAATGTCCAGATCCTCCAGTCCCGATAAAAACAAAGTCCAGTCATACTTCATCTTTGTGTTCCTTTCTTTGCCGCCGCTGTTCCATATAGACCAGCAGCACCGCCACATCCGAGGGAGAAACGCCGGAAATCCGGGAAGCCTGGCCGATGGATTCCGGCCGTATGGCGGAAAGCTTCTGCCGGGCTTCGATCCGCAGGGACGGGACGGTTTCGTAGTCGATGTCCGCAGGCAGCTTCAGCTTTTCCAGCCTGGCAAACTGCTGTACCTGCCGCTCCTGCCTGGTAATGTATCCTTCATATTTCACCTGTATGTTTACCTGTTCCCGCACCTGAACCGGAAGTTCTTTTCGTTCAGGGTCAATTGGTCTTAACATATCATAATCCAGTTCCGGTCTGCGCACCAGTTCGGACAGGGAAACACCGTGATCCAAAGGCGTACTGCCGCATTCCTTCAAAAATGCCTGCACCTCATCCTTTGCGCCGATCATAGTTTCATTGACCCGCCGGATTTCATCGGAAATCATTTTCTTTTTCTGCATCAGACGCTGATAGCGTTCTTCGGGAATCAGGCCTACCCGGTATCCGTAGGGCGTCAGCCGAAGATCCGCGTTGTCCTGCCGCAGCAGCAGCCGGTATTCGCTCCGGGAAGTCATCATCCGATAGGGTTCATGGCTTTCCTTCGTCACCAGATCGTCGATGAGTACCCCGATATACCCGTCGGAACGTTTCAGAATCAGCGGTTCTTTTCCCAGCACCTTCATCGCGGCGTTGATGCCTGCGATCAGTCCCTGTCCGGCAGCTTCCTCATAGCCGCTGCTGCCGTTGAACTGTCCCCCGCTGAACAATCCGTCGATGGCCTGAAATTCCAGCGAGGATTTCAGCTGCCGGGCGTCGATGCAGTCATATTCGATGGCATAGGCGTTTTTTACGATTTTTGCCTGCTCCATGCCCTTCACCGAACGATACATGGCATACTGCACGTCCTCCGGCAGAGAGGAGCTCATGCCGCTGATATACATTTCATTGGTTTCCAGCCCCTCCGGCTCGATGAACACCTGATGCCTGGTCTTGTCGGCAAAACGCATCACCTTATCCTCAATGGAAGGGCAGTATCTGGGGCCGGTGCCTTTGATATTACCGGAAAACAACGGCGATCGGTCGATATTGTTCCGGATGATTTCATGGGTGGTTTCATTGGTATAGGTAAGATAACAGGACACCTGTTCTTTCTGAATACTGTCCCGGTCGGTTTCAAAGGAAAAGGGCACAATGGGCACGTCCCCTTTCTGCTCCTCCATGACGGAAAAATCGATGCTGCGTTTATCGATTCTGGCCGGGGTGCCGGTTTTAAACCGATACATGGATATTCCGTTCTCCTGCAGAGACTTTGTCAGATGCGTGGCCGCCTGCAGGCCGTTTGGCCCTGTTTTTGTGGAAACGTCGCCGAAAACGCAGCGGGCGTTCAGATAGGTTCCGGTACAAAGTACCGCGGCCTTGCAGTAATAGGTGGCGCCGGAAACGGTTTTGACTGCCTGCAGTTTTCCTTCCTCTACAACAATTTCAGAAACCTCCGCCTGTTTCAGGGTCAGATGCGGCGTGTTTTCAATGGTTTTCCGCATCTCCCGGCTGTAGGCCTCCTTGTCTGCCTGGGCCCGGAGCGAATGTACCGCCGGCCCTCTGGACGCATTCAGCATCCGGGACTGAATAAAGGTTTTGTCGATATTTTTTGCCATTTCGCCGCCCAGCGCGTCCACCTCCCGGACGATATGTCCCTTGGAAGTACCGCCGATATTGGGATTGCAGGGCATCATGGCAACGGAACTGACGCTGATCGTAAAGATCACCGTTTCCAGTCCCAGTCTTGCCGCAGCCAGCGCCGCTTCACAGCCGGCATGTCCGGCCCCCACCACTGCAATATCATAGTTTTCCGTTAAATATGCCATCGTTTGTCACTTTCCCATACAAAACTTACTGAATATTTCATTAATAATGTCTTCGTCCACCGTATCTCCGGAGATTTCCCCCAGCTTTGTATACGCCGCGTAAAGATCGATAAAATAAAAATCCTCCGGGAGCTTTAGCCGTATACTTTCCATGACGTTTTCCAGAAATTCCTTCGCCTGTGCCAGCAGGTTTTTCTGCCGCAGACTGGTAATATAGATCTGGTGATCCGTTTCCAGCTTTCCCGCAAACAACATATCCTTCAGCAGCGCCCCAAGGGCTTCCTTGCCCCTGGATTCCGCCGCGGAAAAATCGATCACAGGGAAGGGCAGCGCCTTTTCCAGCGTTTCTTTTTGAATGTTTTGTTCCAGATCGGTTTTATTCAAAAGCACAATGGTCTTTTTCTCCCGGATCATAGACAGGATTTCTTCGTCGCTGTCTTCATACCCCGCAAAGGAGTCCAGCACAAACAGCACCAGATCCGCGCCCTCGATCGCTTCCTTTGCCTTATCGATGCCGATGCTTTCCACCTTATCTTTCGTGTCATGGATCCCCGCCGTGTCCGTTACAATCAGCTGCAGTCCGTCCAGTACAATATTTTCTTCCAGGGTGTCTCTGGTGGTGCCAGGAATCTCGGTGACAATGGCCCGGTCCCGGCCGGACAGGTAATTCAAAATAGAAGATTTCCCGGCGTTGGGTTTTCCGATGATCACCGTCCGGATCCCCTCTTTGAGCAGCCGTCCGTCGTCAAACGAAGCCTGCAGCGTATCGATTCGTTCCAACACCGGCTGCAGGATCTGTTCCAGCTGCCTTCCGTAATCTTCCAGAGCGTAATGCTCCGGATCATCGATGGCTGCTTCGATCCGCGCCGTTTCTTCCAGGATCCGCTGCCGCAGCCGGCTGATTTCTTTCCGCAGCTGTCCGTTTAACTGATGCATGGAACAATCCAGGGCGTAGCGGTTTTCCGAGGCAATGACGTCCATCACGGCTTCTGCTTCCGTCAGGTCGATTCGGCCGTTGAAAAAGGCGCGTTTCGTAAACTCTCCCGGTTCCGCCGGCACCGCGCCTGCCGCAAACAGGGCTTCCAGCACGGTCTTCGTCACCAGCGCGCCGCCATGGCAATGGATTTCCACACAGTCCTCTCTGGTATAGCTGCGCGGGGCACGCATAACCACCGCCATACATTCATCTATGATTTTATCGCCAAAGACCGCATGTCCGTAATGAAACACATGGCTTTGGGACTCGGAAAGCTTCTGTCCCTGTCCGTATACAAAAACACGGTCCGCGAATTTCACGGCATCGCTGCCGCTGATTCGGATCACGGAAATCCCGCCGTTTCCGAGGGGCGTGGCCACAGCGGCAATGGTATCCTGATGCATCGATATACCGTCCTTTCCCTCTGTCGGTTTCTTTCTTCTATAATGCAAGAAAAGAGTTTGAAAATCAAACTCTTTTCTGAAAATTTTAATATTTTTTCAATGTGATTACAACCCGTCTGTTGGGTTCTTCCCCTTCACTGTGGGTTTCCACAAAGCGGTCATGCTGCAGTGCGGAATGAATCACTCTTCTTTCATAGGGATTCATGGGTTCCAGGACTACGCTTCTTCTTGTTTTCTTTACTTTGTACGCCATGTTCCTGGCAAGAATCTCCAGCGTGTTCTTTCTGCGGCGGCGATAATTTTCCGTATCCATCTTTACATGAATGTATTCATCACCGTGATGGTTCTTGTTAATGACCAGCCGAACCAGATATTCCAGAGAATTCAGGTTCTGTCCGTGCTTGCCGATCAGAATGCCCATGTTTTCGCCGTTCAGATTGATGTTTAACAGGCGGGTGTTTTTTTCTACCGTTGCTTCAATCTCCACTTCCATGTTCATGGCTTTGAAAATATCAGATAAAAAAGATTTCGCTTTTTCCAGAATAGCTTCTTCTTCCGCATCCGTCAGCGGGCTGATCTGTTTTTCCTTTTTCGCCGGCATGGTTTCCGGCTCTTCCTTCGCTGCTTTTTCCTGAGGTTTTCTTTCCTCTTTTTCCACCGGCTTTTCTGCTTTTTTCGCGGGTTTTTTCTCAGCAGATTTGATAACTTCCGGCTCTTTTTCCTTCAGCGGGCTTTCCGGCTTCGGTTCATAGCTTCTTTCTTCTCTGACTTCCGGTTTATACTCTTTTTTCTCCGGCCTTTTTCTTCTGACATTGATAACGGCCTGCTTTGCGCCGATACCTAAGAAACCGCTGGTTCCTTTTTCGATCACTTCATATTCGACCTGATCGCTGGTCGTTCTTAACTGTATCAGCGCTTCTGTCAGCGCGTCGTCCACAGTTTTTGCTGAAACTCTGATTTCGTCCATTTATGCTCCTTTATTTCTTTTTGTTTCTTTCATTATAATCCTGTACCATATTCACTCTGTCCCGGATGGAAGTATAGCTTTTATTGCTTTCCGATGCATTTCTTCTGATTTCTTCTTTATTTTTATTGGAAGCAACGCTTGTTTCACCGGGTTTGATGTTTCTGGTATTGATCTTTGCGCCCTGGGACACCTGTTTTGGCGGCAGTCCCTTTTTCTTACGTTTTTTGTTGATTTTTTCCTGATTCTTTGCAATCAGTGCTTCTACCGGTATTTTCTTCATCCGTTTATTGATAAATATCTGGGAAATGGTTCTGTAAACAGCGCTCATGGTCCAGTAAATACCGATACCCAAAGGCAGCGTATAACAGATATAAATGGAGAAAATCGGCATAACCACCATCATCATTTTCATGGAGCTGGCCATGGCTGCCGCGGTGTCATCTGTGTTGCTTTTATCCGTTTCCGGCTGCTGCACCACTTTGGAACTCAGCCACTGGGCCACACCCGATAATACGGGAATCAGAATAGCAATGGCTACAAAACCGTAGTGATGGGCGCTCCAGTTGTTTTTCAGAATCAGGCTCGGCGTTTCCGCAATACTGACGCCGAAGAAATTGTTGACATGATCCAGCGTTCCTCTGGTGCTGTTAATCACTTTTTCAATAGAAGGGAACGCATCCGTAAAGGTTTTCCAGTCCGTGGAACGGAACTGGTAGAAAATATTTGGCAGATTCCCTGACGTCACCTTTTCGATATTTCTTACGGAGTTGGTCAGCAGAATATTGTCCGATGCTTTGGCCATTTCCAGAAATTTATCAGAAAAACCGCTGATGTCGCCTGTTTTTGCGATCAGTCCCTGGAACAGTTTCGAAATACTTCTTACATAATTCGGAACATTGTATAACACTCTGTAAACAGCAAACAGAATCGGCAGCTGTATAAAAGAATTCAGACAGCCTCCGGTGGGAGAGGTGCCGTATTTCTCATATACATCGCTTAATTCCTGCTGCTGTTTCATTCTCGAATCATTGTCTGTTTTGTTTTTGTACTTCTTCGAGATCGCCTGAATTTCAGGATTCATTACATAATTTAATTTCTGAAATTTGGCGTTTTTGATCTGCATAGGAAGCAGAAGGGAATAAATAACAATCGTGAACAGGATAATACAGGCCGCCAGATTGTCAATTCCGATCAAATCCAGAACAGAGTAACATCCCTGCATGATCCATCCCAGGGCAATTTTAATATATTCCCAGATGGTGCCGAAAATGTTACATAATACCGGCTGTGATAAGATGTTTGTGTACAAATCAATCCTCCTGATACTGGTTTTGATAAAAGCCTAGGGCAAAGGGTCAAATCCGCCCCTGGAAAAAGGGTTGCATTTACAAATTCGCTTCGCCGCCAATAAAGATCCTTTGACTGCCCCATATTTTTCCAGCGCCTGTATTGCATAACAGGAACAGCATGGAATATATTTGCAGGAATTATATCTTTTTAACGGCGACAGGTTTTTCTGGTAAAACCTGATGAGTTCAATCAAAATCTTTTTCATAATTTACTGTAATCTTATGAAGGCCTGCCAGGTGCAGCAGGGAACTCTCTATCTCCCTTTGCGATTTTCCTTTTGAATAAATTCTTGCTACGACAACAAAATCGTATCCCGGCAAAAACCGGTGTTCATTCAAACGATAGCTTTCTCTTATCAATCTTGTGATACGGTGTCTTACGACACTGTTTCCGACTTTTTTGCTGACACTGATGCCCAGTCTGTTTTTTTCCAGACCGTTTTTTCTGACATACATCACAAGAGAACGATTCGCCAGGGAATTCTTTTCTCCGTAAACAGCCTGAAAGTCAGAATTTTTTTTCAAGGATTCCGAAAACTTCATAACGCCTCCCTGAACAGCTGCATGCTTTTCTGTTTTGTTGTTTTTTTCACCGTAAAAAAACAAAGGCCACAAAACGCGGCCTTATGCTGATAATACTTTTCTTCCTTTTGCTCTTCTGGCTGCTAAAACTTTTCTTCCGCCTGGCGTATGCATTCTGGCACGGAACCCATGTACTTTGTTTCTCTGCCTGTTCTTGGGTTGGAATGTCATCTTCATCGCAACACACCTCCTTTTTTCTGTATTTTCATGTCATTTCCTTCTGACAGAAAAGCATCATGTCTATTATATTTATAATGTTTTTATAAGTCAAGAAAAAAATATCATTTCTTCCGGTATCCTTTCCTTTTTCCCGCACCGGCATCCATTGGCTTTTTTTATCAGCATTCGTGGATTTCCAAAGTGGTTTACGTAATTTTTTACACAAATTGTGGAAAACTCTGTGGAAAACTATGCTTTTTTTCTTATAAAATTCTCCTGAACCCCTTTTTTTCCACATTTTTGCGTTTTTTTTCGACAACAATTTTTTTCCACTTTTTAACAATTTAAAAAAATTGATTGATAATTCATTGTAAACCAAATCGATCCCTTTCGACAAATTTCCTGTAAAAACAATTTTCATAACTCGTTGCTATTTTTTTCTTTTTCCTTTATAATCATAGTAGGTTATTTTCGTTGAATCATAAAGAAGTGAGGTCCGTAATGGAAACCATTATTGAAAACTGGGATTTCATATTAGAGCACACCTGCAAAGAACATAATATTTCCCCTGTTTCCTTTGACAGCTGGTTAAGCCCTTTAAAGCCCTATAAAATGGAAGGGGACAAAGTTTATATCATTGTAACCAATAACAATATGATGGCCATCGACTATCTGAACCGAAAATATAAACTTCCTCTGCAGGTTTCCATCGGAGAATTCATCGGAAAAAGCTGTGAAATCGAGTTTATCCTGCAGAAAGACATACAGGAAGCAGACGAAAAGAAAAGTCCGTCGGCCGACATGGATTTAAGCTACAGTTCTTCCATGTACACCTTTGAGAACTTTGTCGTCAGTGACAATAACCGCTTCGCCTATTCCGCTGCGCTGGCAGTGGCGGAAAGTCCCGGAGAGGTGTACAATCCGCTTTTTATCTATTCCGGTGTGGGACTGGGAAAAACCCATCTGATGCATTCCATCGCCCATTACATTAACAAAACGAAACCGGATAAAAACGTTTTATACGTCACCAGCGAAACCTTTACCAATGAACTGATCGATTCCATTCGAAACAGCAACAACAACGGACTGCAGTTTCGGGAAAAATACCGCAACATTGACGTGCTCTTAATTGATGATATTCAGTTTATTATCAACAAAGACCGAACCCAGGAAGAATTTTTCCACACCTTTAACCATCTGCATATGCTTAAAAAACAGATTGTCATTTCCAGCGATAAACCGCCCAGAGATCTGACAACTCTGGAGGAGCGTCTGCGCACCCGGTTTGAAATGGGACTGATTGCGGATATTTCCAGTCCGGATTATGAAACCAGAATGGCCATTCTGGAAAAAAATATTGAAAAAAAAGGCTACAATATTCCGAAAGAAATTCTGGAATACATTGCCGCCAACGTCAAATCCAATATTCGGGAATTAAACGGCGCATTAAACAAACTGATTGCATTTACCCAGCTGGAAAACACACAGCAGCTGACGATGGAAGTGGCGGAACGGGAACTGAAAGACATCATTTCTCCCGACGCCCCCAAGATGATCACACCGGAATCCATCATTCAGATTGTCTGCAGCACTTATGACGTCAGTCTGGAAGAAATGAAATCTTCCAAACGAAACGCCTACATCAACGTACCGAGACAGGTGGTCATGTATCTTTGCCGGCAGTATACGGATATTTCTCTTTCCGATCTCGGCAAACTCTTAAACCGGGATCATACTACCATTATGTACGGCGAAGAAAATATCAAAAAGAACCTTGATAAAAACGCGGAATTAAAAGAAAAAGTAGATTTAATCAAGAAACTGATCAACCCGTAAATATCCACCGGTTCTTCACATTTCTGTATATTTTCGGTGGAAAACCTGTGGATATTCAGTGGATTATCATGATTTTTCGTGGATATCTTTTTCCGGTTACCGCCTTTCTTTTAAAAGAAATTTTTATAAATAAAACAAACCAGTGGAAAACAAAGGATTTATTAACGATTCCCCCACAGTTTTTCCACCTGCTTCAAGAAATAAAAAATCCTTTGATTTTCAAGGATTGGAGGCTTTTCCACTTTTCCACAGTACCTATTACTACTACGACGATTATTAATATAATTTATTTTATTTTTATATCAATTACAGAAAGGAAAACGTCATGAAATTTTTATGCACAAAATCCAATCTTTTAAAGGGGGTTTCTATTGCTTCAAAAGCCGTTCCTTCGAAAACCACGATGCCGATTCTGGAATGCTTTATGATCAATGCTTACGGAAACACCATTAAAATTACCGCAAACGATATGGAGATCGGCATTGAAACCGTCATTGAAGGCATGGTGATTGAAAACGGATCCATTGCAGTCAATGCCAAACTGTTTTCCGATATCATCCGAAAGCTTCCTGATAATGAGGTCTGCATTCAGATCATTGAAAACAATCAGGTAAAAATCACCTGTGAAAAAGCCCGGTTTGTGATTGGTTATAAAAATATACAGGAGTTTTCCGCACTGCCGGATGTGATTAAAAATCAGAGCGTTACCATCAGCCAGTATTCTTTAAAGAAAATTATAGGACAGACCATTTTTTCAATTGCTGAAAATGAGAGCAATCTGATGATGACCGGAGAATGCTTTGAAGTCAATGGAAATAATCTGAAGGTTACTGCTTTGGATTCCTGCCGTATTTCCATCCGGAATATTTCCTTAAAGGAAAATTATGAAAAAACAAAATGCATTGTACCGGGAAAGACGCTGAATGATCTGACCAAAATCATTGAAGGCGATATGGACAAGGATGTGGAAATCTATTTCAGCAGCAACCATATCATGTTTGAGTTTGAAGATACAAAAGTAGTTTCCCGTGTGATCGAAGGCGAGTTCTTTAAGATCGATCAGATGCTTTCCTTTGATTATCAGGTTAAGGTCAGAGCCAATAAAAATGAACTGTATGATTCCATTGACCGGGCGACGCTTCTGATTAATGAATCAGACAAAAAACCGCTGGTTATGGATATCAGAGACGATCATGTGGGTATTAAAATCAAATCCTTCTCCGGTACCATGAACGAAGAAGTGGAGATTTTAAAAGAAGGCAAGGATCTGATGATTGCCTTTAATCCGAAGTTTATTAAAGATGCACTGCGGGCCATTGACGACGAAGAAGTATCTCTTTATATGGTCAATGCGAAGAATCCCTGTATTATTAAGGATGAAAATGAATCCTATATTTACATGATTCTTCCGGTGAATTTTATTCCCGAGGTGTAACGCGTGATGGAATTTCAGTTGAGAGATGAATATATCCGGCTGGGGCAGCTGTTAAAGGCTGCCGGTCTTGCAGACAGCGGCGTGGACGCCAAGTTTATGATTCAGGAAGGAAAGGTTTTCGTGAACGGGGAAGTCTGCACACAGCGCGGAAAAAAGGTAAGGGCAGGAGATCTTGTTTCCTTTGAGGGACAGGAAATTCAGGTTACGGAGTAAAGCGTTTGTATGTTTTTTCAGTCCATTGACCTTTATAATTTCAGAAATTATCAGGCGCTTCAGATGGAGTTTGACCCCGGCGTCAATCTGTTTTATGGAAACAATGCACAGGGAAAAACCAATCTTCTGGAAGCGCTGTATTTCAGTACCACTACCAAGTCTTACCGAAGCTGTAAAGATAAGGATATGATCCGTTTCGGAGAAACGGAAGCGCATATCCGAAGCAAGATAGAGAAAAAGAATAAAAATTTTATTATTGATTTTCATTTAAAAGCGGCGGAGAAAAAAGGAATCGCCATCAATCAGGTTCCCATCCGCCGGGCCAGCGAGCTCTTCGGGCTGTGTAATATGGTTTTTTTCTCGCCGGAGGATTTGAGTATTATCAAGCAGGGGCCTGCTATGCGAAGAAGATTTCTGGATATGGAAATCGGTCAGGCCGACGCATTTTATCTGAAAAGTCTTGCAGCGTATAAAAAAGTTTTAAACCAGAGAAACGCGCTTTTGAAGGACAGCGCCCATACCCGGGATTTTGAAATATTGCTTTCCATCTTAGATGAAAAGCTTGTAGAATACGGGTCTTCTGTGATCCTTATTCGTGAAAAATTTATCAAAGAATTAAATCAGATCATTCGTTCCATCCATTTCGATATGACCAAAGGGAATGAAGAAATCGTAATCCAATACGAAGCGGATGTCTATGCGAAGAATTTCACAGCAAAGCTGAAGGAAAATGCGGAAAGGGATATCCGTATGAAAACCAGTGAAGTGGGGCCGCACCGGGACGATCTTTCGTTTTCGGTCAACGGCATTGATCTGCGTTACTTTGGTTCTCAGGGACAGCAGCGTACCGCTGCCCTGTCTTTGAAACTGGCTGAAATAGAATTACTGAAGCAAATGAAACAGGACAAACCGGTATTGCTGCTGGACGATGTCTTAAGCGAACTGGACAGAGAAAGGCAAAGGAATCTGCTGGACAGTATTTCGGATATACAGACCTTTATCACCTGTACGGGAATGGAGGATTTTATCCGAAAACAATTTGACGTAAACAGAGTATACCATGTGGAGCATGGCAGGATTCAATCGGAAGCATAGGAGGATTTTATGGATTTTGAATACGGTGCTGATCAGATTCAGATACTGGAAGGACTGGAAGCGGTCAGAAAAAGACCCGGTATGTACATCGGAACTACGGCGCTGAGGGGACTGCATCATCTGGTCTATGAAATTGTGGACAATTCCATTGATGAAGCGCTGGCAGGCGTCTGTACGCAGATCGATGTAACCATCAATGGGGACAATTCCGTCACCGTTGTGGATAACGGCCGGGGGATTCCTGTGGGAATCAACCACAAGGCCGGTATTCCGGCAGTGGAAGTGGTGTTTACGGTGCTCCATGCCGGCGGAAAATTCGGCGGCGGCGGATATAAGGTTTCCGGCGGTCTGCACGGCGTAGGCGCTTCGGTGGTCAACGCGCTTTCCACATATCTGGAAGTGCAGATTTTTCATGAGGGAAAAGTCTATCAGCAGAGATACGAAAAGGGGAAAGTATGCTATCCTTTGAAGGTGGTTGGTTCCTGCGAAACGGAAAAAACGGGAACAAAAGTGACTTTTCTGCCGGATCCCGATATTTTTGAAGAAACCGTCTTTGATTATCAGATGCTGAAAGACCGGTTCCGGGAAATGGCCTTTCTGACCAAAGGCGTGCGGATCAGCCTTCATGACTGCAGGGAAGAAAAAAAGGAAGACTCCTTCTGTTACGAAGGAGGTATCAAAGAATTTGTGGTTTATCTGAACCGAAGCAAACAGGCGCTTTATGACGATGTGATTTATTGTGAAGGCCACAGAGACGGTATTGAAGTGGAAGTGGCGCTGCAGCACAACGACGCGTATCAGGAAAACTGCTACAGCTTTGTCAACAATATTAATACCCCGGACGGCGGGACCCATCTGGAAGGATTTAAGCGTTCTGTGACAAAGGTGATCAATGAATACGCCAGAACCAACAAACTGTTAAAAGACAACGAACCGAATCTGGCAGGTGAAGATATCAGAGAAGGTCTGACAGCCATCATCAGTGTAAAAATTGAAGAACCTCAGTTTGAGGGACAGACCAAGCAGAAACTGGGAAACAGCGAGGCAAGGACCGCGGTGGATTCCGTGGTCAGCGAACAGCTGATGTGGTTTCTGGAACAGAATCCCGCCGTGGCAAAAATTATCTGTGAAAAATCCATTGTTTCACAGAGAGCCAGAGAAGCGGCCAGAAAGGCAAGAGAAATTACCAGAAGAAAAACTGCGCTGGACGGCATGGCGCTGCCCGGCAAACTGGCGGACTGCTCTAATAAAGACCCTTCCCTGTGTGAAATCTACATCGTTGAGGGAGATTCCGCAGGCGGCAGCGCGAAAAAAGCCAGATCCAGAGATACTCAGGCGATCCTGCCCCTTCGTGGAAAAATCCTGAACGTAGAAAAGGCCAGAATCGATAAGATTTACGCCAATGCGGAAATCAAAGCCATGATTACGGCTTTCGGCACCGGAATCCACGATGAATTTGATATCAGCAAGCTGCGTTATCATAAAATCATTATTATGACCGACGCGGATGTGGATGGAGAACATATTGCAACGCTGCTTCTTACGTTTATTTTCCGTTTTATGCCGGAACTGATCAAACAGGGATATGTGTATCTGGCCCAGCCGCCGCTTTACAAAGTAGAGAAAAATAAAAAGGTTTGGTACGCCTACAGCGACGATGAACTCAACAGTATACTTGTAGAAATCGGCCGGGACAGCAACAACAAAATCCAGCGTTACAAAGGACTGGGTGAAATGGATGCGGAGCAGCTCTGGGAAACTACCATGGATCCTGCGAAGCGGATTTTAAAACGGGTGAATTATGACGAGGAAATGCTCTCGGAAATCGACCTGACCTTCAATACGCTGATGGGAGACAATGTGGAGCCAAGAAGGGAATTTATCGAGGCGAACGCGAAATACAGTAATATTGACGCTTAAAAGAATGTTTTTTGTTGCGTTACATTAAGCGCGACGGGTAAGAGATCGGAGACGGAGAATGGATGATAAAATCTTTGATCAGATGGATGGGGAAATCGATAAGATTCACGAAGTCGATCTGAAAAAAACCATGGAAAAATCGTTTATAGACTACGCAATGAGCGTAATCGTGTCCCGTGCGATTCCGGATATCAGAGACGGACTGAAACCGGTGCAGCGGCGTGTGCTTTATTCCATGATCGAGCTCAATAACGGACCGGACAAACCCCATCGAAAATGTGCGCGTATTGTCGGCGATACCATGGGTAAATATCATCCCCATGGAGACAGTTCCATTTACGGCGCGTTGGTGAATATGGCCCAGGAATGGTCTACCAGATATCCGCTGGTGGACGGACACGGCAATTTCGGTTCGGAAGACGGAGACGGCGCTGCCGCCATGCGTTATACGGAAGCCAGGCTTTCTAAGATCTCCATGGAAATGCTGGCGGATATCAATAAGGATACGGTGGATTTTGTTCCGAATTTCGATGAAACGGAAAAGGAACCTACCGTACTGCCTTCCCGTTATCCAAATCTCCTGGCCAACGGGTCCACCGGTATCGCCGTAGGTATGGCTACCAATATACCGCCCCACAATCTGGGAGAAATCATTGACGCCTGCGTCAAAATGATCGATAACAGGATAGAGGAAGACCGGGACACTACCATCGAGGAAATTCTGGAAATTGTGAAAGGCCCGGATTTTCCTACCGGCGCGGTGATTCTCGGCAAAAGAGGTATTGAAGAAGCCTATCGTACCGGCAAGGGAAAAATCCGCGTCCGTGCCGTCAGCAATATCGAAACTATGGCCAACGGCAAGACCCGTATCATCGTGACGGAACTGCCTTTCATGGTCAATAAAGCCCGGCTGATTGAAAAGATCGCCGAAATGGTGCGTAACAAACGCATCGACGGCATTACGGAGCTTCGGGACGAATCCAACCGGCAGGGCATGCGTATCTGTATCGAGCTGCGCAGAGATGTAAATGCAAACGTCATTTTAAACCAGCTGTATAAGCATACCCAGCTGCAGGATACCTTCGGCGTCAATATGCTGGCGCTGGTGGGCAATGAACCGAAAACGCTGAATATTGAGGAAATGATCCGGTATTATCTGGTGCATCAGGAGGACGTGGTTACCAGACGGACGAAATATGAGCTGAACCGGGCGGAGGAACGAGCCCACATTTTAGAAGGGCTGCTCATTGCGCTGGATCATATCGACCGGGTCATCGCCATTATCCGCGGGTCGGAAAATGTGGCTGCAGCGAAGCAAAACCTGATGGAAGAATTTGGCCTGTCCGACGCACAGGCCCAGGCCATCGTGGATATGCGTCTGCGGACGCTGACTGGTCTGGAAAGAGAGCGGCTGGAAGCGGAATACAAAGAACTTCTGGAAAAAATCGCTTATCTCAAAGAGATTTTGGCGGATCAGAAGAAGCTGCTGGGCGTCATCCGGGATGAAATTCTGGTCATTAAGGAAAAATACGCCGATGAACGGAGAACCAAAATCGGCTTTGATGAATTTGATATTCTGATGGAAGATCTGATCGAAAAAGAAGAGATTGTCATCACCAGAACGCAGCTTGGGTATATCAAGCGGATGTCCCTGGAAAATTTCAAGAGCCAGAACCGGGGCGGAAAAGGCATTAAGGGCATGCAGACCATTGAAGATGACTTCATCAAGGATCTGTTTATTACCTCCACCCACGATTATCTGATGTTCTTTACCAATAAAGGACGGGTATACCGGATCAAAGCCTTTGAAATTCCCGAAGCCGGCAGAACTGCCAGAGGGACGGCGGTGGTCAATCTCCTGCAGCTGCAGCCGGAGGAGAGTATTGCCGCGGTGATTCCGCTGGATGCCAAGCGGGCGGACGCTGACCGGGACAGCGGATATGAGAAGCCCCATTATATTATGATGGCGACGAAAAACGGCATCGTGAAAAAGACGCCGATTTCGGAATTTAAAAATATCCGGAAGACGGGACTTGCGGCCATCTGTATCCGGGAAGACGATGAGCTGATGGAAGTAAAACTGACAGACGGCAGCAGAAAAGTATATCTGGCTACCCATCAGGGGCAGGCCATCTGCTTTGATGAAAATGATGTAAGACCTACCGGCAGAAGTTCCATGGGCGTCCGGGGCATCGAGCTGCGCCGTGACGACTGTCTGATCGGTATGCAGATGGATTACGACGGCGAAGCCCTGCTTTTTGTCACCGAAAACGGTATGGGTAAGCGCACCGATGTGACAGAGTTTAAGGTACAGTACCGGGGCGGAAAAGGCGTAAAATGCTATAAAATAAATGAAAAGACCGGAAATGTGGTCAGCTTCAAAGGCGTTCACGAAGACAGCGAAGTGATGATGATCACGACGGAAGGCATCATTATCCGGATGCCGGTGGAAGGCATATCACTGATCGGCCGGGATACCTCCGGCGTGAAGGTGATGAATTTAAAGGAAGGCGTGACGGTGGCCGGAATGGCAAAAACCAGGAAGATTGCGGAGGAAGAAGAACCGGAAGCAGAAACGCCGGAAGAATAAGCATAGAAAAAATAAGGGAAGCCGGAAGAAAACGGCTTCCCGTTTTTTAAAAAAGTGCAAAAAGAAAAGACCGACCGTGCAGGTCAGTCTTTTTCTTTCGTATACCAATCGCCTAATAGTGACGCCAACATATGACGCTTACCTCGATAACGGCACAGACATAGGACTTACTGTTGGTATCATTATACTAGCATATGCCTTATGTTTTGTCAAGCTGCAATCAGGCAGATGGATCCGGAAAAGAAAAAATGCTTTTCAATATACCTGCATTCCGCAGTTTTTCCAGCTGGGTCCCATAGGCGCCGGTCTGCAGATGCGAATAAAACAAATTAGAGAATACATCCGCAATCTGAATCATATAATTCGCCCGGGAATCGAAATACATTGCCCCGAAATTACCTGCAGCCGCGCCGCTTATATTCAGCTCCGTATTCAAATAATTTTCCAGGAAAAACCGAAGTTCTTTTTTTTCATTTCGTTCATCAATCTGCAGGAAACAGTCTTCATCCGGCAGCAGTCCTTCCCGGATAAAGGTCTCCAGGGCCCGTCGAATGGAATAATTGAAAACCCGGGAGGATTTTTCGCAGACCGCATCGGACAGGGCTTTGTTGGAGATTTTGATGTAATACAGTTCAAACGTGGCTTTTTGGGAAAAGAAAGCGGCGAATTTCAGCTTCATATTCCGGTCGAACTGGGCGCCTTTGAGTTCCACGAATTTATTTCCGGAAAACATCTTGCCGCCGCATTTGATCACTTTGCCGGTTTTCGGGTGGATTTTATCCTGATCCAGTACTTTCAGTCCTTCGTAATTGGAAGAAATGAAGCGTTTGTACGCCCGGCGGAGCGAATCCTTCTGCAGCGGGCGGACGAGGGCAATGGTAAAATACCGGTTGTTGGGAATATGGTTGTTGATGGAACCTGATTCGTCGATAAAAAGATGCATTGCAAAACTCCTGCCTGAAGAAACCCGTTTGTCTTCTGTCAGGTTCATTATAGCGCAGTTGCAGGAAATAGAAAAGGAAAAATGACAAATCCCGACAGGCGGGAAAGCCGTAAAAAAGAATTGACATTGCATCGGGGATTTAGTATAATTATCGATACATCGGATGTATTTCCGATGAATTGCATAACATTTTTTTAATTCAGGAGAAGTACTCAAGTGGCTGAAGAGGCGCCCCTGCTAAGGGTGTAGGTCGTGTGAGCGGCGCGAGGGTTCAAATCCCTCCTTCTCCGCTTTAAAAAAACAGGAAAACCAAGAGATGCTTCGAAAGAAGCATCTTCTTTTTTTCGGGAAAGGAAAAGCCATGAAAATCATTCACTGCGCCGATATCCATCTGGATGCGAAAATGGAAAGCAGTCTGCCGCAGCAGAAAGCACAGGAGCGGCATTACGAACTGCTGCTGCAATTTGAACGGATGATCGACTATGCAAAAGCGAAAGAAGTACGGGTGGTGATCATTGCGGGGGATCTGTTTGACAGCGCCCGGGTGCAGACCGGCACGGTCCGGCGGGTGCTGGATGCGATTGCTGCGGCGCGGGAAATCGATTTTCTGTATCTGCAGGGCAATCACGATGAAGGCCGCAGGCTTTTGGAAGATTTTGCACTGCCGGAAAATCTGAAGCTGTTTCAGGAAACCTGGACTTCTTTTACATATGAAAACGTCCGGATTACAGGCGCAGTACTGTGTCGAGAAAACTGTCAGGACATTTACGACAGCCTGCAAACCGATCCGGACAAAATCAATCTGGTGGTGCTGCACGGACAGGTGTCCGGACAGGCCGGAGAAGATCTTATCTGCCTGTCCCGGCTGAAAAACAGAAACATCCGTTATCTGGCGCTGGGACATCTGCACAGTTACCGGCAGGCGCCGCTGGATGACGCCGGGGTTTACTGTTATGCCGGATGTCTGGAGGGCAGAGGATTTGACGAGTGCGGCCATAAAGGTTTTGTTTTACTGGAAACCGATGAAAAAGGATTGACTTCACAGTTTATGCCTTTTGCGAAGCGGAAGCTGCACGATATTGGGGTGGATATCAGCGGGCTGGACCGCATTTACGAGATTACCGACCGGATGAAGGAAGCGGCAGCTCAGGTTCCGTCCGAAGATATGGTGCATTTTACCCTGCAGGGAGAAGTGTCGCCGGAGGCGGACATAGATCCGGCGTTTCTGCAGAAAGCAATGGAGCCGTTGTTTTATTTTGTACGAATCAAAGACGAAAGCCGGCTGTACCTCGATGAAGCGGCCTATCGCTATGACCGGTCGCTGAAAGGTACCTTTATCCGCATGGTACTGGATTCTGACAAAAGCGATCAGGAAAAGGCACAGATGATTCAGTACGGGCTGGCGGCCTTGAAGGGGGAGAAGCAAAAACTATGAAGCTGCTGACATGTCATATCGAGAATTTTGGCGTTTTGTCCGGATACGACCTGCGTTTCGATGAAAATCTGACGATAATTTTCGAAGCCAACGGATTCGGAAAAACCACGCTGGCCGCCTTTATCAAGGCCATGTTTTACGGTATGCCCCGGGCCGTGAAAAATCCGGCAAAAAATGAACGGAAAAAATATATGCCATGGCAGGGCGGCAGATACGGCGGAAATCTGCAGTTTGAAGAAAAAGGAAAGCAATACCGGATCGAACGGTTTTTCGGACAGACGCCCAGGCAGGACAGTTTTGCCCTGTATACCCTGGATCCTTTGTCGAAAAGCGCAGACTATACGGAAAATATCGGGCTGGAGCTGTTTCAGCTGGACGTAGAATCTTATGAAAAAAGCACCTACATGCCTCAGAATTATGACAGCAGCGTATTTTCCACAGATATGATTTCCGCGAAGCTGACGGATCTGGCGGAAGAAACCGCCGACATCGGACAGTATGAAAAAGCCGTGGCGCTGTTAAAAGAAAAACGAAGCGCGCTGATGCCTTACCGGGGCAGCGGCGGCAAAATCGAGCAGGACCGGATGAAGCTGCGCCAACTGGAAGAAGCGATTGGTGAGGGCCCAGGGATCCGAGGGGAAATAGACGCGGCGGAACAAAGCAAAGAAAGTCTGGCCGCGGGGGCGAAGGAAGCGGAAGACAAGATTCGCAGGATCAGAGAAGAAATTTCCCGGGCAGGGGAAGCACAGCTGGTCCAAACCGCCCGGAAAAGACAGCAGGAACTGCAGGAAGAAGCAGAGGAACTGGAAGCGTCTTTAGAAACGCTTTTGGCCCGTTACCCTAAGGGCCTGCCCCGGGAAGAAGACCTGTCCGCTGTTTCGGATTGTCTGGATCAGATGCTGCGGCTGGAAGGCCTTGCCGAATCACTTGCCGGTGAAGAAGCACCGGAACCTGTGCCTGAAAAGAAAAAGGAATCCCGGCTGTATCTGATTTTCATGTTTGCCGGCCTGCCGCTGCTTCTGGCAGGAGTATTTTGTCTGTACGGGCATTACAATCTGCCGGGGATCTGCTGCTTTGCGGCCGGGGCTGCCGCGGTTCTGATCGGAAATTTTCTGAATTTCAAACGCATGAGCCGCCGGTTTCAGGAATTACAGCAGCCGGAAGAAACAAAGACGGCGCTGGCGGAAGTCCGGCTTCGGACCTGGCGGCAGCAGTCCGGGGAATATCAGAAGCAGATCGAAGACTTTGCAGCCCGCTACGGGCTGGACGAGGTGCCCAAAAATCGGACGGATATCCTGCAGCTGCGGGATGATCTGCAAAAGGAAGCGCAGCTAAAGGAACAGCTGGACAAAAAAGAAGGGCAGCTGGCCCGGTTCCAGGAAGAAAACCGGCGTCTTCTGTCACAGGAAAACCCGGCCGGACAGGCAGATCTGCAGACCCTGAAAGACAGGGAAAGCACGCTGCACAAAGAACGGGACGAAGCGTTTAAGGCTATGGCGGCATTGGAAAGCCGCCTGAAAGAACTGCAAGGAGAATTGGAAGCCTTGCCCCAGCTGGAAGATGAAAGGGATTTCTGGCAGGCGTCTTATGAAACAGACCGGAAGCATCTGGAAATCTTAGACGGGACGATTGCTTTGCTGGCAAAGGCAAAAGAAAAACTCGATATGGATTATATCGCCCCTTTACGAGAGCGGTTTTCTCACTATATCGAGCTGATATTGAAAGAGGAAGATTTTCCCGTATTCTTAAATCAAAATCTGGAACCCATGCCGGAGCAGGCCGGAGAGGCCCGGGCGCTGACATCTTTCAGCCGGGGGTATGCGGATATCATATCCATTTGCATGCGCTTTGCGCTGGTGGATGCATTGTTTCCGCAAACCCGGCCGTTTATGATTCTGGATGATCCCTTTGTCAATCTGGATGATGCGCACATGAAAGAAGCATTGTCGCTTTTGCGCCGGCTGAGCGGGGAAAAGCAGGTCATTTATCTGGTGTGCAGCAGCAGCCGTTGTTAAGACATCAGAGGATGTCCGCCATTTCGTAAATCAGTTTTTCGGTTTTTTCCCAGCCAAGGCAGGGATCGGTGATGGATTTGCCGAAATCGGTTTCTCCGATTTTCTGGCAGCCGTCCTGCAGGTAGCTTTCGATCATAAAGCCTTTGACCAGAGAACGGATATCCTGATTGACCCGGCAGCTGTGGAGCACTTCTTTTGTGATGCGGATCTGCTCCAGGTATTTTTTACCGGAATTGGAATGATTGGCGTCAATGATGACGGCGGGATTTTCAAAGCCGGCGTTCATGTAGCTTTCGTACAGCTGAATCAGATCTTCATAGTGATAATTGGGTGTGGACTGTCCGAATTTATCCACATAACCACGCAGAATGGCGTGGGCATAAGGATTGCCCGCACTTTTGACTTCCCATCCGCGGTAGCAGAAGGTATGAGGATGCTGCGCCGCGTAAATGGAATTGAGCATGACGGAAAGATCGCCGCCGGTGGGATTTTTCATTCCCACGGGAATTTCCAGGCCGCTGGCGGTGATGCGGTGCTGCTGATTTTCCACGGAGCGGGCCCCGACGGCAACATAGGTAAGCAGATCGCTTAAGTATCTGTGATTTTCCGGATAAAGCATTTCGTCGGCAGAGCTGAATCCGTAGTCGGTCAGGGATTTCATATGCAGCTTTCGAATGGCAATGACGCCCTTGATCAGATCCGGTTTTTCGGTAGGATCCGGATAATGCAGCATGCCTTTATACCCGGCGCCGGTGGTCCGTGGTTTATTTGTATAAATGCGCGGAACAATGAAAATTTTGTCGGCCACCTGATCCGCCACCTTGCGCAGACGGGAGATGTACTCCAGCACAGCCTCCTCATTGTCTGCGGAGCAGGGGCCGATGACCAGCAGCAGCCTGTGGTCTGTTCCGGCAAAAATATTTTTGATCTGCTGATCCCGATCCGCTTTGACGGCCGCAGCTTCGGCGGAAACCGGATACTGGGCCTTGATTTCCTGTGGAATGGGAAGTTTGCCTATAAACTGTAAATTCATATCGTGTCTGTCCTTTCTTCTGTCACTTATCAAACAGTGCGCGCCGTTCGCTGGAAAGCCGCATCATTTCACGCATGGTTTCCGCATCGTCGTTTTTCAGCGCGTCTTTTAATCGATTAAATTCCTTTTCAAACAGTTCCATATGCTTCAGCAGCGCTTCCTTGTTCATCAGAAACAGCTCCGACCACATGGCGTCGTTGATCCGCGCGATGCGGGTCAGATCCCGGAAGGAATCGCCGGTATATTTCTGCATGTCTTCGGAATTGTTGCAGGTCATCAGAGAAACCGCGATGCAGTGGGTCAGCTGGGAAAGAAAAGCTATCATATCGTCATGCTGCTGCGGCGTCAGCCGGGAAATCGTGGAAAACCCCAGCAGCCGGCCCAGGTCTTCGCACAGCGCGATGGCCTCCGGCGTATTTTTTTCCGTTGGTATGACAATATAATTGGCGCCGTGGAAAATGGCGTCGTCGCTGTTTTTGACGCCGTAAACCTCCCGGCCTGCCATGGGGTGCGCCGCGATAAACTCCACATCCTCCCGCAGCATTTCCTGTACCGGATAGACAACCTCGGTTTTGACGCCGGTAACGTCCGTCAGGATGGTGCCCGGAGAAAAGTATTTCTGATTTTCCCTGATCCAATCCATAAACACATGGGGGTACAGCGAAAAAACGATCAGCTTTGCCCCGGCAATCAGTTCCGGTTCGATTTGGTTGGTAGCGTAATCTACGATGCCTTCCTGCATGGCGTAGTCCACGGTTTCCTGAGAGCGGGTAATGGCGTTGACGGTAAAGCCCAGTTTTTTTAAGGCTCTGGCATAGCTGCCGCCGATGAGGCCCAGTCCCACGATCAGAATGGTTTTATCATTGTTCAGTAATTTCATAAAAGCTTCCTTTCGGTTTTGCCGGAAATCAGGTGCGGCTGCGTTCAGTTGGCCCGCAGACGGATCTGCAGGGCGGCGAGGGTATCAAAGAAGTCGGGAAAGCTCTTGGCAACCGCTTCCGCGCCGTCGATGGTACCGCCGGTTTGGGTCAGCAGCACGCTTAATGCCATGACAATCCGGTGGTCGTTGTGCCCGGAAAGAGGCTGATGGGGGGCGTGAAAGTCTTTTGGCAGAACCGTGACCCGGTCTTCTTCAACCCTTACGTCCACGCCGAATTTGGCCAGCTCCAGCCGCATGGCTTCGGCCCGGTCGCTCTCTTTCAGTTTCAGCCGCCTGGTTCCGGTAAATACGGCGCCCTGTTTCGCCGCAGCCAGTGCAAAGAGGATGGGGCCTAAGTCCGGACAGTCCGCAATGTGAATGGTGGGGGTACCGTAGGCAATCTGCGCAAACAGATCTGCGTAAACCCGGTCGCCCTGCAGGCTGTCGGCCGCAAGCCCCCGGACGGAAACATCCCCGCCCAGCAGATTGAATACAGACAGAAAGGCGGCGTTGGAATAATCGCCTTCCACCGTGGTTTCCCGGGGCTGGTAGCGCTGTCCGCCACGGGTGGCAAGGGTATGGCCATCCGGCCGCGTTACGCTTACGCCAAACTGCGCAAGGGCGGCAACGGTGAGATCAATATACGCGCCGCTTTCTACCGGCGGGATCAGTTCGATCACGCTGTCTTTATCCTGCAGCGCAAGGG
This sequence comes from uncultured Lachnospiraceae bacterium, assembly GCA_947630295.1. GTDB lineage: Bacteria > Bacillota > Clostridia > Lachnospirales > Lachnospiraceae > CANRIM01. The sequence continues at coordinate 1,496 of CANRGZ010000002.1, read as the reverse complement.
CAAACAAAAGGCCGCTGATGAACTGACTGCTGACATTTCCGGGAACCCGGTATCTGCCGGCAGGCAGCGGACCCCGGACACGGATTTCAGATTTTGAATGAAAAAATGGCAGATGCCGTTGGTTACATATGGTTTCATAAACCTGCAGCGGACGGGAGAGCAGATAGTCGCTGCCGGTAAAAATGGCTTCCTGTGGGGACAATAGCGCCACCGGCAGGAAAAAGCGCAAAGTGCTTCCGCTTTCCCGGCAGGCAAAGACGGCCGAAGCGCTTCGCTTTTTCGGATCGGCGCCCCGGATGCGCACGCTGTCGTCTGTCAGGGAATAGGAAGCGCCAAGGGCTTGTAAGCAGTCTAAGGTTGCCAGAATATCTTCGCTTTTGGCGATGCCTTTTACGGTACTTTCTCCGTCGCAAAGTCCGGCGCAGATCAGCAGCCGGTGGGCCATGCTTTTGGAAGGCGGCGCACAGACGCTGCCGCAGGCTCTGCTTTTTTCAATGGTTACTTTCATGGCGTTTTCCCGTCTGCCGCCTCGCATAACAGATCCACGGCTTTCAGATAGCCGTCAAATCCCAGTCCGATCACAGAGGCGATGCAGACCTCCCGGATATAGCTGATCTGCCGAAAGGCTTCCCGTTCATTGACTTTTGAAATATGTACCTCCACCGCGGGGATGGACACCGCCTTCAGGGCGTCCAGCAGCGCGATGCTGGTATGGGTATAAGCCCCCGGATTGATGACAATGCCGTCAAAGGAGGCAAAATAAGCTTTTTGAATACAGTCCACCAGATCGCCTTCATGGTTGGACTGGAAAAACGATACTTCGATATGTTTTTCGTCGCAGTAAGACCGGATCATTTCCACCAGATGATCATAGCTTTGATCGCCGTAAATGCCCGGTTCGCGAATGCCCAGCATATTGAGGTTGGGCCCGTTGATAATCATAAGTTTCATAAAAGCAGCTCACTTTCCAAAATCTGGTGCAGGGTTTCCTCCGGCGTCAGATCGCCGGAAATGACCACGTCCGCCGCCGCAAGATATTTGTCCAGGCGTTCTTCATAGCGCTTTTTCAAATCCGCAAAAGTGGAAGACAAAGGCCTTGTATCGGTGGGAAGCAGCGTTTCCAGCGGCCGGTTCAGGAAGAAGACCCTGCCGTTTGCATGGAGCATCCGTACATTTTCTTCTCTTAAAATCGCGCCGCCGCCGGTGGCGATGATCAGGCCGTTTTTCTGAGAAAGCGCCCGGATCGCCTCGCTTTCCATGTCCCGGAAAACGGGTTCTCCTTTTGTTTGGAATATTTCCGTAATGGGCATCCCGGCAGAGGCGATGATTTCCTCATCGGTGTCTGCCAGAGGTTTCCCCAGGGTTTCGGCCAGCAGCGTCCCGATGGTGGTTTTGCCGCAGCCCGGCATACCGATCAGGACGATGTTTTCTTTGGAAGCTTTGATCTTCCGGTATATTTGTTCCGCCGTTTCCGCCGGATAATGGGTATCGAGAAA
>CANRGZ010000001.1 GCA_947630295.1 uncultured Lachnospiraceae bacterium | reverse complement strand
CAACGGCTACGTATACAACGTTCAGTTCCCCGCCAAGCTGCTCCAGTATTTCGGCCGCAGCCTGATCTCAGTGCTCAACGGCAAAATCACCCTGACAGAAGCGCTGGCCAGTGTGGATCATTACTTCCGGGAAGGCGATGCGGACATCGAGTATGACCAGTCTCTCATCGGCGTAGTGGCGGGGGATATGATTTATGAAAATTATAATGTCCGGCGGGAGGAGACGGGCATCGGCAATCTGGTAACCGACGCCATCCGGGAAATGACCGGGGCAGACATTGCCTTTGCCAACGGCGGATCGATCCGGGGCAGTCTCTACGAGGGCAATGTATTCGGCAGTGATCTGGACGTGGTATGTCCGTATGACAACACCGTTGTGGTGCTGGAAGTCAAAGGCTCCGTTGTCCGTGCCATGCTGGCCAATGGCCTGACCCACATCATCCAGGAGAACGGTATCCCCGGCGGACGTTTCTTAAATGTATCCGGCCTTTGCTATTCCTATCGTGCTCCTTCAGAAAGCAATCCGGCGGAGCTTCTGGATATCACCCTTCCGGACGGATCAGCCTTCGACGAATCCAAAACCTATACCATCGCGGTCACTTCCTATATGTGCGGTGCGGATGGTTATCTGGACAACAACGGCGACGGTTTCACCATGCTCAACGTATACAGCGATACCGCGCCTCTGGCGGAGGGCGTTACGCTGGTGCAGGAAACCGACAAGACATTCGGAGATGCCCTTCAATTATATTTCAAGGCGCACAACGGCGAGGCCATTATGGCACATCCGGAGGGCCGCATCAAGGTGGTGACTGAAAATGAAGAAACATAAAACTTCTCATCTGCGCTATCCGCTGCTTACCATGTTGATTCTTGCCGTCTGCGCAGGATGCTTTGTCTGGCTGATTCGTTCTTCGGCCCGGATTTCCATGTCCTCCGGAACGAAATTGAATCGGGTCTATCTGCGGGAAATGACTGCCCAAATCGGCAGTCACTTCGAAACGGGCCTCAACGCCCGGTTTTCCGCCCTGCACAACATCGCCGTCAGTGTCAATGACGACGATCTGGCAGATCAGGATGCGCTTGCCTCTTTCCTGACAAAAGCAGAAGAATACAACGACTTCCAGTTTCTGGCTTTTCTGGACGAGGACGGGCTCTATTACAGCACCGAGGGCGTCCGGCCCGCCGCCTCCCGGCTCAGCTTTCTGGCTGACCTGCTGCAGGGAGAGAGCGATCAGATTTCCTACAGTGAAGCACTGCTCAATGAAAACATGATCACCATGGGGGTTACCATCGACCCGGTGGCCTTCGGGGACAAAACCTTCGTGGCTATGCTGGCCGGTCTGACCAGCGAGGCTTTCAGTTCCCGTCTGGCGCTGCAGAATCCCGAAGCCGAAACCTACGCCAGCATTGTCACCAAAGAGGGCAGCTTCATTATTCACAACACCTTTAACACCGATCTTCCCCCCAGTACGAATATTCTCTCCAAACTGGATGCCTACGCATCCTTCAGCGAAGGCTATTCTCTGGAACAGGTACGTGCCGACTTTGCCAAACGGACCTCGGGCATGACCATCTTCCAGGCCGGCAGCCACCTGCAATGTATGTACTATGCGCCGATCGAAGGAACCGACTGGCTCATGCTGCTGGAGATTCCCTATGACGTGATCGACCAGATTGTGGGGACCCAGACCCACCAGCTGAACAGGAATGCGATCATTATCCTGGTGATTATTCTCGTATCTATTTCCGTCCTGTTTCTGGTATACTATATCGTTCTGCGGCAACACACCCGCGCACTGGTCCATGCCAATGAAGCGGCTCTGGCTGCGCAGGAGCGGGCAGAGAACGCCAATCGTGCAAAAAGCGAATTTTTAAGCCGTATGAGCCACGAAATTCGGACGCCTATGAACGGTATCATCGGTATGAGCACCATTGCCCGGCAAAATCTGGGTAACCCCGCCAAAGTGGACGACTGCCTGAAAAAAGTTTCTCTGGCTTCCAGGCATCTGCTGGCTTTGATCAACGATGTGCTGGATATGTCCAAGATCGAAAGCGGCAAACTGGAAATGAAATACGCACCTTTCGATCTGCGCCTTTTCCTGGAGAGTCTGGTCAGTGTGTACCGGATACAGGCGGAATCCAAGGGAATATCTTTTGAAACCATTCTCAACGGACGCATCGATGAGACGCTGATCGGAGATTCCCTGCGGCTGAACCAGATTCTGTCCAATCTTCTGTCCAATGCGATTAAATTTACATCCTCCGGCGGGCAAATCGTGCTGCGTATTACCGAAGGAGAGCGAAGCGGCGGCCGTCTCTGGCTGCTGTTTGAAGTATCGGACACCGGCGTCGGTATTCGGGAAGAAAATTTTGATAAGGTATTCGAGGCTTTTGAACAGGAACACGCCGGTGTGACCCACCAATTTGGCGGCACCGGCCTGGGACTGTCCATCGTAAAACGATTCACCGAAATGATGGGCGGCCATGTGGAATTAAAGAGCGTATTCGGAGAAGGCAGTACTTTCTCTATCAACATTCCCTTCTCCACGGTGGAAGGAACGCAGCCCATTGACTGGGAAGAAGATCTGACAGCTTCCTCTCTTGCTGCCCCTGAAGCAAAGTATGATTTTGAGGGAAAACGCATTCTCCTGGCGGAGGACAATGAACTCAACCGGGAAATCGCCGTAGAACTGTTGGGAGCAGAGACAGGCGCCCAAATCGTGGAAGCGGAGGATGGCCGGCAGGCAGTAGAAATCTTTCAGCAGTCCGAACCGGGTTATTTTGATCTGATCCTCATGGATATTCAAATGCCCCGCATGGACGGCTACGCGGCAACTAAGGCCATCCGGGCCCTGGAGCGGCCGGATGCAAAAACCGTTCCCATTCTGGCGATGACCGCCAATGCCTTTGCCGAAGACGAGAAAAAGAGCCTTGAGGCCGGCATGGACGCCCACATCTCCAAGCCGCTGGAGATTGCCGCCGTGTACGCCACATTGAACGAAATTCTGCGTGAGAAATAAACAGTGTGATTTTTCACATGAAGCGACTGGAAGAATGCGGGAAGAAGGGATTTTTGGTATGGTTACATTTATTATCGGTTTGCTGTTGCTTGTGGGCGGCGGCGTGGCATACGGTGCATTGTGTAACCGGATATTCCGCCCGGACGACAGGCAAACACCTGCGGTGCGTTTGCGGGACGATGTAGATTTTGTTCCTATGAAAAAATGGAAAAACAGTCTGATCCAGCTTTTGAACATTGCGGGTACTGGTCCTATTCTTGGCCCGATACAGGGAATTTTATTCGGTCCGATCGCATTTATCACTATTCCGATTGATAAGATCATCGGAAAGGTATATCCGGTTTTTGGTGCGGTTCTGGTGCTGTCGGCTATCGGGGTGTTCATCGGATTGTTGATTAAGGGCTACCCGCTGGATGAACTGTGGAACATCGGCGTCCGGGGCGTTCACCCTCAGGGACTGCACTTTATTCCTGTGTTCTTTGTGACAGTTGCGTGCGGTATTGTTTCGGGCTTCCATTCCACGCAGTCCACCTTGATTGCACGGACAATGGAGCATGAAAAGGAAGGGCGGATTTAATGTGTTGTGGAGGTACTTCGCCTGGCCAAACCTAACGATTGCGGTATTTGCTTTTGCCATGATCGCCGTTTATATGATGCAAAATAAGCAGCCGTATGTCATGGCGTTGGCGCCGGGTATGTTTTATATGTTTATCATTTCGAGCTTTATCTTAAACGCTGCCATCGGCTTTCATCTGCCGTGGACGGCAAGCTATATTCTTGGGGGAGTTCTGACGGCCGCCTACGGCGCAGTGATTGTATTCTACGGACAAAAAAACGCAAAAGAATTGAAAGCATAGAAGGGCGGAACGGCAGCATCCTTGTGCAACTGGCGAAAGGACAGTAAAAAAGCCTTTAGAAAACTACCGTGACATCGACGCTTTCAAGATTTATGTTTCCGATCCTGGTCTGCTGGCCGCCAAGAAGGACCTGGCTGCGAATGATATTCTCTATATGGTGGAGGAACTCAATGATTTTAAAGGCGGTCTGATGGAAAATTATGTGAATGTCCAACTTCTCATCAACGGCTTCCACCTGAAACGAAGCGGTGGCAGCCACGACATTTATTACAATCCGGAAAAAAAACATACCACTCCCTGTTCTATAAAGAGGAAAAGTGCATGTCAACCATAAAATGTCCAAAATGCAGAAGTACAAATATTCAGGTCATGGGCAATCCCCGCAAAGGATTTTCCGTTGGTAAGGCCATCGGCGGCGCACTGCTGATCGGACGCATAGGAGCACTCGCCGGCTTTGCCGGGAAGAAGGGCAAGTACGAAGTGTTCTGTATGAACTGCGGGTACAGATGGAAAGTAAAATAAGTATTCTGGCAACGCAAATACTATTTTCATTTTCTGACAGCATTTCTCATTATTCCTCCTGCAATGCAAATACTGGAAACGTGCGTAAATCATCTATGATTCGCTCATGAAATGTGGGATTTTTATTGATATTTCCACATTTTTTGTGTATAATCATAGTGAGGAAATTTTGCAGGAGGCATTACAGATGTATCTGAGAAGAAAAGTCGATGCATTTTTAGACGGATGGAAAGCGGACGGCAACCGGAAACCGCTCATCATCAAAGGAAGCCGCCAGATCGGGAAAACCGAATCCATTCTGCATTTTGCGGCCGCAAACTATGAAAATATCATCGAAATCAACTTTGTCCGGGACGAGAAGTACAAAGGGATCATCTCTGACGGTTACAGCGCTGCGGATATCATCAAAAACATTTCACTGATCGATCCGTCAAAAAAGTTCATACCGGGCAAGACCCTGATCTTTTTCGATGAGATTACGGAGTTCCCGGAGATCTCCACGTCTCTGAAATTCTTCTGCACGGATGGACGGTTTGACGTCATTTGCAGCGGATCGATGCTGGGGATCAATTATAAGAGAGTCGAAAGCAACAGCGTAGGCTACAAAACGGACTACGAAATGTTTTCGATGGATTTTGAAGAATTTCTGTGGGCAAAAGGGTATGAAAATGATACTGTTCAAAACATGCTTGCCCATATGAAGGGACTTGCACCCTTCAGCGAACTGGAGATGAATACCTTTCACGCCCTGTTTCTGGATTACAACATTCTCGGCGGAATGCCGGCTGTGGTTGCGGAGTATATCGCGCGGAACACCTTTGAGGGCTCGCTGCAAACGCAGAAGCAGCTGATTGCGGACTATAAAGAGGATATTCGCAAATATGCTTCCGGTGTGGATCAGACAAGAATCATGAACGTGTTTAACCGGGTTGCGCCGCAGCTTGCCAGAGAAAACAAGAAATTCCAGATTTCCAAGGTCGCGTCCGGCGCACGATTCCGGGACTATCGCGGATGTGCGGAGTGGCTCGCAGACGCCGGGATGGTCAATATTTGTTACTGTATGGACTTCCCGGAACTGCCCCTCGGCGGAAACTATGAACCGGACATGTTTAAACTGTACTTTGCGGATACGGGGCTTTTGGTGTCCATGTTGGACGACGAATCCCAGGAAGATCTTCGAGCCAATAAAAATCTCGGCGTGTATAAAGGCGCTCTTTTTGAAAACATGGTTGGCGAAGCGTTGATTAAGCAGGGATACAAGCTCTACTACTATCGAAAAGAGGATTCCACGCTGGAAGCAGATTTTTTCATTCGCTCGGCGGCCTCCCTGATTCCCATTGAGGTAAAGGCCAAAAGCGGGAAAGCAAAATCGATGAAAACCTTGATTGCGTCGGAACGTTATCCTGATATCCGATACGGCATAAAGCTATCCAAAAACAACATCGGGCACGAAGGCAGCATTTACACCTTTCCCTATTTCTGCACATTCCTGTTAAAGCGGTTCATGGCAGATTTTCACGCTGCGGAAGACGCCTTTTAGAAAGAAAAGTCCCCAGGCGGACCGCCTGGGGACTGGATTTTCTGGCGGAGAGTGTGGGATTCGAACCCACGTGCCCAAAATTGGACAACCGCATTTCGAGTGCGGCTCGTTATGACCACTTCGATAACTCTCCATATATTGCGCGGGGCTGCTGCCTTTTTGACATCGCCCGCGCAGCTTTTTTATTATATCGCCGGATGCGCGAAATGTCAATCTCCGGCCGCTTCGTTTTTCTCCTCCTGGTCGGAAAAGGCCGTTTCCCGCCCCGTATAATACACGGTCATGCCGCTTTCCACGGAATGGGTCAGCCAGACGTTGCCGCCGATCACCGCATGATCCCCGATCTTCGTACTGCCGCCCAGAATGGTGGCGCCGGAATAAATGACCACATGACTGCCGATGTCCGGATGCCGCTTGATGCCCTTGACGGGATTGCCGTTTTCGTCCAGCTCAAAGCTTTTCGCACCCAGCGTCACACCCTGATACAGCTTCACATGATCCCCAATGGTACAGGTTTCCCCGATGACCACACCGGTGCCGTGATCGATAAAGAAGTACCGGCCGATGGTAGCGCCGGGATGAATATCGATGCCGGTGATCTGATGCGCGTATTCCGTCATCATTCGCGGCAGAAGGGGCACCTGCAGGCAATGCAGACTGTGGGCAATGCGGTAAATGCTGATGGCTTCAAACGCCGGATAGGAAAGCATGATTTCCTCCTCCGTCCGGGCCGCCGGGTCGCCTTCATACGCCGCCCGGATGTCTGTTTTCAGCGTTTCCGTAATTTGCGGAATCTCCGCCACGAATGCCCGGATAATGCCGTCAATATCCTGCCCTTCTCCCATCAGCGCGCCCAGCATGTCATAGAGCATCACCACGGCCTGCTGCAGATACTGACTGATCAGGGTGGGCAGAAACTTTACGTCGTAAGTTTTTCTCCCAAATACATTGGGATACATGGCGCTGCGAATCAGCAGCAGCAGCTTGGCGATCTGTTCTTTCAGTCCCGGCCGGTCAATCCGTTCGCCAAACCTGGTCTGTTCCATTCCCGCCAGCTGCTCCGCGGTTTTTGCGATCCATGTATTGATATTGTTTGTTTCACGATCCGAAGATGCCATAATAACGCATTCCTTTCACGTTATTTAATAGGAAAATTCTCCTTCAAATACCAGATCCGCACTGCCTGTCAGCAGGATCCGCTCGTCGGAATAATTGACGATCAGATCTCCGCCCAACAGCTTCACCGTGATGTCGGTATCCTTCTTACAGTATCCGTTCCGGCATGCCGCCGCCACTGCTGCGCAGGCGCCGGTACCGCAGGCAAGGGTTTCTCCGTTTCCGCGCTCCCAGACCCGCATCCGGATGGTTTCTTTGTTGACGATCCGGACAAACTCCGTATTGATCCGTTCCGGGAAAAGTGCATTGTACTCAAACAAAGGCCCCAGGGTGCTTAACTGCAGGCCGTCGATCTTCTCGCAGAAGACCACACAGTGGGGATTGCCCACCGACACACAGGTGCCTTCGTAGGTGTTTCCTCCCGCCTGAACCGGATAATTGATCATTTCCGGCACCTTCACGGTCTCTGCCGCCGGCAGGGATCCGGCGGAAAAATCTGCCTTACCCATATCTACAGTGACAGAGCTTACCTTTCCGTCCCGGATATAGAGTTTCAGGCGGTAAATGCCGCTGCCGGTCTCCACCGTCAGATAATCGCTTCTGACATAGCCTTTGTCAAACATATATTTGCCGACACAGCGGATATTGTTGCCGGCCATTTTCCCTTCGCTGCCGTCCTTGTTGAAGGTACGCATCTTCACGTCCGCCACGCCGGATTTTTCCATCAGAACGATGCCGTCCGCGCCCACGCCGTAATGCTGGGTGCACAGGCTGACGCAGAGGGATTCCGGACAGGTAATGGTGTCGTCAAAGTTTTCCATGAAAATATAATCATTGCCGCAGGACTGCATCTTGGCGAAGCGGATTTTCCGGCGCCATTTACGCATATCGTTGATGTCGATCAGTTCCGTATTATGGTCATTGAAACGGCTTTCCATGATCTCTGCCAGCGCATTGGCCGTATCGATGGAAGTCAGACAGGGAATGCCCAGCTGCATGGCCAGCCGGTGCAGCTTCGTATAATTTCCGATGGTGGCGTCCTGCACCGCGCCGGTATACACAATGTAATTGAGGGTTCCGGCATGCATCAGATCCGTGATTTCCGTACTTTCATTTGCATTTGCCACAATGTGTACCGGAATACCCAGGGTTCCGATTTCCTCCGCGGTATGCCGGGTGGCGTAAATCTCGATGCCCAGGTCATACAGCCGCTTCGCCAGGGAAATGATTTCCTGGGAATCTTTTTCTTCCACACTTATCAATATGCCGGCAGGGCTGCTTCCGTGAATACTGGGAACCTTAAAGCCCGCGGCGGTCAGTCCTTTGTACAGCGCTTCCGCCATGGTCTTGCCGATGCCCAGCACTTCGCCGGTAGATTTCATTTCCGGTCCCAAAATCGAGTTGGCGTCGGTCAGTTTTTCAAAGGAAAATACCGGTACCTTCACCGCATAGTAGGGCGGCGTCCGGTGCAGTCCCGTGCCGTATCCAAGTTTTGCCAGTTCCGCCCCCAGCATGACTTCCGACGCGATATCCACCATGGGCACATCCGTCACCTTGCTGATATAGGGCACAGTCCGGGAGGCCCGCGGGTTCACCTCGATGACGTACAGTTCATTTTCAAAAATCAGGTATTGGATATTGACCAGCCCTTTGGTGCCCAGCGCGATGGCCAGTTTCTTCGAACAGTCGCAGATTTTCTCCAGGAACTTATCATTCAGGTTGTAGGACGGATAGACCGCGATGGAATCCCCGCTGTGTACTCCCGCCCGCTCAATGTGTTCCATGATGCCGGGGATCAAAACGTCCTTGCCGTCGGAAATGACATCTACTTCCAGTTCCGTCCCGGACATATATTTGTCGATCAGCACCGGATTTTCGATGCCGCCCGCCAGAATGGATTCCATATATTTTACGGTATGCGCATCATTCCGGGCAATGGTCATATTCTGGCCGCCGATGACGTAGGAAGGCCGCAGCAGCACCGGATAGCCCAGCCGGTTGGCGGTTTCAATTGCTTCTTCCACAGTCAGCACCGCCGCGCCCTTGGGACGGCGAATATTGAACTTCTCCAGCAGCGCGTCAAAACGGCTTCTGTCTTCCGCGATATCAATGCTTTCCGCCGAGGTGCCTAAAATCGGAATGCCGTGAGAATCCAGATAATGGGTCAGTTTGATGGCAGTCTGGCCGCCGAAGGCCACTACGACCCCTTCCGGCTGCTCCACCTGAATGATATTCATGACGTCTTCCGGACATAAGGGTTCAAAATACAGCCGGTCCGCCGTATCATAATCCGTAGATACGGTTTCCGGATTGTTGTTGACAATGACCACCTCATAACCCATCTTCTGCAGGGTCCACACGCTGTGCACGGAGCTGTAGTCGAACTCGATGCCCTGCCCGATCCGGATAGGGCCGGAGCCCAGCACCATGACCACCTTTTTGCCGCTCCGCTTGAAAGTCCTGGCTTCGCAGACCTGGTCATAGGAAGAATAGAAATAGGGCGTTTCCGCGTCAAACTCCGCGCCGCAGGTATCCACCATCTTATACACGGCGTCTCTGTGGGGCAGTTTTTCCGCCTTTGTCAGCCGTTTCAGCACGTCATCCGTATAGCCCAGTTTTTTCGCCTTCAGATACATCGGCTCCGAAAGGGCGCCGGTTCCTTCGATCTGCTGCTCAAACTGCGCCAGATTTGCAATCTTATATAAAAACCACCGGTCGATTTTGGTGATTTCATGGATCCGGTCGATGCCGACGCCTTTTTTCAGCGCTTCAAATACCGTAAAGATCCTGCGGTCATTCTGTTCTCCCAGCCGCGTTTCAATGTCCTGATCGGAAAGGGGCGGCGCGTTTAAAGTATCAAAGGAAATCTCCGCGCCCCGGACGGCTTTCATCAGCGCCGCTTCAAAGCTCTGGGCAATGGCCATGACCTCGCCGGTGGCCTTCATCTGGGTGCCCAGTTTTCTTGTGGAGCCTGCAAATTTGTCAAAGGGCCATTTGGGGAATTTCACAACCACATAGTCCAGCGTCGGCTCAAAGCAGGCGCAGGTCTTGCCGGTAATATCATTTTTGATTTCATCCAGCGTATACCCTAAGGCAATCCGCGTGGTGATCTTGGCAATGGGATACCCCGTGGCTTTCGACGCCAGCGCCGAAGACCGGGAAACTCGGGGATTTACCTCGATGACTGCATACTCAAAGCTGTCGGGATTCAAGGCAAACTGACAGTTGCATCCGCCTTCAATGCCGATGGAAGAGATGATGTCCAAAGAAGCGCTGCGGAGCATCTGATATTCCTTGTCCGCAAGGGTCAGGGCCGGGGCCACAACGATGGAATCGCCGGTATGGATGCCCACCGGATCCAGATTTTCCATGGAGCAGACCGCAATGACGTTGCCGAGATGATCCCGCATGGTCTCAAACTCAATCTCTTTCCAGCCGGAAATGCATTTTTCCACCAGAATCTGGGTAATGGGCGAAGCGTCCAGTCCGCTTTGGGCGATCACTGCCAGTTCTTCCTTCGTTTCCGCGATACCGCCGCCGGAACCCCCCAGGGTATAGGCGGGACGGATGATCACCGGATATCCGATTTCCTCTGCGATCTGAAACGCCGTGTCCAGATCCTCCGCAATGCCGGAAGGAACCACCGGCTGTCCGATGCGCTGCATGGCGTCCCGGAACAGCTCTCTGTCTTCCGCTTTTTCAATGGCGTCGATGTCGGACCCCAACAGCCGCACGCCGTACCGGTCCAGGGTGCCGTCCCGGGAAAGCTGCATGGCGATGGTCAGGCCGGTCTGGCCGCCCAGTCCCGCCAGCAGGCCGTCCGGACGTTCTTTTTCAATGATTCTGGCGACGGTCTGGGCATTTAAAGGCTCCAGATAAATTTCATCCGCCAGATTTTTATCGGTCATAATGGTGGCGGGATTGGAATTGACCAGCACCACGTTGATGCCTTCCGCCCGCAATACGCGGCAGGCCTGGGCGCCGGCATAGTCAAACTCCGCCGCCTGGCCGATGATGATCGGACCGGATCCGATGACAAGCACTTTTCTTATGGTATGATCTTTCGGCATCAGGCTTTCCCTCCCATCATCTGTATAAATCGGTCAAACAAAAAGCCCGTATCCAGCGGTCCGCCGCAGGCTTCCGGGTGGAACTGCACGGTAAAACAGTTCTTCTCTTTGTATTCCACGCCCTCACAGCTTCCGTCGTTTGCATTCTGATAAATCAGAGACGCCCCCTCCGGAAGGCTTTCGTTCACCACCGCGTACCCGTGGTTCTGGCTGGTAATATAGGTTCTTCCGCTTTTCAGATCCCGTACCGGCTGGTTGGCGCCCCGGTGGCCATATTTGAGCTTCTCGGTTTTCGCCCCCATGGCCAGGGCCGTCAGCTGATGTCCCAGGCAGATGCCGAAAATGGGCAGCTTGCCCATCAGCTTTCGGATCTGGGCGATGCTGTACGCATTGTCGGTGGGGTCTCCCGGCCCGTTGGACAGCATGACGCCGTCCGGCGCCATGGCCAGAATTTCCTCCGCACTGGTGTCATACGGAACAACGCACACTTCGCAGCCCCGTTTGCAGAGGCTGCGAATGATATTTCTCTTTGCGCCGTAATCGATCAGCACAACGGCATATTTTTTCTCATTTTCTGCGGGATAAATCTTCTTTTCTGCACAGCTGACTTCTTTGACGATCTCTTTGATCCGGTATTCCTGCACGTTTTTCAGATCTGCAGGCAGTTCCTCGCAGATCACGGCGTTCATGGTGCCTTCCTGCCGGATGATCCTGGTGATCTCTCTGGTATCCACGCCGCAGATACCGCAGATGCCCTTTTCTTTCAGAAACTGATCCAGGGTATACTGGCTTCGGAAATTGGACGGCGCATCGCAGCATTCCCGCACTACATAGCCCTTGACTGCGGTTTCTCCCTCAAAATCCGCTTCGATCATGCCGTAGTTTCCGATCAGCGGAAACGTCTGTACCACAATCTGGCCTGCATAGCTGGGATCTGTCAGCGTTTCGATATAGCCCACCATGCCGGTGGTAAATACCAGCTCGCCCGTCACGTCTCCTTTGACGCCGATGCGCTCCCCCTCGAAGCAGGCGCCATTGCTTAAAACTAAATATGCCATTGGTTTCTCCTTAAAGTGTGGCTGCCATGACGGCTTTTATGGTGTGCATCCGGTTTTCCGCCTCATCGAATACAATGGACTGCGCACCTTCAAAAACCTCGTCCGTAACTTCCATACAATCGATATGATATTTTTCGTGAATTTCCCTGCCGATTTCCGTTTTCAGATCGTGGAAGGCCGGCAGACAGTGCATAAATCTGCATTGCGGCCCCGCCGCTTCCATCAGAGGCTGATTGACCTGATAAGGCATCAGATCCGAAATCCGTTCTTCCCATACAGACGCGGGTTCTCCCATGGACACCCATACGTCCGTATAAATCACGTCCGCATCCTTTACGGCTTCCTTCGGATCTTCCATAAACGCCAGCGCCGCGCCGCTTTCAGCGGCGATTTTTTCACACTGCGCTACCAGCGCCGCATCCGGGAAATATTTCTCCGGCGCGCAGGCCACAAAAGACAGCCCCATCTTGGCGCAGCCGATCATCAGAGAGTTACCCATATTATAACGGGCGTCTCCCATATAGACAAGCTTAATACCTTTAAGTTTTCCGAAATGCTCTTTGATGGTGAGAAAATCCGCCAGGATCTGGGTAGGATGAAATTCATTGGTCAGTCCGTTCCACACCGGCACATCCGCATATTTCGCCAGTTCCTCTACGATTTCCTGTCCGAATCCCCGGTATTCGATGCCGTCAAACATCCGGCCCAGCACCCGTGCCGTATCGGCAATACTCTCTTTTTTGCCGATCTGGGAGCTTTTCGGATCCAGATATACCGGATGCATCCCTAAATCCGCCGCCGCCGTTTCAAAGGAACAGCGGGTACGGGTACTGGTTTTCTCAAAAATCAGCGCCACGTTTTTGCCTTCAAACATTTTATGCGGAATCCCCGCTTTTTTCTTTGCCTTCAGATCTGCCGCCAGATCCAGCAGTCCTTCGATTTCCGCCGGCGTAAAGTCCAGCAGCTTCAAAAAATCCCGTCCGTGTAAGTTCATGCCTCTTCTCCTGTGACCACTGTCAGTATCGTATCTATTGCTTCTTTCAATTCTTCAAAAGAGATATTCAAAGGCGGCAGCAGCCGAACCCGGTTCTTGGCCCGCAGCACCAGAACGCCTCTGTTTCTGCAGCCTTCCATCACTTCTTCCACCGGCCGGTCGGTTTCGATGCCGATCATCAGTCCGATACCGGTCACCGATTTGACGCCTTTTGCGCCCTGCAGCCGGCTGAAAATATATTCCGATTTTTTCCGGACTTCCGCCAGAAATGCATCATCCAGGCGTTCTATCACCGAAACGGCCGCCGCGCAGCTGATGGGATTGCCGCCGAAGGTGGAGCCGTGCAGTCCCGGCTCGTACACATCCTGTGTTTTCTCCCCAAACAGTGTGGCGCCGATGGGCAGTCCCCCTGCCAGTCCCTTGGCGGTACTGACAATATCCGGCGTAAATCCGTAGTTCATATAAGCGTACATCTCTCCGCTTCGTCCGTTTCCGGTCTGCACCTCGTCATCGATCAGCAGAATGTCTTTCTCTGCCGCGATCTGCCCCATGGCAGCTACAAAGTCCGGCTCCAGCGGGATCACGCCGCCTTCGCCCTGCACCAGTTCAAATAAAATCCCGGCAACCTGATTTTCTTCGGTCAGCTTCTTTAAAGCTTCGATATCATTGGCCGGGCAGTACAGAAATCCTTCCGTCAGCGGGAGAAACTGCTGATGGAAACTCTCCTGTCCCGTTGCGGCCAGGGTTGTAATGGTTCTGCCGTGAAAACTGTTGCTCAGGGTAATAATCTGATAACAATCGCTGCCCTTTTTGTCTGCCGCGTATTTCCGCGCGGCCTTAATGGCGCATTCATTGGCCTCCGCGCCGGAATTTGAAAAGAATACTTTGCGCATTCCGGACTTTTCGCACAGCAGCTCGGCCAGCCGGATATAGGGTTTGGTATAATAATAATTGGACACATGCTGCAGCGCGGCGGCCTGCTTTGTCACCGCTTCCAGCCATATTTCGTCGCCATAGCCGAAGGAATTGACCGCGATGCCGCTGCCCAGATCGATATAGCTGTTTCCTGCGTCGTCCTGTACCCGCGCGCCCTTGCCGCTCACCAGCACAAGGGGAATCCTTCCGTAGGTATGCGCCACATAGGTATTGTCTTTTTCAATCCACTGATTCATGCTTCTCTCCTATCACCATGGTGCCCGCGCCTTCGTCCGTCAGCAGTTCCATCAAAATGGAATGGGGCACTCTTCCGTCCATAATGACCACATTTTTCACACCGGCTTCAATGGCCTTCACGCAGCATTCCACCTTCGGGATCATGCCGCCGGTCACAACGCCGTCTTTGTACAGTTTTTCGATTTTGGAAACCGGAATTTCCGGAATCAGCGTATCCGGGTCGTCCTTGTCCTGGAGCACGCCCGCGATGTCCGTCATCATAATCAGGCGTTCCGCATTCAGCGCCCCCGCAATATAAGCCGCCGCCGTGTCGCCGTTGATATTGTAGGTATTGCCGTCTTCATCGCATCCCACGGTGGAGACCACCGGAATATAGCCCTTTTCCAGCAGATCGGTCACCGGCTCGATGTTGATCTTTGTAATGGAACCCACATAGCCCAGCCGTTCATCCTTGACTTCGGCCTCGATCAGCCTGCCGTCCATACCGGAAATGCCCATGGCCTTGCCGCCCTTCATTTCCAGCATGTTGACCAGGGTTTTGTTCACCTTGCCGGCCAGCACCATCTGCACGATATCCACAGACTCTTTGTCCGTGACCCGCAGGCCGTCCACAAACTCCGGTTCTTTTCCCAGTTTATTCATAATGTCGGTGATTTCCGGACCGCCGCCGTGTACCAGCACCACTTTGATCCCGATGAGCCAAAGCAGCACGATATCCTGCATGACCTGCTGCTTTAACTGTTCGTTCAGCATGGAATTGCCGCCGTATTTCACCACAACCACTTTATCATTATAGCGTTTGATATGCGGAAGCGCCTGGGTCAGCACCTCTGCGCGCTGTGCGTTTGAAAAATTTTTCATACCCTTCTCCGTTCCTGTCATGTCCTGTAATCGCCGTTAATTTTTACATAATCATAGGTTAAGTCACAACCCCAGGCGGTAGCTGCGGCCCCACCGTCGTTTAATTCGATCAGAATGTCGATTTCTTCTTCCAGCAGGATTTCCTTCGCCTTTTCCTCGGAAAAATCCACGCCGGCCCCGTCTTTGCAGACTAAAATCGTTCCCTTGTCAGAGGCAAAGGACACATCGATTTTCGATACGTCCACATCCGCACCGCTGTAGCCGATGGCGCAGAGGATTCTGCCCCAGTTGGCGTCGGCGCCGAACATGGCCGCCTTTGTCAGCGAAGAACAGACGACGCTCTTGGCCACGCATTTTGCGGTCTGCACATCTTTTGCGCCCCGGACTTTACATTCCAGCAGCTTCGTGGCGCCCTCGCCGTCCCCTGCGATCATCCGGCACAGTCCCACTGTCACCGTATTTAAGGCCTTCATGAAAATCTCAAAATCCCCGTTTTCCTCGCAGATCAGCGGATTTTCCGCCATACCGTTGGCCAGTACGCAGACCATGTCGTTGGTGGAAGTATCGCCGTCAATGCTGACCATGTTGAAGGTATTCTGAATATCCCCGGACAGTGCTTTCTGCAGCAGCGTATCGCTGATGGCGGCGTCCGTGGTAATGAATACCAGCATGGTGGCCATATTGGGATGAATCATGCCCGAACCCTTGGCAATGCCGCCGATCTTACATTCTTTTCCGCCGATTTCAAAGGAAACGGCAATCTCCTTGACCTTGGTATCCGTAGTCATAATGCCCAGCGCCGCCTCCCGGCTGCCGTCTGCATCCAGCGCCGCGATCAGCTTGGGGATGCCTGCCGCTATGGGTTCCAGATTTAAAGGCTGCCCGATGACGCCGGTGGAGGCTACCACCACGTCATTTGCATCGATATGCATACCATCGGCCAGAAGGGCAGACATCTGCTCCGCGATTTCAATGCCGTTGCTGTTGCAGGTATTGGCATTGCCGCTGTTGCAGATCACAGCCCGGGCTTTGTGATTTTCCAGATGCTTTCTCGTTACTTCCAGCGGCGCGCCCTTGACTTTATTGGTGGTATAAACCGCCGCCGCTGTGGCCGGAACTTCACTGACAATCAGAGACAGATCGTTTTTGGTCCGGTTTTTCCGAATTCCGCAGTGTATGCCGCCGGCCCTAAAGCCCTTTGCCGCGCATACGCCGCCGTTTACAAGTTCATACATATATTCTCCATTCCGCCGCAAACGCTTTGCGGCATTTCCCATTTACAAGGCCTTCAGCTGCAGTCCGGTGCTTTCATCAGCGCCCATGACCAGATTCATACACTGAATCGCCGCGCCGGAAGCGCCCTTGCCCAGATTATCATACCGGGCGTGGAGGCTGATCCGCGCATCGTTTCCGGAAACGCTGATTTCCATATTGTCAAAACCGCTGTAGATACCTGCGCTGTAAAATCCGTCTTCATCACAGTTTGCACGATACCGGACAATGGGGCCTGTATAAACATCCTGATACAGCTGCCGGATGGCGCCGGCAGGGTCCGCCGCCTGTACCATTTCGGCAAACAGCGGGATCATCACCGACATGCCGCTGTAAAACGGCGCCACCACCGGCGCGAAGAACGGCTCTTTCTGCAGGCCGGTAACGTGCACCATTTCCCGCAGATGCTTGTGCTGCTGGGTGAGTCCGTACTGCCGCGGCGCGTCATACGCCGCCGGACGGTCCGCCGCCTCATATTCCGCAATCATTTTCTTTCCGCCGCCGCTGTAGCCCGTCAGGGAAAAGCAGGACAGGGGCGTGTCCGCCGCCAGCAGCCCGCTTTGGATCAGCGGCGCAATCAGCGCAATAAATCCGCTGGCATGACAGCCCGGCACCGCAATGCGCTTTGCAGCAGCGATTTTACTGCGCTGTCCTTTGCACAGTTCGGGAAAACCGTAAACCCAGCCTTCTTTGGTCCGGTGGGCGGTGGAGGCGTCCAGAATCACCGTATCCGTGCCCTCCGCCAGTTCTGCCGCTGTCACCGCCGCCGCATCCGGCAGACATAAAAACGTAATGTCGCTTTCCGCGATGGCTTCCTTTCTTGCCTGTTCGTCCTTGCGTTCTTCCTCGGACAACAGAATCAGGGAGACGTCCTCCCTCGTTTTCAATCGTTCATAAATGCGAAGGCCGGTCGTACCGGCCTTACCATCGATAAATACTTTTTTCACCCGGATATCCGCTCCCTGACCGCCGCGATCTGCTTTTTCACAGAGGCGGGAGAGGTCCCTCCTTCCGAAATTCTCTTTTCCATACAGGTTTTCAGGGAAATGGCATCGTAAAGATCTTCCGCAAACAGATCGGAATATTTCCGATAAGCCGACAGCGGCAGATCTTCCAGTACCTGATGGGACCGGATGCAGTCTCCCACGATGCCGCCCACCAGCTTGTAGGCGCTGCGGAAGGAGCTGCCCTTTTTCACCAGATAATCCGCCAGATCCGTGGCGTTGATAAAGCCCTCCTTTGCGGCTTTGAGCATATTGTCTTCCTTTACAGACATGGTTTCGATCATCGGCGCGAAAATGTCCAGACACAATTTCAGGGTGTCCACACTGTCGAAAATCGCTTCCTTGTCTTCCTGCATGTCTTTGTTATATGCCAGCGGCAGCCCTTTGAGCATGGTCAGCGTACCCATCAGATTGCCGTAAACTCTGCCCGTTTTGCCTCGGACCAGTTCCGCCATATCGGAATTTTTCTTCTGGGGCATGATACTGGATCCGGTGGTATAGGCGTCCGAAAGCTCAATAAACTGAAACTCCCAGCTGGACCACAGGATCAGCTCCTCGGAGAACCGGGACAAATGCATCATACAGACCGCAATGGCGCTTAAAAGCTCCACGCAGTAATCCCGGTCCGAAACGCCGTCCAGGGAATTGAGGGCGATCCGGTCAAACCCCAGCTGCTCCGCTTCCCAGACCCGGTCCGTGGGGTAGGTGGTCCCGGCAAGGGCGCAGCAGCCGATAGGGGAAACATTCATCCGTTTCACCGCGTCCGCAAACCGGTCCATATCCCGGACCAGCATCATGGCATAGGCCATCAGATGGTGTCCGAAATTGACGGGCTGTGCCCGCTGCAGGTGGGTGTATCCCGGCATGATGCTGCCCGCATAGCGCTCTGCCTGATCGCAGAGGATGCCGGTCAGTTTTTTGAGCCTCCGGATGATTTCCGCGGCTTCGTCCCGCAGATACATTCTTAAATCCAGCGTCACCTGATCGTTGCGGCTTCTGGCTGTATGCAGCCGTTTCCCGGCTTCTCCGATCCGCTCCGTCAGCACCTTTTCAATAAACATGTGAATGTCTTCACATTCCATGTCAAACTGCAGCCGGCCGCACTCCAGATCCTCTAAAATCCGGCCCAGTTCCTCCGTGATGGCGGCTGTATCTTCCGGCGAAATGATGCCCTGCCTTCCCAGCATTGCCGCGTGGGCAATGGATCCTTTGATATCCTGCCGGTACATGCGGCAGTCAAAATGAATCGAAGAATTAAAATCATTTGCTTCCTTTGCCAGTTCCTGTGCGAACCGGCCGGCCCACATTTTTTCCATGCCTGCTCCCTCAACCTGTCTGTTTTTCCCTGCTCTTACGCTTTTTTGTTCAGCTTTTCCTTCATCTGCGCCTGCACCTTGATGGGCAGACCATACAGATTGATAAAGCCGGCGGAATCCTTCTGATCATAGCAGTCGTCCTCGCCGAAGGTGGCAATTTCTTCCGAATACAGCGAATAATCGCTCCATACGCCTGCTTTGATGATATTGCCTTTGTATAATTTCAGTTTTACTTTCCCGGTTACAGTTTCCTGGGTCTTGTCCACAAATGCCGACAGTGCCTCACGCAGCGGGGTGAACCACTGGCCGTTGTAAACCAGCTCGGCAAAAGTCAGAGCCAGTTCCGCCTTCTTGTGGGCGGTCATTTTGTCCAGACAAATGGTTTCCAGATATTCATGGGCTTTATAAAGAATGGTTCCGCCCGGCGTTTCATAGACGCCGCGGCATTTCATGCCCACCAGGCGGTTTTCCACGATATCCAGCAGGCCGATGCCGTTTTTGCCGCCCAGTGCATTCAGCTTCAGAATAATATCCTTGGCGGACATCTTTTCTTCATTTAAAGCCACGGGAACGCCCTGTTCAAAGTCCAGTGTGATATATTCCGGGGTATCGGGAGCTTCCAGCGGCGATACGCCCATTTCCAGAAAGCCCTTCTTTTCATACATAGGCTCATTGCCGGCATCCTCCAGATCCAGTCCTTCATGGGACAGATGCCAGAGGTTCTTGTCCTTGGAATAATTGGTTTCCCGGTTGATCTTCAGCGGAATATGATGCGCCTCCGCATAGTCGATTTCTTCTTCTCTGGATTTTAAACTCCACTCTCTCCAGGGAGCAATAATGGGCATATCCGGCGCAAAAGCCTTGATAGCCAGCTCAAAACGCACCTGATCGTTTCCCTTTCCGGTACAGCCGTGGCAGATGGCGTCCGCACCCTCTGCCTTGGCGATTTCCACCATTCTCTTTGCAATGGCGGGACGCGCAAAGCTGGTGCCCAGCAGATATTCCTCATACATGGCGCCGGCCTTCATGGTGGGAATAATATAATCATCCACAAAGGTATCGCTGATATCTTCGATATAAATCTTGGATGCGCCGGTGGCAAGGGCCTTTTCCTCCAGCCCTTCCAGCTCGTCCGCCTGTCCCACGTTGCCGGATACCGCGATGACTTCACAGTTGTTGTAGTTTTCTTTCAGCCACGGAATGATAATCGACGTATCCAGTCCGCCTGAATATGCAAGTACCACTTTTTTGATGTTTTCTTTTTTCATAATTATTTATCTGCCTTTCTTAAATCATTTTCTTTGGGTGTTTTATTTGCATAATTATACATATTCAATGCATAATTGTAAAGTTTTTATTCATAGAAAACCTTTGCTTTTTTCCGGCGTCTTTTGTAGAATTTGTATAATTTCTTAGAAAATATACTGTTTAGAAAAAATTCGGACTGCCTGAAACAGTCCGAATCATTATTCATATTTTTCTGCATAATGTATAATCATACATCATACCTGACCATGTCTTCTATGGTCTCTCTGCGTACTGCCAGATAATCCTGCCCGCCTTTGAGCATCACGATGGGCGGTTTCGGCAGCCGGTTGTAATGGGAGGCCATGGCATAGTTATATGCGCCGGTGGTCAGTACAGCGATAGTATCCCCCCGCTGAACACTTTCGGGCAGCCGTACATTTTTCTGGATGATGTCCCCGCTCTCACAGCAGCGGCCGACGACGTCGCAGAGAAAGGTCTTTGCTTCCCGCATCTTGTTGGCAGCCTCTACCGTATATTCGGAACCGTAAAGGGCAAATCTCGGGTTGTCCGTCATGCCGCCGTCGATGGAAACATAGTTTTTATAACCGGTGATCCGTTTCACTGTACCCGCCGTATACAGCGTCATGCCGGCATCTGCCACGATGCTTCTGCCCGGCTCCATCAGGATATCCGGCACGGCAATTCCAAGGCTTTCGCACTCTGCTTTGATGCAGGCGGCCACCTCTTTGATATTTTCAGCGATATCGATCACAGGGTGGCTTTCCACATAACGCACGCCATATCCGCCGCCCAGATCCAGTTTTTTCGCCGCAAAGCCCAGATCCTTTTTGACCTCGGCAATAAATCTAAGCATGATCTTCGAACTGCGGATAAAGGTATCGGAATCAAACACCTGGGAACCGATGTGGCAGTGGAAGCCGGACAATTCGATATTTTTCAGCTGCAGTGCATGACGCACCATTTCCTTTGCCTGCCCGGTTTCGATGGCGGTGCCGAACTTGGAATCCACCTTGCCGGTATTGACCGCTTCATACGTATGGGTATCGATGCCCGGGGTCAGGCGCAGCAGCAGCTTCTGGGTCAGATGTTTTTCTCCCGCAATTTCCGAGATCCGCTCCAGCTCTTCCGCATTGTCCACGACGAAATAACCGATGCCGTTGTCCATGGCATAGGCAATATCCGCGTCCGTTTTATTGTTGCTGTGGAAAAAAGCCTTTTCCAGAGACACCCCTGCCGCCAGCGCCGTGCAGATTTCTCCGCTGCTGACCACATCCAGTCCCATGCCCTCTTCCGTCACGATCCGGCAGATCTGCTTGAAAGAAGCAGCCTTGCTGGCATAGCAGGCAAGAGAACCTTCGCCAAAATATTTTTGAAACGCCCCCACATAGGTACGGCAGTTCTTCCGGATTCTGTCCTCATCCATCAGATACAGCGGCGTCTGATACTTTTCCGCCAGCGCGACGGTATCCATTCCCGCAAACAACAGATGTCCTTTTTCGCTGACAGAAATGTTTTCGCAAATCATGTATTTTCTCCTTTGTTAAATCAAACCTTCGTTTCTCATAAGTTCGAACAGCACGGTTCTGTGCTCATCTTCCATAGGGGTCAGCGGCATTCTGAGATAATCCTCACAGAATCCCATCTTCGCCATGGCCGCTTTCACCGGAATCGGATTGACCTCGGAAAACAGCGCATGAATCAAAGGCAGCAGCCGCATCTGCAATTCCAGGCTGCCTTCAATATCCTTGTCAAAGAAACGATGGCAGATCTGGGACGCCTGCTTCGGCATAATATTGGAAAGTACGGAAATCACGCCCTTGCCGCCCAGAGAAAGGATCGGCAATATCTGATCGTCATTTCCGGAATACAGATCCATTTTGCCCCGGATCAGGGAAGCGGTTTCCGCCACCTGGGAAATATCTCCGCTGGCTTCCTTGATGCCTGCGATATTCGGATGCTCCGCCAGCGCACAGGCGGTCTTCGGCAGAATGTTGCATCCGGTCCGTGAAGGCACGTTATACAGAATCACCGGAACGCTGCTGGCGTCGGCAATGGCTTCGAAATTCCGGATCAGGCCTTTCTGCGTGCATTTATTGTAATAAGGCGTTACAGTCAGCACCGCATCGGCGCCGACCTCGCCTGCAAATTTTGTCAGGCTGATGGCATAGTCCGTATCATTGGATCCTGTACCGGCAATGACAGGAACCCGGCCGTTTACATGCTTTACAAGGAAACGGATCGCTTCTTTGTGCTCCGCATCGTTGAGCGTCGCGCTTTCTCCTGTCGTACCGCAAACCACAAGGGCGTCGATTCCCTCCGCGATCTGCCAGTCCGCCAGTCTTGCGAAATTGTCAAAATCAATTCCATCCTGCGTCAATGGAGTAATCAGCGCTGTTGCAGCTCCCTTAAACACCGTCTTTTTCATGGGTCTCTCCTAATCTGTTTTGCCTGTTTTACGAAATTTTATCTTAATTTAAATCATTTTATGCCCTGCAGGGCATACCCAATACATAAAATTTGAACACACTTTAATTCTTTTGTCAAGATATTTTCACCAGGATTCCTTCCTTTTTTACGACTGCGTAAGAAATATGCGCCATCCGTTTTTTTCCAAAAAAATTTCTTTGCTAAAATTTTCAAAATCTGTTAAATTATATATAGAGAGAGCAGATTACCCATTTGTTATGATCATGCTTAATTTTAACGAAAGGAGTCCGTATGTACCAGGTTGGAGAACATGTGCTGTATTGCCTGCACGGAGTCTGCAAAATCAACTCCATAGAAGATGTTCAATTCGGAGATGTCAAACAAAACTACTATATCTTAAAGCCTGTTTTTGACAGCGGAGCGACCGTATTTGTTCCCACTGATAAAGAAAAGCTTGTATCGAAGATGCTGCCGCTTCTTTCAAGCGAGACAGTTTTGGAACTGATCGACGGTCTCCCGAATCAGAAAGGCTACTGGGTTGATTTTGAACCTGACCGCAAGGAGCAATACAAACAAATCATCGAAGGCGATGACCGAAAATTACAGCTCAGCGTTTTGAAAGGAATCCTTCTTCAGAGAAAGAAACTGCTCTCTGTGAAACGAAAAATGCATTCCTCTGATGAAATGTTCCTGAAAAACGTTGAAAAACGAATTTGTGAGGAGTTCTGCTTTGTGCTGGAAAAAACCAAAGACGAACTTTCCTCCATCATTCATGATAACCTTGGCTTTTCACTTGCCGAATAGTGGATTGACATCATATCGCACTGTGATAAAATGGGGATCAAAAGAGATCTTTTGGTCCCCGTAATCAATTTACAGCGTCAAAAGCTCGAATCTACGGGAGGATTGTGGGAGCTGCGAAGCAGCGTAACAATCCGTAATCACTTTTGACGCCCGAATCAATTTATGAAAAGAATCAGATTGGAGAAATGATACGATGAGTGAAACCTGTACCCATAACTGTGATACCTGCAATCAAAAATGTGATGCGGCCGCCCAGGATCTGAAAGCGCCTGCAAACCAGTATTCCCATATTAAAAAAGTGATTGCCGTCGTCAGCGGAAAAGGCGGCGTCGGCAAGTCCCTCGTTACCGCCATGCTGGCTGTGCTGGCCCGGCGCAAAGGACTGAACACCGCTATTCTGGACGCGGATATCACCGGTCCTTCCATTCCGAAAATGTTCGGCATCCACGACGCCGCCATGGGCAGCGATCTGGGCATCCTGCCCTCTGTCACAAAGACCGGCATTGAGCTGATGTCCGTCAATCTTCTGCTGGAGCATGACACCGATCCGGTGGTCTGGCGCGGTCCCGTGATTGCAGGAACCGTAACCCAGTTCTGGACCGACGTGCTCTGGGGCGATGTGGATCTGATGTTTGTGGACTGCCCGCCCGGCACCGGCGATGTCCCTTTGACGGTATTTCAGTCACTGCCTGTAGATGGAATTGTGGTGGTCACATCACCCCAGGATCTGGTTTCCATGATCGTCAAAAAAGCCGTCAATATGGCAAAACTGATGAATATTCCGGTGCTTGGCATCGTGGAAAACATGTCATGGTTTGAATGTCCTGGCTGCGGCAAAAGGCATTCCATTTTCGGAGAAAGCCATATTGATGCCATTGCCGCGGAACAGAAGATTCCCGTGGTTGCAAAAATCCCGATCCTGCCCGGCCTTGCAGACGAAAGCGATGCGGGCACCTTTGAGTCCTTCGAAGGCGGCTGGCTGGATGCGCTGCTGGCGCAGCTCACTGCCTGACCTGCGGACGTTTTACGCCCCACTGCCGGTTTCCCGCTTCGCCCGGACCACCAGCCGCTCCTCGGTTTGCCGTCCCGTATAGGGATAGCAGGTGATCAGCGTAATACAGTCTGACGTTTTATCTATGCGCATGGCGCTGTCGTCCTGCGCCGTTGTAATATAATGATCTGTCACCTGATAACAAAGCGTTTCATAAAAATTTGTGATGTAAATGCAGTCATTTTCCCTGAGTGCTTCACATTTTATGAAACGCTTTGTTCCGTTCCAGCCGTTGTGTGCGGCAATCACCGCGTTGGTGCCCATGCCGCCGATGGGTGCGGAAGTTTCACGAATCACAGCTGCGCCGGTACGCAGATATTTTTCTTCGCTGCCGAGATATAAAGGCAGTTTCAGATGAATCGCCGGAATATCAATATATCCGAACAGATTGTCTTTCAGTCCGTATGCCGACAAACGGATTTCAAATTCGGGATGTACCCACTGGTCTGTAAAATCCTGTCCGTTTTCCGTCAGGCCACGGTTGTATGCCTGCAGATCCGCATACAGCCGTTCATAATCCGCCGAGGCATCGGCCCAGTCCGAAGTTTCGGGATGTACCAATGGCGGCTCGGCCGTTTCGGCCTCATAAGCATGATCCTTTGTTTTTTCCGTCCGTGCGGCGATTGCATCCACCCGCGCCACAGCATTTTTATTTTGGATGCGGACCGATAAACTGCTGATCAACGGATACGCCGCGATCAGAATACCGGTCAGTATGAGGGCGGTTCCAATCTTTTTTCGTCTTTTCTTTTTCCGGAGGACATCCTGCATATGCTTCATAAATTCTGCGCAGCCGTATTGCGCGCCTGATTTGTTTATAATGCACGAATAATCGTACCCACCACGCCGCCGCTGTCAGTATCAAAAGAACCTCAATGCCGTTGATGACGGTAAATACATTCTGTTTCTGTTCTTTGATAAATGCGGCGGCAGTCTTTTCTTCTCCTTTTGCCGGAAAGAACCGCAGGGCATGGATCAGAAGACGATGGGAATTGACCCCATAGGGCGTACAGGTAATCAGCGTCAGCCGGTCTTCGTCTTTTTTGATCTGCAGTTTGTTGATCTCCGCAGGCATCACCACTTCTTTTTCCTGCACTTCATAATAAATGGTCCGATTATACACGGTTACTGCGATCATATCACCCGGTTCCAGCAGATAAAGATTTGTAAACAATGTTCTGCTCTGCATCCCGGAATGTGCCATCAGAATGCAATGGGTGCCTTTTCCGCCCACCGGCAGAGAAGTGGAACTGACATGTCCCACGCCCTTTCGAAGCACCGAATCCGACACACCATGATAAACCGGAAGCCGCAGATCAATGGCCGGGATTTCTATGGTTGCCATGACATCCGTCAGATTCAGCATCTTCTGGTATTCCACATCCGACCGCTCAGCTGCATCAAACCGAAAAGCGCTTTCCACTGTGGTTCCGGTTTGAAACAGCTTCGTATTATACTCTTTCGCTTCCCGCAGCTGACGCTCTTTTTCTTCATCCGGCATGGTTTTGCTTTCTGCCGCATATTCTGTGGCGTCTTCTTTCTGTGCATGATCCGTCCACAGCGCACTCAACGGCGGATACAGGAGCACTGCAATTCCGATCATTAAAACGGCCATGCCTGTCTGATAGATTCTTTTCAGTCTCAGTGCTTTCATGTTTGAATGCCTGTCCTTTTATCGTCTTACGCACATATCAGGAGCGAAGTTTTCTTTCTCCCCGGAAAATGAAAATCATGCCGCATACGGCGATCAATGTACCTGTTCCCAGAAACAGAAATGCGCCTGCGCCGCCGGTGCGCGGCAGATTTGTTGCCAAAGGTGCATTTTTGATAACAACCCTGCATGCACCGTCTTCTGCTTTATCTGCCACGCCGTCCTGATTGGTGTCCGAAATGGTAACCTGCGTTGTTCCGGAAAGCAGCGTATATCCGGAAATGGTCGCGGTTTCTCTGATCTGGTATGTTCCCAGATCCAGTCCATCCAGGCTCAGCACCCCGTTGTCTCCGGTCACGACCTGAGTTTCCGCCTCCGGTTCTTCGGAAGATACCGCACGACGATAAAATCCGTCCTTTCCCTGCGAAACAAAAGAAACTGTTTTCCCCGAAGCATCCTTTACTTCAAAGCTGACGCCACGCAGCTTGACGGAAGCATCCTTTGCCGACTGCTTCTCAATCAGTATTTTATATGTATACACAGGAACCGGGTCAGAGGGAATCGAGGGAATTTCATCGTGACCGCTTGAAATAAACGGATCGGATGAATACTGCAGCGTGGCGGTATTGGACGCGGCGGCATCTCCTGATGCATCCGCTGCTTTTGCTTCTGCCGTCAATGTCGCCGCATAACGAATCATAACTTTCGCATACCCGCGAATGGCCGAATATGTAAATGATGCGGAAAATCCATCAGTTTCCGTAACAATATCCACCCCGGAAGGAAGCCGTACCCATGCTGTCGCCGGATTGGTGCCGATATCCTCCGCAGAATTGCCGGTCAGTGCCTGATTGGCTGTATAATACACTTGTATGGACGATGCCGACAATGCCAGTCCTTTTGACATATGGTCCCCTACAATAAAAGTAGTGGCCGCTGCATTCTCCGGATATACCGGAATGTCGGCAGTAATGGAAAACGAAATGCTGTCTCCGATTGCCGCATGATTGTCCGTATCATTGATTTCCTTTGTGATTCCGGTCTCGTCATATTTCGGCGAAATATCCACCTGATTTTTCAACATATAAACACCGTTTGTTATGTAAACCGGAAAAGAAGCGGTCATATACTGATAAATCCGGTTGGGCTGTGTGGCCCTGCCGGTCAGCACATACTGGCCGGGTACCACCGCAGCGGCTGTATCGGCCGCGATTGTGTAGGCCTGCGGCACATGATTTGCCGTACAGTATGCCGCATAACCGTCAAGTACCTGCTTCACCCCGGCGGAATCCGGCTCCAGCTTCTGATATGCCTCCGTGGTCTGCGGGGCTTCCTTTCTGGTCTGCAGATAAGATTGAAAATTCTCATGAAACGCATATTCCAGCGCGTTTGCCTCCTGATTGTATTTGATCTGCATTACGGTGTACGCGTAAAATGTATCTCCCGCTTCTCCGTCTACGCGAATGGTTCCGTTTGTTCCTTCCGTGAGTGCTGTCTCACCGGAAGCATACTCTCCTGTCCCGCTGACACTGGCCTGTACCCGTAACGACAGCAGCATGCATAATAAACACACCATTCCAAAAAACCGGTATAGTTTCATTTTTTCCCTGCCTTTCCTTCAATGGATTTCCTGTATCTGCGTTCCATCCATATGGTTATTAAAAATCCGGCGGCTGCCATCAGAAGTCCGCCTGCCTCCGTTCTTAAAATACCTGTGCTGCCTGCCAGCGGAAGCGCCGAAACAAACGCTTTGTCCTCTACAAGCACCTCAATCTGTACATTCTCCGGCGTAATATCCTTTATCTCTTCCTTTGTACGAAGCAAAACGCTGCCGTCTTCCGAAAAATCCAGCTGTATCATCTCCGGATATAAATCATATCCGGAAGGCGCCCGGACTTCTTTGATGTAATAACTGCCGGGCTGCAGTCCGTAAAGATGCAGCACGCCGTTTTGGTCTGTTGTTCCGTTGGATTCCGTCAATTTTGTTTTTTCCTGAGAATCTATATACGCTTCTGCAAGTGTTTTCCCGGCCGAATCGGTATACAATGCAAATCCCGCATTCTGCAGAAAGCTTTCTTTTCCGTCTGATTTCCGGATCAGCAGTTCATGGGATTTTAATTGATATACATAACATACCGTTACTGGTTCCATTGTACGAATGGTGCCTTCCGCATTGGACGGCCTGGTTTTTAATACATACCGATCAAAACTTTTTTCACTCGTCGTATAACTATCCAGATAATGCAGCGTCCGTTCCTCCGGCGTGGTCAGCTGATTTCCCTGAGTGTCTACATGTTTTATGGTCAGCAGCACCTGGGCAGGTGCATAAATATAGTAAACATCCGTATCTTCCACCGCAGTCCCTTCCGTATTTCCGGAATCATCTTCCTGGGTATATCCATATATTTCCACGGGTTTTGTCGTATAATGGGACTGATATTTATAATCTTCCACGACGGAAACAGCAAGTTCCCTGTTATCCCGATCCACAAAATGTGTTGTTATCCGGATATCCATCAGTACATTGATCGCCGTGAATGTAATCCTATCCTGTGTCAGCACCACATTTTTGACATCTGTACTGCGCATCAGCGTCCCGCTTTTGATGGTACTGCCGTCCGTTAATACGACATCGCTGTCTGCCATCCAGCCGGAGAATACATAGCCCTGATTTGGAATCTCCTCACTTCCGGAGGGATTTCTTCCATACAGCTGCTTTTCTGAAGGAATCCCGGATATTTCTCCGTTTCCATCGGTTTTATACAAAACTTCTACTTCTTTGAGCCTGACCACTGCACTGTCTTCCATTACTACATTCTGCTCAGGATTGCTGACAGTCGCGGTATTGACCAGATCTTCCGTACATGCTGCTGTATCCACCTTATAAGTAAAAACACAGCGCTGATCTGCGGTATTCATTTTTGCTACATTATATCTGTGTCTTGTACTGTAACTGATATCATCCTGCGACAGGATCCGGATATCATCCCCGAAGGGTCCGGTTCCTTTAAGGCTTTCCGCAACGATTTTTCCGCCTTCCGTACGCAGAATGTCAGACAGATTAAACCAGATTCCGAAGGAATTTTCTACCGGATTCCAGACTTCTACCGTATAACTGATCTGATCTCCCGGCGTATACACCGCCCGATCTGCTCGTTTTTCTATCGCCAGACTGCCGAAAAACGGCGGCACTTCTACTATTACATCATCAAACTGTGCCATTCCGCCGGCATAACTGTAAATTCCGGAGACCCTGTTTTGTACCGTTTCATATGCATCGTTCAGCATAACATCATAGGTAACGACAAAACTTTCCCCATATGCCAGCGGCTCCCGCATAGTGATATCCATTGAGTCTTCGAATGTATCCAGTCCAATATGTTCTGTATTGACAAAAACGGCGGACCGTATGTCTCCTTTGTTTTTATAACTGTCATACATATCGCCTCCGGCATAAGACCATTGTTTTAAAACTGCGCCGCTGCTGCCGATTTTCTGAACAACCAACGACTGTATGTCCAATGCATAAGCCGTATGTAAAGCCCCCAGCGTATCATACAACAGGACATTGTTTGCAATTCCGCCCGGCGTCAGTTGCCTGCAGCATATGGTATAGCTGATTTTCTGATCTTCCGGTCTGTATGTCTCTTTATCCGCTGTTTTTGTCACTTCCACTTCACATGGCGCCTCCGGTCCGAGAGATTTTGTAACGCGGACTTTACCTGCGTTATCCGCGGAAGCACAGGCTGTATTTTTGATTCTGGGAAGCTGACTGGCATCAACCCCCTCAGTGGAAACTGTGTATTCCAGAACAAATGTACTTCCCGGTTCCAGATTTTGCTTTGTCGTAACAGTAAAGCGTTTCCGGTCCGTTTCTATCTTCAGATTGGACGCATTCAATGGAATTGCTGTTCCATCCTTTTTCAGAGATGTCACATTGACAACAGAACCTTCCGTAATTTCATCCTCGATGATTACATTGGAAGCTGCTGCACCCTGATCTGTAACTGTAATTGTGTAAGTGATGGTATCGCCCAACCGATATCTGATTTTATCTGCTGATTTATTAATACGAAGCCTTGCCTCCCCCAGGGATTCTGTCCGCACCTCATTGCTTACCGCAGATTCCCCGTTGATTCGAACCTCAGCAGTATTGGTAAATGTGGTTCCATAAACCAAACGATCATTGATTTCCCCTGTGACCACCAGTTCAAAACTGCCGCCGGAGACTGGCGTTGCTGCCAGATACGACGGGTCGATCGCCACATTCAGCTGTGTTCCGCTGTTCTGCGCTGATTTTGTGACATGATATTGATCTGATGTAAGAATCTTTCTGCTTCCGTTTTTTACTACAGACGCGATAATACCACTGATCGTCACTTCCTTTGGAATCATATCCGTCACAGCGAATGACTGGTAATGCATATGATGCGCGCTTAAATCCGTCATATTCTGACGGATGATATACGAAATTTCATCTCCCGTTTTTGCGCCGGTACTGCCTGTCACCTCTTTGGAACCCAATCGAATCTTTTTTTCCGGCGGCGGATCCACATTGACCTTTACATCATTGGATGAAAAACTTTCTCCGTTAATCCGCGCAGTCCCGGTATTTAAAATCATATGGGAAACTGCAGTCTGACTGACGCTGACTTGAAAAGAAAGCGTAATCACCTCCCCCGTATAAGTCAGAGATTTGTTTGCCCCGGCGGACAGACTGACATTTTTCGCCGTAGCTTTCAAAAGCCTGTTTCCTGCATCATATATAACATTGTACGCATCAGAAATATCATTGCCGTTGGAATACACCTTTGCAGAACCGACAATATATTCCGTCCTGTCCGGAACGGTATCTTCTATGGAAAAAGATTTGTACAACACAGAAGAATCGGTATTGGTATCTTCAATCTGCTGATTGATATGAAATTCCAGGATATCTCCGGATTGTGCATGAGAAATCTCCCGTACTTCTTTTTCCAGTATCGTTTTTCCATCCTGCAGATAGTGGGTCACGGTTTTCTCCGGTTTTTTCGGAATGACAGGATTGAAGCTTACGCCGATTTTCGGTGCAAACCAGTAAGAGCCGCTTTTTGAGAGCATTGTAAACACAGGCGTTTCCTCCGGATTGCCAAAGATCACCGCCGAGCATTCAAAATTTTTCCCGCCGATTTTATCTTCCCAGGCCGTCGTATTGCGCGCGCCCTGAAACTTATACATGCCTTCTTCAAAACCATAAGTCACAATTGTATTGTCGGTGAGACTGACCGTGTATGACTTATCCGTCCGAAGGGCAACCCCCTCCAGAGGCTCCCCGGAAACGGTGGGATTCAGCGAATAAAATCCTATATTTGCATTTTTCAGGGAAAGCTTCTCTCCGTCCGAAAAAAACTCCATCTTCATGTTGACCGCAGCAATATTATGTAAAAAGAAACCGGTCCAGAAATTGTTGTGCAGCTGTATTGCACTTCTGGACGGACTGGTAATAATCCCCGGATATTTGTCAGACAAATTATCTCCGAGACCGGTTCCTTTCTGAAAATCTGTAAATGTAATTCTGGCAGATACTGTTTTCATCCGGCTTCCGTCTTTTATGATACCAATCCGGTTATAGGAAACTACTACCTTATCGCTTGTTTTCGCCGCCTGCGGTGCAACTGCAATTTTGGAATTATTGACCTCATACCCGGCATAGGAAAACCCGCTGGCGGATTCAATATTCGCTTTTCCGTCCGATACGGCGGAAAACAATGCCGGCTGCACCATTACATTTGCGCTCGCAATACTGACTTTGCGGATCTGCGGCACGGAATCGGCGTAAACCGCTGTCATCAGCCGCGGCAGGTTCGTACAGACAGCGGCGAAAATCACACAAAATGCCAGACTGAACCATCGTTTCAATTTTTTCATTGATTCCCTGCCTTTCTTACTTCAAATTCCAGCCTGCCCAGCCGGATCCGGTCTCCATACCTGATCGCCTTCGATATTCCATCTTCCAGCCGCGCACCGTTTAACCAAGTTCCCTCCGCGGAATGCAGATCTGAAAGCCGGATTTCTCCTTTGACCTGATCAAATTTTGCATGAAATCTTGAAATACTTTCATCTTTGATACAGGCATCCGCCGCATATGGTATACTGCCGATCAGGAACGGAAATATCCCGACTTCAAAAGACGGCTGTCCTTTGTTCAGCGCCGTCAGGGCAAACTGCCGTGAAATATTTCCGTTATCTCCCCATCCTGCCGTATACGCCGTCTCCGCGCGTCCGGGCATTGGCTGAAGCAGTTCCTGTTCTTTTCCTGTTTTTGACCTTCTGCGTTTTGCTTTTCTTGTTTTTTCCGGCTTTGCTTCACTATAAGGAACCGGCGGCAGCACCTCTTTTTCCCAGTCTTCCTCTTCTTCCGCAAACAGCTTTGCTATGCCTCTCTGTACCGGACGCTTTGCTGCTTCTGTTTCTCTTTGTGCATCCGTAAAGAACTGTACGGTTTCATTCACCGTCTGTACATCCGGTTCCGTCATCAGATACGCCGCCGCAGTTTCTTCCGTCGGCGGCTGTCTCAGACTGTCCAGGATTTCCTCCAGACGAACCGCTTCCTCTCTGACCATCCGGAAAAATAAACAGGCAGTTTTTAATGCCGTTGCATCCTCTGGATCGATAGCAGCCAGAATCGTTTCACACAGAAGATTCAGACTGCTTCCGTCAAAATCCGTAAACGGATCATAACAGAAAAAAACCTGTTCCCCGGCTCTGTCCCAGAAAATGCATGCCGGATCCAGTACAATATGATTGGCGTCCAGAAAATACGCCTCCAGGGATTGCGACAAAATATGCAGTGTGTCAAACAGAATCTGCAGGCACCGCCGGTTCATTGGTTTTCCCTCAAACATCGCCGGCATGGGCTGCATTCTGCTGATTTCATATGCAAACCCGATTTTTGCACCGCTTTTGGATATTTCGGGGCGCAGCATCCCTTCGATCCGGTTGTTTTGCAGCATGGAAACTGTCAGCATATCGAAGTTTTCTCTCTCTTCCTCAAAAATAAGGTAATTGTTATTCAGATTTCTTACATACTTTTTCATTGGTGTTTTTTCTTACTCCGTGACTGTATTTTTCATTTCCATCAGGCCAAGGGCTTTTCGGATCATTTCCGGTGCATAGCAGCCGGTACCCGAGAATTTTTCCCGAATCACCATCGTCTGATGCAAAAACGGAAAGCGGATACTTCCCTTTGTCTCCGCCGTCCATGTGATGCTCCCGGCATTGGTTTGCATCTGAATGGCTTTGGCCGATACGCATTCCTGCTGCATCTGTTTCAGACATGCATCGTCCTCTGTTCTTCCAAAGGCGCTTTCCCGTACGCAGCGAAATGTCTTTTCCGCAATTACTGCCTTGTCATGTTCATAAAATCCAAGAAAAATCAAAAAAAATATGACACACAGTACCACCGGCAGCAAAAGCGCCGCTTCAATGGTAAAACTGGCTTTCCACCTCATGATATCGCCTCCGGTAAAAACAGGAGCAGTTCCGCCGCAAGCAGAAATGGAATCCACGGCAGGCTGTATCGAATCGTTTTCTTTCTGCGCTTCATCAAAGCAATGCCGGCAGCAGCAGACAGTATGCAGGCAATCAAAAGCAGCTGCATACAGACCAGCCATCCGGTCAGCATTCCTATGCCAGTCAGCAAAATGCCGTCGCCGGTGCCGATATGTTCTTTTGCTGCACGTGAAAGTACAATCAGTACAATGCCCGGCACCATGCCGATCATGCCGCTTTGCGCTTCTCCCGTGATCAGCAGCCAGAGCAGGCCTGCAAAAGATCCTGACAACAACAGCCACAGCGGAACCGTTCCCGTTCGAAGATCACTGAAGGCCGCAAGACCGGTATAACCTATGCAGATAATATGTTTCATGTACTGCCTCCTACAAGGTATCGGCACGCGCGCTCGAAGAGCGCACCTGCCATGTCGTCGGAAGGCATTTTAAATTATGCTCCGCATAAGCCTTCCTCCTCACAGGTTTTGCAGACAGGCATACCCACCACTTCCGAAATCGGTACCTTTCTGATATTTCTGGTGATTTCCGGACAGCTTTCACTGCTGTGGTATGCCGTGCCATAATCCGTAATATAAACCACCCCTGATGCCTCTTTTGCACCACAGATCCGACAGGGATAATACTTCGC
The DNA here is from genome assembly GCA_947630295.1 of uncultured Lachnospiraceae bacterium. Classification (GTDB taxonomy): domain Bacteria; phylum Bacillota; class Clostridia; order Lachnospirales; family Lachnospiraceae; genus CANRIM01. The sequence continues at coordinate 66,744 of CANRGZ010000001.1, read as the reverse complement.
GCCATCCCGGTTGCGCAGGGCTGCTGCCATCTGTATGGATGTTTTCCGTAAATGAATGTTCAAATGCCTGCAGTTCAATGTCAGATGATAGACCGTCCCTGTCTTTGTCAGATATACATACTGTATACCTTCATTTCCGGCAAACGCCTTTTCTCCTGTCCACGCATGGATCCGAATCCGCTGTACGACCTTACATGCAGAAAACGGCCAGAAAGAAAAGGGCAGTTTTGTTTCATATTCTGCAATCAAATCCATGTACTGTGATTCATCCGGAAGAGCGGAACAGGAAAAATGAATGCCCCGGCTTCCGTCTACGATACAGGATCGATCCAGCGCATCCCGGTCTGCTTCCTGCAGAAACAGCTGCTTCGCTGTCAGCTGTCCCAAACCGGAAAGCAGAAACTGTTTCCATTCCTCAGTATCGACGCCCTCCTGCCCGAACAGTTCATAAACAAACGCATCCTGTGCCAGCTTACTGCAGGTGTTTTTCAGCGGCACCATCATCTTTGTCTGTACCTGAATCATTTCCGCAAACGACAGCAGGCTTAAGCCCGCAAACAGAAACAGACTCAGACAGACCGCTGCTTCAATACTGAAAGAGGCACGTTCCCGAAAGGCAGATGCAGATGTCCTTTTCGTCTGAAAGATATCCGTATTTAACTGGGGGAGAAAAACTTTTCGCAAACCGGGGAACTTCTTTTTTTTATTGAGGGCTTTTTCCGGCTTTCGAAAAGACATACAAAGGAAAGCGTACATATTGGATGGTTTCTTTGAAAAGGACATGTGCATCCGCCTTTCGGTTTTCGTTACAGATAAGAATATCCGGATGTAATTCGAATGTCCGGACGCAGCGCATCCGCAAATCCGGCAAATACGGAACTGCTGTCAAAGGAGCTCTGTACCGTCAGTGCGGTAATTACCTGATTCAGACAATACCGGTCTTCCTGATACACTTCCCGCATCCGCATTTCTGCCGCATCCATTCCATACAGGCACAGCTTCTGCCCATCCTGAAACATCAGAAGCAATTTTACATAGGTTTCATACTGCAGTCCCCCATCTTCCTGTTTTGCTTCTGTTTCATAGGAAGCCGTATCACCGATTTTTTCCAGGGACAATTTCCAGTTGTTTTGTGTCTTAATCAGTGCGGAACTGCCGCCGTTCAGCAGATTTCTGACATCCAGAATACTTTCTGCATACGCCCAGGCCAGCAGAATTGCATATTCCGTGATCCTGACCAGCGGCTCGATGCCGAAAGCCCCGGTCAGCGCCAGCGCTGCAGCCAGTGCCTCCCCTTTCTTTCCGGCGTCCGTCATCAGATATGCCATATTGGCAGCTTCCTTCCACAGAAGCAGACGGTTTACCACGTATTTCAAATTTTCCGTATCCGTTGCTTTTCCGGCAAGGCAATACTCCAGTTTGCACTGCAGTCCCGTACTTTCCTCCTGATCCGTAAAAGACGGAAACCGATCTGCCAGATACGTTACAAATATGGCTTTCTGACCAGGACCCGTGTCATATGCGGTTGGTTCTTTTGTTTCCTGCTGCAGCCTGTGGGACACACAGTCCTCCGGCGACACCGTGTAATCCGATATCTTTCTGTCCGCCGGCAGTACCAGAGCCAAAATGCCTTTTTCCTTCAGTTCCCGCATCGTATCCATCGGCGATTTTTCCATGACCGGCTGCCCGGAAAGCTCCGGCTGGCTTTCCGGAAGTCCCTCCTGCCCGTCTGCTTCTTCCAGATATTCGTTCGTTTTATCTTTTATGTTTTTTTCTTCATTCTTGTAATAGTCTTCCAGTTCCTCCGTGCTTTGACTGCCTTCCGCATAGTTTTTCAGAAAGGCCAGCATATGTGCCGGCGCCTGATCCTTCATAAAACAGACCGCCTGCTCATAAAAGGCTTTTCCGCCCTGATCGGTCAGATACGTGCATTCCGTGCATTCTGCCTGCTGCAGATGCAGCCGGTAAAAATCACTTCGCCGGGGCAGCACATATTCCCGTTCGGGAGACAGCATCCGTTGTATTTCATCGGAAACTGTCTGTGCCACTGCCGCCGTATCACTGCAGTAATGTCCGAAAATTCCCAGCTGATCCAGCATCTGTCTGTCATACGCTGCCATAACGGATTCCGTGGCCGCGTCTGTCAGTACCGCCGCGCAGATCCGGCATCCCCGGATGCGAACCGTTTCGCAAATGACCGATATAAACGTCAGCACCGCAACCAACAGAAGGCTGATAAACACGGTCATACTTCCTCTGCAGCGCATCTTATATGGAATTTGCGGAACTCCTGATCTTCGAAAAAATCGTCTGGATCAGCGAGTTCAGCTGTGTTTTAAATATCAGCACCAGGGCGATCAGTACCACCAGAATCAAAACAATTTCGATTACGGCAACGCCCTGATTTCCTTTCAATATCCTTTTTATGCGTTTCATTTTCCCCCTCCTTCGGATATTTCGTCTGTCCCGGCAATGTGGTTTTTAGATATTCATTGACATAAAAGCCGGCACCAGCAATATTCCCATCATTACCATCAGTTCCAACATCATCGGCAGCATCAGTTTTTCTGAAGCCGCTTCCGACTGCTGCAATGCGGCGCTTTTTCTCTCCGCCATGGCTTCGGCTGCCTCTGCTTTCAGCAGGTCCGACAAATCCGCCGTACCTTTTCTGATGTTTGAATGAATGAGCATACCCAGTTTTTTATAAGGCGCAAGTCCGCAGCGGTTTCCAAATGCTTCAAACACCGCGCCGTTTTGCATTCCGCTTTTCAGCTGCCGATAGGTATAAATCACTTCTTCCCGGCAGCCGCTGATTTCCTTCCCGTTGCTCCTGTCAATATAAGACAGGGCGATCCGTTCCCATGCCCGGGTGATATGCATCCCGGCGCCCAGCAGCAGGCTCAATGCGCAGACCAGCTCCGGATATTCGATCAGCATCTGCGTTTCCTTCTTCTTCCTCTTTCTTTCTGCCGCCGATTTTTCTTCCAGCGGCAGCAGCAGAACCAGCAGAAGCGTCAGCGCCATGATCACGGCGGCGGAATCGGTTTTTCTGATCCGGTAACGTACCTTTGCTCCATTGATTTCCGAAGGCAGCGTATAAACTGCTTTTTCGGTTCCTTTCGCTTCTTTCTCCTGAATTTCGGTTTCCAGCTGTGCAAAATCCTTTTCCGCCCCGGACAGCGCCTTTTTCCGGACACGGACTTTCAGTTCCATGCGTTCCTCATAGCTTCCATACCGCAGTATGGCTGTGAGCAGCACCGGTGTTCCGGTTTCTGTCAGACGTTCCGTCTGCAGTGTTCCGGAAGATGACAGCAGTTCCTCATGATCCGACTGCCATTCTACCTGAATGGCAGAGCCCGGAATGGTACGGATCAGGTGCAGATCAGAAGTCACCGCATCCAGGGATTCGTTCTCTCCTAATATCAGTGTTCCGAGATGGGTTTTTGCATAGGAAAACCACCGGTTTCGCTCCAAACTGCTGTACGTTTTTTCATTGACCGTCACCGGAATCTGCTTTCGGATGCCATTGATTTCCGTTTCCAGTTCATACAGAACGCTTCCTTCCCCGGCCTCTTTCCTTGGCAGCGCCGTCACGGTTTCGTCCTGTTTTGACATACACCATGCGGCAAACGCCAGCAGGCTTCCAGCCAGCAGAATCAGCAGAATTTCAGCCATGCATCTGACGCATCGCTGTTCTGCCGCAGCAAGCATGCTGTGTCCCAGCGGCAGATCTTCTGTCTGCTTTTGTATCCAGCGCTTACAGATTTTTGCAAAGGGGCGCATCCGCAGCAGCCGTTTTCCGGCTTTTTCAAATACGGCAGACAAAAAATTGTTTCTTTTTCCCCGCGCTGCAGGTTCCTTCCGGGCAGATATCAGAAACAGGAGAACGCCTGCCGCAGGCAGCAAGTACAAATACCCCATTGTTTCACACCTTAATATCGATTATGGTGCCGGACCACAGCCAGGCGCCTGCATAAATCAGCAAAAACACCGTCATAACCACTGCTCCCGGCAGATTATTGTAAAGCGCATCAATCAATGTGGGGCAGCAGAGCTTTATGTATCCAAGGATTCCCATGGGAATCAGACTCATAATCTGCTGTTCCATTCTTTTTGCGCTGATGATATTCATCATTTCTCTGTTGAGTTTTATTTTGTCAATCAGGGTAGTGGCGCTGAATGCTATGGTTTCCACCAGATCTCCGCCGCTGCGTTTTGCCGTACCGAACACAAACGAAAATGTCCGGATTTCTTCATAATCTGTTTCCTCTGCCATGGCCTGCACCAGCTTTTCCACCGGTATATTGATCTGCAAACCCTGTACCAGATTCCGGAGGGCCCGCATAAAGACTGTTTCGGCGGAATACAGCTTCGCAATCTCTTTCTGCGCATACACAAACGCATTTTCCACCGCGCTGCCTGCCTGCAGATTCTGGGAAAGCAAAATGAGCATATCCTGAAACTGCCGTATGCAAAGCGCTTCCTTTTGCATCCTGTTCTTTTTGATATCCCGGCGCATCAGCAAAATAAATCCCGGAAACAACAGCATGCTGCAAAACAGATGATCATAAAACAAATCCGCCAGCAGAAGGATGATTCCTGCATTTTTCAGGGCCTGCAGCAGCAGCCGGCGATCCGGACGCTTTTCCCGCAGAAGGCTTTGCCTGTTCCCTGTTTGTTTCAGCATCTTCATCCGTTTCCTTCTTTTTTTCTTTGATAGAGGGGTTTCAGGGTAAATTTTCCGTTTTCATACGTTTCTATTTCCACGATCTCGCTCAGTTTTCTGCTTTTGTCCGGTTCCCGCTCCAGATGGATCAAAATCTGCAGTGCGGAAGCCATCTGTCTGCGAATTGCTTCCACCGGAATATTAATGCCGGTCAGCACCATGGTTTCAAATCTGCTGAACACATCTGCACAGCTGTTTGCGTGAATGGTTGACAGGGAACCGGCATGCCCTGTGTTTAATGCCTGCAGAAGATCCACTGCTTCCGCGCCCCGGACTTCACCGATGATGATTCTGTCGGGCCGCATCCGCAGGGCGGTTCGTATCAGCGTTCGAACGCTGATTTCCCCGATGCCCTGCGTATTGGCATTGCGGCATTCCATTCGCACGATATTGGGCATCGCGCAAAGCTGGAGTTCAGCGGAATCTTCAATTGTAATCACCCGTTCGTCTGCTCCGATAAAATCGGAAAGCGCATTTAAAAAAGTGGTTTTCCCGGTGCCCGTTCCTCCGCTGATCAGCACATTTTTCTTTTCCCTGACGATGGTTTCCAGCAAATTTGCTTCCGCATCGGACAAAGTACCGTATGCAATCAGCTTTTTCATATCGATCCGGTCCTTCGGAAAACGCCGGATGGTCACCGCCGGGCCGTCTAAAGACACCGGCGAAAGCACGACATTGATTCTGGAACCGTCCGCCAGTCTGGCATCCGCAATCGGAAAACGTTCATTGACACTGCGATTTGTGCCCGAAATCACCCGCTGGATAATATCTTCCAGATGCTCCGATGTGCCAAAATGCCTGTCCCAGCAGTACATGCACCCTTTTTTTTCATAAAAAATATTCCGGGTGCCGTTGACCATAATCTCTGTCACGGTATCGTCGTCCATCAGTTCCTGAAGAATATCGTAGCCTCTGAGGGAATTGAAAATATCTTTTCGGATCTGCTGCTTTTTCTGCAGTCCGATATGCGTTTCCTCGCTTCTGCAAAGGATCCTGTCATCAATGATGCGGAGAATCTGCGCGTCATCCACTTCATTTGAACAGTCCAGCTCCGCAATCACATCCTCCTGAATCTCAGCAGTCAGCGCTGTTTCCGCGTCAGATTTTTCCCGCAAGCAGTTTTCTGACATAGATTTCGCTGTTTCCCTCTTTCAAAGTCTCCAGAAAATGATCCGTAGGTATGTCTTCTGTCTGCGCCGGTACGGGAAGTCTGATCATTTTTCCTGTAATTCTGTCAAACCCCAGTTTTTCCGCCGCATCCGCAAAAGCCGGAAAGGCTGCGTCACAAAACGTATTTTTCTCCGAAAAGCTGTAGATCCTGTCACAGCGGGCCAGCAGTTCAAAGCACGCTTCTATGCTTTCATCGATGTCCAAAATGATACGATCATATCTGCCGCTTCGGATAATTGCGTCGATCAGCGCCATCCAGTCTTTTGTTTCTGCAGACTGCAGATCCCTTGCAGATACCGCAGGAAGAACGTAATGCAGATTCCCGTATTGCAGAATCATGCCGTCTCTCCAGTCTTCCAGACGGTCGTGACCGTTCTGTATTTCATACATTACATCGGACAAATCCAGCTCAGACGCGCCTTTTAATAAACTTCGATACCCGTATGCGCTGTTTGCATGCAGATAAATTACCTTTGTGTTTTCCGCCATAATCATGGCCATTGTAAGTACCAGGGAGGAATGTCTGTAATCCGGCGCCGGTGAAAATGCCCCGATGACCTGCAGCCTTCTGTTTCCGCCTTGTGCCGTTACGGATGCGGAATTACGATCTGCAAAATCACACATTACCTTTCTCATGATATCGGGTATCGATGAATACTTGTAAAGCCGCACCGGCGCTGTGCTGTCCTCTGACGGCTGTTCTTCTGTCAGCAGAAACACCTTTCCGGCGTGCAGTTCACAGACCTCGTCTGTATAGAGCGCCTCATCGATCAGCAAAACGTCGATATAGTGATTCCGTCCGTATTCAACCAGCACAGACTGTTTGGTAAACGACTCCATCATATACGGACACAGGTGATTTCTATTGACATATCCTGCCATTTTTTCAGCAAATACCCCCTGTGAATCACACACTGCAAAACAATGATTCAACGTACACCTTCTTTCTGAATAAACACCGTACACAAACTGCATTGTTTTGATTTTTAAATATATACCTCTCCTTCCTTTCTTTAATTTTGTATACACGCTGTATCGTTTTCTTAATTTTCAATTTGTTAGTGTTTATTCTTTATTAATATGTGATAGTTGTATTCTAGCATACTGTCCTACGGGCTTATGTATATCAGATAATTTGCATTTTTTTCTGCCGTTTTGATCTCTTTTTTCGACAATCATCGACATTTTCCGCAAAATCAACTGCCATCGGACTTGGCTTCAGGCACAAAAAAAGCGCCTGCATGGCTTTTTTTCCATGCAGACGCGAATTGGTTGTTGTCTTTTATTCCGTTCGCAGTGCCTCCACCGGATCTTTCCGGGCCGCGATTCTGGAGGGAATGAGCCCCGCCACAAAGGTCAGCAGTATACTGATAACGACCAGAATCACACCTCCTGCAGCCGGCAGCGCCGCATTGATGGTGTAGATATCCGTCAGCCGGTGTATGATATAGTTGATGGACAAAATCAGCAGCAGCGTCAGCCCGATACCGAAGACGCCGGACACCAGGCCGATCAATATGGTTTCCGCATTAAAGACTCTGGAAATATCCTTTTTGCTGGCGCCGATGGCCCGCAGGATACCAATTTCCTTGGTCCGTTCCAGTACGGAAATATAGGTAATGATACCGATCATGATGGACGATACCACGAGGGAAACCGCCACAAAGGCAATCAGTACATAACTGATGGCATCGATGATGGTCGTAATGGAGCTCATCAACAGCTGAATGTAGTCCGTGTAATCGATTTTGTCCTCTTCCGCCGCCTTCTGATTGTAGCGCGCGATGGCGTCGTTGATGATTTCCTTATCTTCAAAACTGGACACATAGATCAGGATCGACTCGGGGGTATCTTTCCGCATATACCCCAAAAGTTCCAGATTGTCTTCATAGGTAGAATCCGAAACCTGGGACGGCATATAATTGTCATAGATTTCCCCATACTGCCAGTCTGCCCAGGTGGCCGCGTCATAGGCCCCGGCCAGCGCGATGTCCTGCATCGTTACCAGCTGGGCGTTGACCTGCTCCGCATACTGCGCTTTCACCTGCTGTCGAATGGACTCTCTCACATTTTCAAACAGCGTCTCGTCATCCATTTCCGCGATATAGCTTTCCACCGTCGCGGCGTCCACGCCCATATCCTGCGCATACAGCTGCTTCACCTGTTCCTCGATGGTGGCCCGGTCCAGTCCCGCAATCTGCTGCTCTACGATTCCGTTGACATAGGCCTCATCCGGCACGGTCATAATATACCGGTACAAATCCGCCTTCTCCGAAATATCCAGCTTCTCGGCATATGCCTCCACAGCTGCTTTCTTTTCTTCTGCCGAAGGCTCCGGCGCATCCGGATCTTTAAAAGGCAAACCGCTGATCACGTCCGTTTTCTCGTCCGCCAGCTGTTTTTTCACAATTTCCTGCTTTTCCACCTGCTCCAGCGCATAATCCGTCAGCGCTTTGGTATAGCCGATGGCGCCGGTGGTCCGGTTGCTCATGGCGTCCTGATCCATCCGCACGATCCCCACGATCTTCAGGGGAAGGCCGATTTCCTGATTGCCGTACAGATAGGAAAGGCCGGTGTCGGTCTCTGAAAGGTTTACATAATTTCCGGTCGCTTCTTCATATTGATAATAATCCGCCGGCAGGATCATCTTCAGCTGCCGGTCGCAGATTTCGCTGTATTCCCAGCCGTTTTCCGAGATGTCGATCTGTTCCATGTTCATGGCCGCATCCATGGCGTCCGCCATTTCCGCACTGCTGCGCAGTCCCAGGGCATACATGACCATATCGCTGATCTCATTGTTCTGATCCACGATCAGTACCAGCTCATCTTTGTTTTCGGGCCATTTGCCGTACAGAAGATCATACTGTTTTTCATAAATGCTGCTTAAATCACCGCTGTCAATATCCGTCAGCAGTTCCTCCCAGACGTCATAATTTTCATACATCTGTCCGAAATTCGAAAAATAGGAGCTGAAATCGGCGCCGTACATGGTTTTCATCGTGTCCTGCAGCAGCGTCATCACGTCTGCTTTGACGATTTTGCCGTCTGCATCTTTGGTATAAATATCAAACTTCCGGCCGTAATTGTACTGGATGGCGCTGGAATGGGTCTGCACTTCCTGATCGCCGTCCAGAAATTTGCGGAAATCCTTCAGGTTGTTTTTGTTTACTTCCACCGAAGTCATGGAATTGATGAGGTCATACATCACCGTACTGAAATAGACCTTATCCTTATCATGCTTCACACCGCCGTTTTCCTCGGCATTGTCCCCCATCATCTGGGTAATCATGTCGGACATGTCCACCGTTTCCGACTCGATGCTCAAAGGATAGTTGGACAGCGTTTCTTCCTGTACATCGTCGATATAATTCTGGATTCCGTTGGACATGGACAAAATCAGCGCGATACCGATAATACCGATGCTGCCTGCAAAGGCAGTAAGAATGGTTCTGGTCTTCTTGGTCAGCAGGTTTGTCATGGACAGCCCGCAGGCCGTCAGGAAGGACATGGACGGCTTTTTCACCTTTTTCTGCGGCAGTTCCTTCGGCTGAACATCTTCCGCCGCAAAAGGTCTCGAATCCTCTACCACGGTGCCGTCCACGATCCGCACGATCCGGTTGGCATAGGTGTCCGCCAGTTCCGGATTGTGGGTTACCATGATGATCAGCTTGTTTTCCGATATTTTTTTCAGAATGTCCATGACCTGCACTGAAGTCTCCGAATCCAGCGCGCCCGTAGGTTCGTCCGCCAGCAGAATGTCCGGATCATTCACCAGCGCTCTTGCGATGGCCACCCGCTGCATCTGTCCGCCGGAAAGCTGGTTTGGTTTTTTGTTGATCTGATCTTCCAGACCCACCTGCGCCAGCGCTTCCTTCGCCCGCTTCTTTCGTTCCGCCCGCTTCACGCCGGTTAAAGTCAGCGCCAGTTCCACATTTTTCAGTACCGTCTGATGGGGGATCAGGTTGTAATTCTGGAACACAAATCCCACGGAATGATTCCTGTAAGCGTCCCAGTCCCGATCCGAAAACTCCTCTGTGGAACGGCCGTTGATTTTCAGCACGCCGCTGGTATACCGGTCCAGCCCGCCGATGATATTTAACAGCGTGGTCTTGCCGCAGCCGGAATGTCCCAAAACGGCCACAAATTCGTTTTCCCGGAATGCAATATCAATGCCCCGCAGCGCATGGACCGTCTCGTTTCCGGTAATATAATCCTTGACAATTCCCTTTAATTCAAGCATGTGATTTTCCTTCCGTTTCCAAGATAATATCATGCAGTCCGGCCGCACAGCGCTTCCATGAAAATGCCGCGGCCTGCTTCAGTCCTTTGACGCGCATCTGCTGCTGCAGCGCCTCGTCTGTTAAGATTTCTTTCATCGCCTCTTTGATTTCCTCTACCGAATACGGGTCCACCAGTCGGCAGGCGTCTCCCGCCACTTCCGGCATGGACGACAGATTGGAGGTGATCACCGGCGTTCCGCTCTGCATCGCTTCCACAATGGGAATGCCGAAGCCCTCGCAAAGGGACGCATAGACAAATACGCCGGCATTCGCATAGATATGCCGGATTTCTTCATCCGATGCATAACCGGTAAACAATACCTGTTCTTCCATCCGGTGCTGCTTCACGTAGTCATAAATCTCCCCGTTGTTCCAGCCGCTGCCCCCCACGATGACCAGCTGCACCCCCTGCAGTTCTTCCCTGGTCAACGCTTCAAAAGCCTGTATGGTCCGCAGCATATTTTTCCGGGGTTCCACCGTAGAAAGGCAGAGCACATAGGGCGTTTTTATATGGTATTTTTCCATGGCCGCGCCAATTCCTGCCTCATCCCGTTCAGGGCCAAACCGCGCGTCTGCGCCATAGTAAAGTACGGTAATTTTTTCTTCCGGAACATGCATGTATTTTACCACGTCCGCTGCCGTGGCCTTGGACCCGGCCACGATGTGATCCGCTTTCCGGGCGCACAGCCGGGTAAACATACGAAACCGCAGCCGGTGAAAAAAGGTAAACAGCTCCGGCATATACAGCGGGATCAGATCATGTACCACGCCGATATAGCGAATTTCCGGATGAAACGGCGGCAGATAATGTCTGGTGCCCACAAATACCTCAATTCCCTCTTTTTTCAAAATCTTCGGTACTTCCGTCATATAGCGCAGGGTGCTGCCCCGCTTTCCGCCGTAATTGATCAGATGCCAGTGGTCATTTTCCGCAACCGGCAGCGCAACCTCTGTTGGAGCGAACAGATAATACGCATTCTCCTGATCCATCGCATAGAGTTCTTTGAGCATCTGTACGCAGTACTGCCCGATGCCGGCCAGGGTTTTGGCCATGGCTGAAATGTCGATTCCAATTTTCATACTCGTTTCTCCACTGTAAAGACAAGCACGCCCGTAAGGAAGCGCCCCTGCTGTGTCGTCGGAAGGCATTATAACACCACATTTTTCCTTTTGCCATCTTTTTCACAAAAAAGTCATTGTTCCGTTTCCGGATTCGGTGTAGAATAAGCGCATCACATGCGCCGACGGAGGAAGAAACCATGTATCAGGAAAAATATCAGGAATGGGTGAATGCCCGCGGACTGGATGCCGGCACAAAAAAAGCGCTGGCTGAAATGGCAAATGATCCGGAAAAAATGCGCGACTGTTTTTACCGGGATCTGAACTTCGGCACGGGAGGCCTGCGGGGCATTTTAGGCGCAGGCAGCAACCGGATGAATATCTACACCGTCCGGAAAGCCACCCAGGGACTGGCGGACTATATCTGTTCCGTGCACAAACAATCCCAGGGCGTGGCCATTGCCTTCGATTCCCGTCATATGTCCGATACTTTCGCCATGGAAACCGCACTTGTATTATGTGCCAACGGCATTAAAACATACCTGTATGAGGGCCTGCGGCCCACACCGCAGCTGTCCTTTACCATCCGGCACCTGCACTGCGCGGCAGGGGTCGTCATCACGGCCAGCCACAATCCCGCGGCATACAACGGCTATAAAGTTTACGCGGAAGACGGCGGCCAGATCACCCCGCCTCTGGACCACAAAATCATTTCCTTTGTCAACCGCGTGGATCTGTTTCGGGACGTGCGCCATATCAGCGAAGCACAGGCAAAAGAACAGGGCCTGCTGCACAGGATCGGCGAGGACCTTGACCGGGCTTATCTGGCAGCGGTCAAAAAGATCATTCTCCGGCCGGAGGCCATCCAACAGGAAAAGCACCGGCTGAAAATCGTCTATACGCCCCTGCACGGCACCGGGCTCGTGCCGGTCACTTCCCTTTTGAAAGAATGCGGCTTTACACAGGTTTATGTAGTTGCCGCCCAGGCGCAGCCCGACGGGGATTTTCCCACTGTCAAGCTGCCCAATCCGGAAGACAAAGACGCCTTTGCCCTGGCGCTGGCACTGGCAAAAGAAAAAGACGCCGATCTGGTGCTGGCCACAGATCCGGACGCGGATCGTCTCGGCGTCTATGTCAAAGATACCGCCGGTGAATATCATGCTTTAAGCGGCAATCTCTCCGGGGCCCTTCTGATGGAATATGAGCTGTCCCAAAGGCAGGCGCTGCAGAAGCTCCCTGCCGACGGCGCAGTGGTCAAAACCATCGTCACCGGCAATATTTCCAAAAAAATTGCCCAAAGATACCATGTCAAACTGATCGAAACCCTGACCGGCTTTAAATATATCGGCGAACAGATCAAACGCTTCGAGGAAACAAACAGCCACAGCTTTCTCTTCGGTTATGAAGAAAGCTACGGCTGCCTTATCGGCACCCACGCAAGGGACAAGGACGCAGTGACCGCCAGCCTGGCTTTATGCGAAGCCGCCGCCTGGTACCAGTCCCAGGGCAGCAGTCTCTGGCAGCAGGTTCTGCATCTGTACGAAACCTACGGATATTATATGGAAGACATCCTCACCAAATCCTATCCCGGCGAGGACGGCGCGGTATATATGAAAAACCTGATGTGCGCCCTGCGGGCCGAACCGCCCCACAGCATCGGATCACATCAGGTTTTTGAAATCCGGGATTATCTGGACAGCGCCAAAACCGGTCTGCCTCCCTCGGACGTATTGTATTTTTCACTGGATCAGGAAGCCTGGTTCTGCATCCGTCCTTCCGGGACGGAGCCGAAACTCAAGCTCTATGTGGGAGTTCGCGGAAACTCCGCTTCTGATGCGCAGCAGATGCTTGCCGATTTAAAAGCAGATCTGCAGTCGCTGCTTTAAAATTTGGCGGCGGGCCAATGCCCGCCGCCTTTTCCTTTATTCTCAGCCTTTCATTGCCTTTCTGTGATGGTTGATAAGACAGCCGTCTAAGATGATTTCCCGCTCTTCTTCCGTCAGACTGCCCAGTTTCAGGGTGATTTCCGTCCACGCCTTTCCCACAATATACGCTTTGATTTCCTCCGTCTTGTCCCTGACCGCCGCCGCGGCGTCCGGAACAAAGAGATAATCGCCATTGGCAAAGGGAAGTTCCGTCTCTTCCAGTAAGAACGGCAGCATGCCCCAGTTGATCAGATTGGAACGATACCGCTTGGTGGCATATTCCCTGGCGATATTCGCCCAGCCGCCCAGCACCTTCTGGCAGGAAGCCGCCTGCTCTCTGGCGGAACCGTCCCCCGGTTTTCTCGCGTAAATGGCGGAGCCGATGCCTGTATCTTTCAGCACCTCTTCCCCATAAACTTCTGCAATCCGCGCAAAAACCGCTTTTAACTCCGGTACGGCTTCTGCCGGACAGTCTCCCACTTCTCTCGCCTGTTCCGCCGCGAAGATTTCTTTTGCTCTGCCCACATAGGCAGGGTCTCTCCGGGACAGGGCAAACTCCGCCAGTCCTAACGGATTGGAACGATAGGATGAGGTTTCGCCGGAAGGAATCAGCTCGTCCGTGGTGGTCACCGGATCTTCGATCACCGACACCACCTTCAGCAGCAGGTGCTTTGTCAAAGCAGGCATCTTCGGCCAGTCCTTGATATTGGGGCCAAGCACGATTTCCGTTTCCGGGGAAGCCACCCCGTGGCTGTCAAATACCCGGTTTTCGTAAATGCTCTTATCAAAATAATAGCTTCGTTTCTGATAATTCGTATCCAGATCCGTGGCCGCCGTAAGGGCCCCCTGACGGGCCGCCGTCGCCGCGATGGAACGAGCGTCCATCAGCGCCACGCCCGACATCTGGCTGTTCTGTACCTTGCTGCCCTCCCGGTTCGGGAAGTTTCTCGTGGAATGCCGGATACTGAAGGCATTGTTGGCCGGCGTATCTCCCGCGCCGAAGCAGGGGCCGCAGAAGGCGGTCTTCAGGACGACGCCCGATGCCATCAGATCGGCTGCCACGCCGTTTTTCACCAGTTCCATATAAACCGGCATACTGGCCGGATAAACGCTCATGGTAAAGGCGCCGTTTCCGATACTTCTGCCCTTTAAGATATCCGCTGCCGCGCAGATGTTTTCAAAACCGCCGCCGGCACAGCCCGCGACGATGCCCTGATCCACCATCAGCGCGCCGTTTTTGATCTTGCTGCGCAGAGAGAAGTCCTTCGGCGCATGCAGGGTTTCAATGGCCGTTTTCTCACATTCCGCCAGAATATCCGCCGGATGCTCCATAACTTCATGAATCGTATAGACATTGCTGGGATGGAAGGGCATGGCGATCATACATTCAATCTTGTCCAGATCCACCTCGATGATCCGGTCGTAATAGGCGCCTTCCGCAGGGGCCAGCGCAGCAAAGGCTTCCGGCCTTCCGTGAATCTCATAAAATTCCCTTACATTTTCATCGGTCTGCCAGATGGACGAAAGGCAGGTAGTTTCCGTGGTCATAACGTCCACGCCGATGCGTTCGTCCACCGTCAGGTTTCCGATGCCTTCGCCGATGAACTCCATGACGCAGTTATTGACGAATCCATTTTTAAATACCGCGCCGATGATGGCCAAGGCGATATCCTGGGGACCAACGCCTTTTTTCGGCTTTCCTTTCAGATACACGCCGACCACCGCGGGCATTTTCACGTCATAGGTCTGTCCCAGCAGCTGCTTCACCAGTTCGGGGCCGCCTTCGCCGATGGCCATGGTGCCCAGGGCGCCGTAACGGGTATGACTGTCGGAGCCCAGAATCATTGCGCCGCTTTCCGCCAGCATTTCCCGGGCATACTGATGAATGACCGCCTGATGCGCCGGTACGTAGATGCCGCCGTATTTTTTGGCGCAGCTTAAGCCGAACATGTGATCGTCTTCATTGATAGTGCCGCCCACTGCGCAGAGGGAATTGTGGCAGTTGGTCAGTACGTAGGGCATGGGAAATTTTTCCAGCCCGCTGGCTCTGGCCGTCTGTATAATGCCCACGTAAGTAATGTCATGGGAAGTCAGCTTGTCAAAGCGGATATTCAGCTGTTCCATATTTTCGGACCGGTTGTGGCTCTTTAAAATCTGATAAGCCATGGTGCCTTTGCGGCCTGCCGCTTTGTCCGCCGTGCTTCCATCCGGCAGACGGACCTGTTCCCCCTCCAAAACCAGTCGGCCGTTCAGCAAAAATCCGCCTTCTTCATGTAGTACAATCATCTTATCGATTCCTTTCTCAATTGGTTTTGTTATTCTTCATATAATCCATATAGCTGCTGACCATCATCGCAATCCGGAAAGTCAGCGCGTCCTCAAACTGTCTGACGTCCAGCCCGGTCATTTTCTGCAGCTTTTCCAGCCGGTAAACCAGCGTATTTCTGTGTACAAACAGCTGTCTGGCTGTTTCCGACACATTCAGGCTGTTTTCAAAAAACTTGATGACGCTTTGAATCGTTTCCTCATCCAGGCTTTCCATAGGCGTTTCGGTAAAGGTCTCTTTCATAAACAGCTCGCACAGATGCATCGGCAGCTGATAGATCAGTCTTCCGATCCCCAGAGAGCTGTAGGAAATGATCGGCCGGGAAGGATAAAAAATACGTCCCACATCCAGCGCCAGCTTGGCTTCCTTATAGGAACGAGATATATCCTTCAGCTGCGGCGTTACCGATCCGTACCCGATGCGCACCGAAGACATAGTTTCCGAATTCAGCATGTCCATGGCCGTATGCGCGATATTTTTCATACTTTGCTCATCGTCTTTGTCATCCAGCTCCATGACCAGCACAATGGCGTGCTCGTCCACAGAGGTGACAAATGCCCGGTCCACAAAGATCTGTTCCAGCACCTTCAGCGCGTTTCTGTCCTTCGCGTTTTTCGTTTCAATCAGATAGACCAGTCTGCGCCGTTCCATCGGGATGCGCAGACGTTTTGCCTTATTGTATATATCCACCTGCAGGAGATTGTCCATCAGCAGGCTCTGGATAAACGAAGATTTGTTTTCCTTGTCCCGGAAAATCGAAATGATATGCTCCAGCTGCGCGGCAACCACCTTGCCCAGCAGGTGAATGTCGTCGCCGTAGCCCTGAATCAGCAGAATATAGCAGGGCGCGTCCTCCTCGTATACTTTAAAGAAATGCATTCCCGCCACTTCCTGATTTTCCGCTGTGGATCCGAAAAAGAGCTTCAGCGCTTCCTCCGACGGTTCCTTCTGTATCAGAACGCCGGCAATCCGCATCCCGTCACTGTCATAGACTGCAATGCCTTTTTTGGTAATTGCATGAAAATCCTCTGCGGTTTTCTGTATTGCCTGTGTCACTTTCATATCTTTTCCTCATCCTCAATAATGTAGCGGCACGCGCGCCTAAAAGGGCGCCCCTGCCAAATCGTCCGTTTCTGCTCATTGGTCCGCCAGCGTATTTACCAGGTAAGCGTAAATGCCGCTGCATTTTTCCTTCCACTGATTGCAGATCGTGTTGGCCTGCGCTTCGGAAGGCACCCGCAGCTGCAGCTTCATAAGATCCTCTCCCTGCTCCCTGACGGTGCACTCTACCATGTATTCCGATTCCACGGTCCGGTGATAATCTGCAAAAACGGACACTTCCTCCCGGAGTTCATATTCATTTTCCTTCAGATATGCCTTGATATCCTCCCGGATTTCATGGGAAACCTTTCCCTGAAAATAATGACAGACCTCTCTTCCTCTTGGCTCGATCGTATAATGCGTATTGTTCCGTATGATTTCCGCTTTGACCAGTCCCGTGCTTTTCAGCTCCGACATTGTCTGCTGGAACTTGAAATAGTCCATATATCCCTTTGTCAGAATGTACTCCGACAGCTGGTCATTTGTCATTGGAAAGGAAACCCGGTCCAGCATGTACAGAATAATCAGTTTGTACAGTGTCAGCGGTTTTGCCATACACATCCCCCTCCATTCAAACCGTTTTTTAGTATACCATAACGAATTTTTATATACAAGTCACGAGAAAACTTAATCGCGAAAAGTTCTAGTGCCGTTTCCGCGGGCATAGCTTTGTATGATCTTAAAAAAGAGGTAACGCCATGCCCTTTGTCCTGAAGAAACTTTTGCCGCTTTGTCTTGTAATTCTCCTGTGCGTTTCCTGCGCCGGCTGCAGCAGTCCTGCCGCAAAGGACGCCGATCAGGCCTTTTCAGACCTTTGTCAGGAGCTTTCCGCATCCATTCTGTCCGAAAATACGCTGGATCTGCATTTCTGTCTCTCCGACCCGGCAAAGCTGGGTATACAGCAGCCTGCCGCCAGTCTCGGACACCTCTCTTCCGATGCCTTTGCCGCCGAGCAAAACCGTGACCAACAGACGCTTGTCCGTCTTGCCGGCATTGACCGCGCTTTGCTGTCTGAAGAAAATGCTTATCTCTATGACATCTTATGTACCGCTTTGCAGAATCATACCGCTTTGCTTGCTTTTCCTTATCTGTATGAACCCTTATCTTCCCACAGCGGTCTCCACGTACAGCTTCCGCTGATGCTTTCGGAATACCGCTTTGCCGATGCGCAGGACGTAAGGGATTATCTGGATCTGCTGCAGCTGCTTCCGGACTATTTTGCGGAAATCACCGCATATGAAACCCAAAAAGCCGCCGCAGGCTGTTTCATGTCCCAATCCGCCTGCACAAGCCTTTTGGAATTTTGTCACGCCTTCCCTGCAGAGCCCGCCGAATCCCACTTTCTGTCCGCTGCCTTTGATGAGAAACTGGCGGCCCTTTCTATGGACGATGCCGAAAAGGAAGCCCTCCGGCAGCAGCATCTGGATCTCCTGACAAATGCGGTTTTTCCTGCCTATACGGTCCTTGCGGATGCGGCCGCCGCCCTATCCGAAAATACAGTATTTCACAATACCGGTCTGTGTTCGCTGCCCAATGGCCGGGACTACTTTGCCTTGCTGGTGAAGGATCAGACCGGCGACAGCCGTCCCATGGAAGAAATCGGCACCCAACTGGAACAGGATCTCCCGGCGCTGGCCGATGCATTGACCACAGCACTGACGGAAAATCCCCAGCTTTGGGAATTGCTTCTGACCAGTGATCTGCGCCAGACCCTGCAGGGAGACGCTGCCCTTTCCGCCGCTAAAAATGATCTGGCGTGTTTAAGCAAACTGACGGAAGCCTCCTTCGGCACAGCCCGCTGTGATTACACGGTACAGTTCATTGCACCGGCACTGGCCTCCCGCTTCAGCAGCGCCTTTTTCCTGATTCCTCCGGCGGACGATCAGAATAATCCAGGCATCTACATCAATCCGCAGACCGCCTTTTCCCCCTTCGACCTCTTTACCACCCTTGCGCATGAAGGCTTTCCGGGCCATTTGCTGCAAAACCATGTACAGAAAGGCAATCTGATTTCCAGACTGTTTTCCTGCACAGGCTACGCCGAAGGCTGGGCCAGCTACTGCGAACTGTATACCTATCCGCTGGCCGTGGAGACGATGGGACTGGCAGGGGATTTTCCCGTCAGCGAAGTGGCCGGCGTCCTGCAGACCTACCGCAAGCTGACTCTCTGTCTTTATGCGCTGCTGGATTACAATATTCATTACAACTACTGGACTGCAGATGACGCCGCCATACTGCTTTCCTCCTATGGCATTACCGACAGCGGTACCGTACAGCAGATTTACGATTACATTGTCAGCGAACCCGCCAATTATATGACCTATTACCTGGGCTATACCAATGTGGAACAGCTCAAACGCAGCTATATGGCAGCGGGGCACAGTGAGGACGAATTTCACAAAGCCTTTCTGGACTGTATCGAAGCCCCCTTTGCGATTGTAGAAGCAAAACTGATGCAGGCAGAGGATACCTCCCGGTAAAATGAGAAACCGAAAAACGTCCAAAAGGCAATGACCCTCACGAGCCATTGCCTTTCGGATTTCTTTCCATATTGTTTTACGCGTCAAATCGTACCGTACTCTTGGTTCCCGACCGAAATACCCGGATTCCCTCCTCATCGGAACGGTAAATCCGGCCGGATTTGATGGTGCTGCCGCTTTCAATGATACAGTGCTCCACAATCGCGTCGTCCGCAATGTATACGTCATTTAAGATAATCGCGTCTTTGATCACACAATTGCTGCCGACGAATACATTTTTGAAGAGAATGGAGTTTTCCACCGTACCGTTAATAATACTGCCGCTGGAAATCAGCGAATTTTTCACATTCGCATGGGGATTGTATTTTGCGGGGGGCAGATCCTCCACCTTGGAGTAAATGCCGGGATACTCCCGGAAGAACTGTCTGACTTCCGGTTTCAGGAAATCCATATTGACCCGGTAATACGCATCCACCGAAGAAATACTTCTCCAGTAAGTTTCCAGCTTGTAAGCATAAATATTTTTCCTGTCCTTATAGCGGATCAGGATATCCTGTACAAAATCATTTCTGCCCTCTCTGGAATTGATCTCCAGCAATTCGATCAGCGTCCTTCTCCGAAGCACGTAAATGCCTGCGGACACCAGGTCGCTGACGTGGCTTAAAGGCTTCTCCGCAAACTCGGTGATCCGGCCGTCGCCGTCCGTCTTTACCTGGCCGAATCTGCCGGGATCCTCTCCCTCCGGCAGGCTGTGGCAAACCACTGTAATATCCGCTTTCTTCGCAATATGGTACTCCAGCAGTTCCTCATAGTCCAGCTTGTAAATGCCGTCGCCGGAAGCAATCACCACATAAGGTTCATGGGATTCTTTCAAAAAATCAATATTCTGATAGATCGCATCCGCCGTGCCCTGATACCAATGGCAGTTGTCATAGGTGATCGTAGGGGTAAAGACGTACAATCCGCCCTGCTTGCGGCCAAAATCCCACCACTTGGAGGAACTTAAATGCTCGTTTAATGAAACGGAATTGTACTGGGTCAGTACCGCTACCTTTTTAATGTGCGAGTTGGACATATTGCTGAGTGCAAAATCAATGCTGCGGAAACTGCCCGCCACGCGCATCGCTGCAACCGCGCGCTTTTCCGTCAGGTTCTGCATCCTGCCGTTGCTGCCGCCTGCTAAGATAATACCGATGGCCCTCATTGGTCCTCCTCCTTCCTGGTAATATAACCTCCGCTTTCCAGTACGCCGCCGGGATAATCCTCTGGCCGGGTCTTTCCGGAAACCGCCGTATTTTTCCCGATGCTTACGTCCTCGGGGATCACAGAATTTTCTCCGATGGTCGCCAGACCAAAGGAATAGATCTTGGGATTTAACTTCGATTCCGCAGGTTCCCCGACGCCGATCTTCGTCCGTGCGCCGATGACGGTATCCTCCGCAATAATAGCGTGATCAATATAACAGCCTTCGTTGATCGTGACGCCCTCCATGATGATGGAGTCCTTCACTACGCTGCCCTTTCCAATATGCACCTCTGAACCGATGACCGAATGATCAACCTTTCCTTCAATGCAGGAGGCCTCGCCGATGATACTGCGCTCGATATGTGCCTCCGCCGAAATGTACTGCGGATCGATGATTTCCGTCTTGGTATAGATTTTCCAGAATGCCTCGTACAGATTGAACTCCGGAATAATATCCACCAGCTCCATATTGGCTTCCCAGTAGGAGCCTAAGGTTCCCACGTCTTTCCAGTAACCGGAAAATTCATAGGCAAACAGCCGCTTGCCCTGCTCCTTGCAATAAGGGATGACATGCATGCCGAAATCACAGTTGCTCTGGTTTTTCAATGTGGTCAGCGCTTCCTTCAGCACCTCCCAGGAGAAGATATAGATGCCCATAGAGGCCAGATTGCTCTTCGGCTTCTCCGGTTTCTCCTGAAATTCCGTAATCCTGCCGTAAGCATCCGTCACAACAATGCCGAAGCGGCTGGCTTCCTCCATCGGAACCGAAAGACAGGCAATGGTTACGTCCGCCTTGTTTGCCTTGTGGTAGTCCAGCATCGCTTCATAATCCATCTTGTAAATATGATCACCCGAAAGAATCAGAACATACTGAGGATTAAAACTCTCCATATAGTTCATGTTCTGATAAATCGCGTTGGCTGTTCCGGTATACCAGTCGTTATTTGCATTGGTCTCATAGGGCGGCAGAATGGTCACGCCGCCGGCATTTCTGTCCAGATCCCAGGGGATACCGATGCCGATGTGGGTATTCAGCCGCAGCGGCTGATACTGGGTCAGTACGCCTACGGTATCGATCCCGGAATTAATACAGTTACTCAGTGGAAAATCAATAATTCTGTATTTACCGCCAAAGGCCACCGCCGGTTTGGCTACATGTTCTGTCAGGACTCCAAGTCTGCTGCCCTGCCCGCCTGCTAAAAGCATGGCGATCATTTCCTTGCGTATCACGCTCTCACCTCTTCCTTATTTACACAGCATGTCCGCTGTAACGATCGTTCGCTGTATTTACGTAAGTATAGCATATCTTTCCAAATAAATAAATAATATTTATAAAAAAAAGATAGATTTCAAAAAAATTTTGTGTATTATTCCCATTTTTCGACAATGCGGGAAAAAAGCCCGGGAAAAGCCGGCTGCAGCCTTAGTTTTTGCTTTTCTTTTTTGGGAAAAATGATATACTGAAATTGAAAAAAAGAACAAGCGGCGATCCCGTATCCTTTCGATCCGCCGCGGCAAAAGGAGCGGCATTTATGTTTCAACTGGATATTCATCATCCAATCCATATACATTTTATCGGCATCGGCGGCATCAGTATGAGCGCCCTTGCCCACATCCTGCTTGACAGGAAATTTTCCATTTCCGGATCCGACCTGCGGCAGTCCGAACTTACCGACCAGCTGGAGGCCCTGGGCGCCGACATCCGCATCGGGCACCGGAAAGCCAATATCACAGACGATATCGATCTGATCGTGTATACCGCGGCCATCCACAGTGAAAACGAAGAACTTTCGGAAGCGGCAGCGCGAAAGATCCCGATGCTGACCCGGGCGGAAGCCTGGGGACAGCTGATGAAAAACTATCACAAGTCCGTGGCTGTTTCCGGTACCCATGGCAAGACCACCACGACTTCCATGCTGACGGAGCTGTATGTCCGGGCAGGACTGGATCCCACGGTCAGCATCGGCGGTCTGCTGCCCAGTATCGGCGGCAATCTCAGAATCGGCGGTCACGAACTGTTCCTGACTGAAGCCTGCGAATACACCAACAGCTTTTTAAACTTTTATCCAACCATTGAAATCATTTTAAATATTGAAGAAGACCATCTGGATTTCTTTAAGGATCTGGACGATATCCGCCATTCTTTCAAAAAATTCACCGAAAACCTTCCGGCAGACGGCCTTCTGATCTTAAACGGCAGCATTCCGCATCCGGAATACTTAACCGATGCGCTGCCCTGCCGTTTGGTCACCTTCGGCCTTGCACCGGACGACACCTATACGGCAAAGAACGTCGTTTACGACGCCGGCGGCTGCGCTTCCTATGATCTGTATATTGCGCAGTCTTTTGCGGGCAGGATTTCCCTGCGGGTTCCGGGAGAACACAATCTGCTCAATTCCTTAGCGGCCGTTGCGGCAGCCTGCGCCCTTGACATTCCTTTCGACTGCATCCGGGACGCCCTTGCGGCTTTCTGCGGAACCCACCGCCGCTTTGAACGCAAAGGGGAACTGGGGGGTATTTCCATTTACGACGACTATGCCCACCATCCCACGGAGATTGCCTCCACGATTGCCACAGCACGGAAACTCCATCCTGACCGGCTGGTGGTTGTATTCCAGCCCCACACTTACACAAGGACCAAGGCCTTTCTGAAGGACTTCGCAGCGGCCCTTGGCAAAGCGGATCTTGTGGTGCTGACGGATATCTATGCCGCCCGGGAAATCAATACCACCGGGATTTCCTCAAAAGATCTGCAGGCAGCCATCCAGGCACTGGGTACAACCTGCAAATATTTTTCATCATTTTCCGATGTCGAAAAATTTTTATTGGAAAATTCTATCCACGGCGACATGTTAATAACTATGGGGGCAGGAGACGTGGTAAATATTGGAGAACATCTTCTCGGAAAATAGTTTTCCACATTTTCCACAGATTTCTTCACCGCTTTTTTTGTCATAAAATGTGGATATTTTCCCCTCCGTGATTTCCGCTGCTTTCATTTTCCAAATTGCCGGTTTTTCCGACAATTTTATTACTTTTTGAAAATGCTTCCATAGCGGTTTGCCTGCGTTTTCCACATTTTCCACATTCGCTGCATCACCGGTTTTGACGGCGCTGCGGTATTTGCTTTTTGATTTTTTCATGCTATAATGGGTCTCTCGAAGGAAATCTGTTACCGGTGTGGGGAGCGTATTATGGGAAATTTAAAAATCATCATGAACCACCAGATGAATACGACGGTGGTGTCCAATCAGTTCATTGATCAATATATGCTGCAGGCAAACGGAGAGTATGTAAAGATCTATCTGTTTGTCCTTCGCTGTGTCAATCACACAGATTCTTCCCTGTCGATCAAAGAACTTGCCATGCGCTTTGACCATACGGTATCCTATATTCTGACAGCACTGGAGTACTGGGAGAAAGCGGGGCTGATTCGTCTGCGCTATGACGGCAAAGAGCTGCAGTCTATTGAATTTCTGGATCACTTTGATACCTCGGAAGCACAGGCAGCAACCGCAGAGACCGCTGCCACCATCGCGGATACCTCTGCGGAAATTCCGGATGTTCTTTATGAACGCAGAAGCTACTCGGCCGATGAAAAGGACCGTTTCCTGCACGACAAGGATTTTGAAAAAGCCTCCTTTGTCACCCAGACTTACTTCAAACGGCTTCTGGGACCCTCCCAGCTGGAATCTCTGATTTTCATTTATGACCAGCTGGGTTTTGACAGTGAAATGATCGATTATCTGATCGAATACTGCACGGCCCGCGGCAAACGAAGTATGCGCTACGCGGAAGCCGTTGCCATTGAATGGAAGAAAAAAGGCATTTCCACCGTTGCGGAAGCGAAGTCCATGACTTCCTTAAACAGCTGCATCTATTATGGTGTGATCAAAACCTTCGGTATCTCCAATCGTTCGCTGGTAGAAGAAGAACGTGCCTTTGTGGACAAGTGGATCTCCTCCTACCGTCTTTCGGAGGAGCTGATTCTGGAAGCCTGCAAGCGAACCATCCGCGCCACCGGCAAACCGGAGTTTGCCTATGCGGATTCCATTCTGAAGAACTGGTACTCCGGCGGCGTGCAGTCCATGAAGGACGTGGCGCTGCTGGATGAAAAACACCAGCAGCGGATATCCGAAACCGGAAAAACCGCAAAACGCAGAACCTCGCTTCGTTCTTCCCGGAATTACGATATGGAAGAACTGGAGAAACAACTGATTTCATCCGGCAGCAGTATGTCATGACGCAGGATGTGCATCCAGGCACCGGCAGCTGATCTGCAGAGAGGAAATTATCATGTCACTTGCAAATTATCAGTATGACGCCATTATGCGCGACTACAACAGGAAACAGTTTGCGAATAAACGGATCGCCGACCGGCGCTATGAAGAAATCTGCAAAACCATTCCTGCCTTTGCCGCACTTGCACAGGAGGAATCGGCCGTCACGCTGCGTTACGGCGAACAGATGCTGCATGGTGCGTCCGGCGCATCAGAGGCGCTTTCCGAGGCGCTGCGCCATATTGATGAACAAAAATCCTTCGTTTTGGTACAGCACGGGTATCCGGCCGACTATCTGGACACGCCCTGTAGCTGTCCCAAATGTCACGACACCGGTTACATTGACGATGTAACCCCCTGTTCCTGCTTCCGCAAAGCGGCGGTGGCGCTGCTCTACGATCAGAGCGCCCGGCAGGACATCTACAAAAGAGAAAACTTCAAAACCTTTTCACTGGATTATTATTCCGATACCCGGATCGATCCGGTTTCCGGAAAAAACATGCGGCAGCAGGCAAAGGAAGCGTTCCTGGCCTGCCGGCGGTTTGCGGCGGAACTGGATCAGAAACATGGAAATCTGATTCTCTACGGTCCTACGGGCGTCGGAAAAACTTTTCTTGCAAACAGTATTGCCAAATATCTCATCGATACCATTCACTCGGTGGTCCATCTGGATGCGCCGGCCTTTTTCAAAGCGCTGGCCGACGATCATTTTCGCAGCAAAGAGGATGACGGCAGTGCCGCAGGATTCTCTGCCTGCGACTGCCTGATTGTGGATGACCTGGGCGCCGAGCTTTTGAACAGTTTTGTCGTCAGCAGTCTGTGTGAATGCATCGAATACCGCCGCCTGCACGGAAAATCCACGGTTTTTACCACCAATCTGGGGCCTGCGGAACTCAAAGCGCAGTACCAGGACCGGGTTTTTTCCAGGCTGATCGCAGATTACAGCTTCCTGCATCTGGACGGCGACGACATACGGCTTCTGATAAAAACAAAAACCATACATACCGGTACCGGTAAAAGATAAATGAAGGAGGACATATTACATGAAATCATCTGACGGTAAGATTCTGGACAGAATGCCGGTGGGTCCCCTGGGACTGATTCCGCTGCAAAGCTGTGCGGAACTGGGAGAGAAGGTCAACTCCTATCTTTCCAAATGGCGTTCCGAACGCGGCGCCAGCGAAACTTCCCTGGTACTCGCCGGGTACAGCAGAGACTCTTATATCATGGATGTCGCCACACCCCGCTTCGGTTCGGGGGAAGGCAAGGGATTTATCCGTTCTTCTGTCCGGGGCGACGACATTTTTATCATGGTAGACGTTTTGAACCACTCGATTACCTACTCTCTCCGCGGGATCGAAAATCACATGTCGCCGGATGACCATTTTCAGGATCTGAAGCGTGTGATTGCAGCCATCGGCGGAAAGGCCCGGAGAATCAACGTGATTATGCCGTTCCTTTATGAAAGCCGTCAGCATAAGCGTTCGGCAAGAGAATCCCTTGACTGCGCCACCGCGCTGCAGGAACTGGTGGCCATGGGCGTTGACAATATCATTACCTTTGATGCCCATGACATCCGCGTACAGAACGCAATCCCTCTGAAAGGATTTGACAGCGCCAACGCCGCTTACCAGTTTATCAAATATCTGCTGCGCCGCCGTCCGGATCTGCAGGTGGACAGCGAACATATGCTGGTGCTGAGCCCGGATGAAGGCGGTACCAACCGTGCCATTTATATGGCCAACGTACTGGGCCTCGATATGGGTATTTTCTACAAACGCCGCGATTACTCCGTTGTGATCGACGGCCGCAACCCCATTGTCAGTCATGAATATCTGGGCCCCAATGTGGAAGGAAAAGATATTATCATTCTGGATGACATGATCTGCTCCGGCGAGAGTATGATCGAAGTCGCCACCGAAATCAAGAAACGCGGCGCCAACCGCGTCTTTGTCGCAGCGACCTTCGGCATCTTTACAAAGGGCTTTGAGAAATTTGACGAAGCTTATGAAAACGGTGTGATCACCAATATTATCACCACAAACCTGACTTATCTGCCTCCTGAAATATACAGCAAAAAATACTTTATTGAATGCGACATGAGCAAATACATTGCTCTGCTGATCGATGCGCTGAACCACGACGAATCCATCAGCGAATATCTGGATCCCACGGAACGGATTCAGAACCTTCTGCAGAAATATCAGGAAAAGTAATTTCTTCCTTTGTCACTGTAAAAGAACCACAGCAAAAGGCGTTCATGGATTCCCGATAAGGGAAACTGTGAACGCCTTTTCTCATCCTGCTTTCTGCGGTTGTCCAAACACCACAGCGTTTGATTATATTTAATTCTGATTGGCTTCTTCTCTGTAAGCCTCGACCGTCCGGTCAAAGTTTGCGGTGGCCCACAGATCCTCATCCAGTTCGATGTCTACGTCTTTTTTCAGTGCTTCATAGGCCGTTTCAAAGGCTTCCGCCAGTTTTTCATCGGCAATGGTCTGGCGGGCATTTTGCGTCGCTTCCTCATCATAATCGGAAACCTTGCAGAGCAGGAACAGACCGCCTTCCACCGGAATCGGATCCGAAACCTCTCCAACCTCCAGTGCATCCGCCTGTGCGTCGATGTCTGCAAAATCGCCGTCGTCCTGTGATCCGAAAGAATGTGAAGATACCGAGAAGCCATACTCTTTCGCGGCGTCTTCAAAACTGGTATCTCCGGTTTTTGCATTTTTGATGGCCTCAAAGGTGGCACGGTAGGTATTCTGCTGTTCTGCCGGCATATCCACGGTATCACCGTCCTCGTCCGTTTCCGTCAGCGGCTGATATACATACTCAAAGGTCTTCTGTGCCGCTTCCTCCATAGTGACCGAAGTATCCACATCCTGCAGCATCGCACTGTACACGAGATTGTAGATTCTGTAATTGGTCATGACCTTCCGGACAATATCCTCTGTTGCGCCCATGGCATTTTGCGCTTCCTCCGTATTGGCATCCATAAATGCCTTTACCGTGGTTTCAATGGCTTCTTTATCCGCATCCTCCAGAGAAACGCCGTAGGTATCGGCATTGTCCGCCAGAATGTACATGGTTTCCAGTTCATCGATCACCGAACCCTTGATATAATCAATAAAGGTTCCGGTACCCGTTACATCCTGGTTGTACCAATCATCTCCGTAAAGGGAAGACGCCATGGTCTGATACTGTGCCTGACGCCATTTCATTATAAAGTATGCTTCTCTGAGCGTAATGTCATGATCTCCGACGTTCAATACCACCGATTCAAAATCCAGCTTCTCGGCGCCTGTTTTCTTTGTACATCCCGCGCATAATGTCAGCAGCACCGTCAGCACTGCCAGCAGCGCTATCGCACGCTTTTTCATCTGATACTGACCTCCTGAAATGTCCTGAAAATTTTACTCATAACAGTATAATGGTTTTGCGCCGTCTTCGCAAGTCCTTTTATGCTTCCTGCAGATATTTTGCCATGGCAGACAGAATCTCCAGAAAACTTTTTTTCCAGTCCTTTTCCCGCTTTTTTTCCAGCGCGATATTGAAATAAGGCCGCACGTCCGCCCGGAACAGGATCCGTCCCCGGTACGCCTGCAGCATCGCCGGGATATTCTCGACTTTGATATGCGCCTCCGGATCCATATACAGCAGAATACGTTTCTGATTCCCGCTGATTTCCGTGATATCCAGCTTTCTGCACAGCGCCTTGATTCTGGACACCAGCAGCAGATTCAGCACTTCCTCCGGCGGCGTTCCGAAACGATCCGTCAGTTCATCCAGCATATCGTCGCATTCTTCTTCATCCTTCAAACCGGCGATCCGTTTGTAGAGATCCAGCTTGACAAATTCATTTGGTACGTAGGCCGACGGAATCAGTGCGTTGATAGGGATATCCACCACCGTATCCGCTTCCTCCTTCACCGGCAGTCCCCGTTCCTGCTGAATCGCTTTCTGCAGCATCCGGACATACAGGTCATACCCCACAGCTTCCACATGGCCGTGCTGGCTGGTACCCAGCACGTTGCCGGCGCCCCGGATCTCCAGATCCTTCATGGCAATCCGGACGCCCGAACCCAGCGCCGTAAATTCCCGGATGGCAGACAGCCGTTTTTCGGCCTCCTCCTTCAGTATTTTATCCCGCTGGTACAGCAGGAAGGCATAGGCCGTCCGGTTGGAGCGGCCCACCCGCCCTTTCAGCTGGTACAGCTGGGACAAACCGAAACGGTCCGCATCGTGAATGATGATGGTATTCACATTCGGAATGTCCAGACCGGTCTCAATGATGGTGGTGGAGACCAGCACATCGATTTCTCCGTTGATAAAACGGTACATAATGGATTCCAGCTGCCGTTCAGGCATCTGCCCGTGGGCAAAAGCCACGTTTGCCTCCGGCACCAGTTCCATGATCTTTGCCGTAATATCATCGATCCCCGCAACGCGGTTGAACACATAATACACCTGTCCGCCCCGGCCGATCTCCCGGTGGATCGCCTCCCGGACCAGTTCTTCCCGAAATTCGCAGACGTAGGTCTGGATCGCCATCCGGTCCTGCGGCGGCTCCTCCAGCACGCTCATATCCCGGATGCCGGAAAGCCCCATATGCAGGGTCCGGGGAATGGGTGTGGCACTTAATGTAAGTACGTCCACCTCATTTTTCAGCTTCTTGATTCTTTCCTTATGACGGACGCCGAAGCGCTGTTCCTCATCGATGACCAGCAGTCCCAGATCCCGGAAGGAAACGTCCTCCGACAAGATCCGGTGGGTTCCGATGACAATATCCGCGCCTCCCTGGGCCAGTTCTTTAACGATTTGTTCCTGCTGGGGCCGGGTCTGGAAACGGCTCAGCATCTTTACGGAGACCGGAAAATCCTTCATCCGCTGGGAAAAGGTCTGATAATGCTGCTGCGCCAGGATCGTGGTGGGCACCAGCACGGCCACCTGCTTGTTTTCCTGTACAGCCTTGAAGGCAGCGCGCAGCGCGATTTCCGTCTTGCCGAATCCCACGTCGCCGCAGA
Organism: uncultured Lachnospiraceae bacterium; assembly: GCA_947630295.1. Classification (GTDB taxonomy): domain Bacteria; phylum Bacillota; class Clostridia; order Lachnospirales; family Lachnospiraceae; genus CANRIM01. Next base: position 37,128 of record CANRGZ010000001.1, on the reverse strand, counting down.
TAATCCGGTCCATGATATGGTCGCTTTCCATATCCCGTTTGGTGGCGGCAATGGCCCGCAGCTGGTCGCCGGTTTCTTCAAAGGGAAACATTTCTTCAAACTCCGTCTGCCATACGGTATCCTTCCCGTATGCATAGCCCTTGCGGCTCATACGGATGGCGTAGAGCTCCACCAGATCTTTTGCCAGCGCCTCCACCGCCGTTTTGACTCTTGTCTTTGTCTTATTCCACTCCGGGCTGCCCAGCTTGTTCAGCTTCGGCTTTCTGCCTTCGCCGCCGCTGTATTTCTGAATTTTCTCCAGCTGGGTCGCCAGCACGTACAAACAGCTGCCCCCTGCGAACTCCACCTGCAGATATTCTTTTTCCACGCCGTCCACCGTCATGGTTTTTAAGCCCCGGTAAATGCCGACGCCGTGACTTTCGTGGATGACATAATCCCCGGTTTTCAGTTCATTAAAATCAGAAAGCCCCTTCCCGGAAAATTCCTTTTTGGGTTTTCGTTTCTGTTTGTTTTTGGTGAAAATGTCCGCTTCGCAGATCACTGCAAAATGGATCAGCGGATAGGAAAATCCTTTCCGGATTCCTCCTTTTACGGTCATGATTTCTCCCGGGCGAACCGCCCGGTCCAGACTGCCGCTGTAGGCCGCAGACAGTCCTTCGTCAAAGAGTTCCGCGGCCAGCCGCCTGGCTCTCTGCTCCGAAGACGACACCAGCAGCACAGCATATTCCTCTTTCCGATACCGTTTCAGATCCCTGATCAGCTGCAGAAAGTCGTTGTGATAGGGCGCAATGGAAACCGCGTTGATGAAGCTGCGGGTCTGCACCGCAAAAGGCGATTTTACATTATCAATGGCAGAAAGCCCTACGCAGGAAAAACGCATCAGGCGCGCCGCCGTTTCTTTGGCGCCGAAAACCAGATCCGCCTGCCCGGGCAGCATTTCTCCGGCCAGCAGCCGGTTTTTGACGCTTTCGGTAAATTCCAGTTCCACACCCCTGCCCTGCTCGTATGCCCGCATGGGCTCGTCGATCAGCACCAGCGTATCCTCCGGAAGAAAATAATCGGAAAAGCCCAGCTTTTCATCAAAAAAATACGCAATGAAGCCTTCCATTCCCCCAAAGTTTCCCCGGGTTTGCAGACTCTGACTCTGTTCTTTGATTTTCTCCCGCAGATAGGCGGCCTCTTTGATCCGGCCCTCTTTCCGCAGTTTTGCACTCTGCCGTTTTTCTTCGGCTTCCATCCGTTCTGCGCCCGCCTGCAGCTGTTTTTGCCCGATCAAAAGCTCCGTCGCAGGAAAAATGTCGATTTCCGTCAGATTTTCGATGGTGCGCTGCGTCGCCGGATCAAAAGAACGAATAGAATCGATCTCGTCTCCCCAAAATTCGATCCGGTACGGTGCTGCTTCCACCAGGGAAAACACGTCTACAATATTGCCGCGGATGCAGAACTGCCCTTCCTGTTCTACCAGCCCGGTCCGTTCATACCCCAGATCCGCCAGCTGCTGCGCAATACCGTCAAAGGCCGGCCCGTGATCCATATCGATGTGAATCACATTTTTTCTGTATATTTCCAGCGGAATGACGCGGTCCATCAGCGCTGCAAAACTGGTGACCACCGTTGCGTCCTCATCCTGCAGCAGACGTCTGACCACCTGCAGGCGCTGTCTGGTCAGCAGATTGCCGTGTACATCCGCCTGGTAAAAAAGCAGATCCCGGGCCGGATACAAAAGCGCCCTGTGATCGTAAAACCGGTATTCCTCATACAGATCTTTCGCTCTCTGGTCGCTGAAGGTAAGGATCAGCTTCCTTTTAAAATCTTCGCTGCAGCCGTAAATCCAGTGCAGTTTTTGCGAATCCACACAGCCGGACACAGACTTTAAGCCGCGATTTTGTTTTAAACCGCGGCGCACCTCCTGCATTTCCACCAGCTGTGTAAAGGGGGATGTCAATGCTTCCATATGTTTTCCTTTATTGATTGATTAATTATATTTGTTCATGGCCCGGTCGATGCCTTCCGCTGCAATGCAGCGCACCGCTTCCGCGGCCCTTGCCGTCGCCTCGGCCATCTGTCGTTTTTCATCCCGGTTAAAATGTCCCAGCACATGGGAAACCAGGTCTTCCTCTGCCGATGCTCTGTCACCCACGCCGACTCTGACCCGCAAAAACGCATCGCTTTCCAGCCGGCTGATGATATGCTTCAGTCCGTTGTGCCCGCCGGCGCTGCCTTTTCTGCGGAGCCGTAAAGCGCCCAGTGGCAGATTGATATCGTCCGAAATCACGATCAGATCCTGCGCGGGATCCGCTTTATAATACTGCACGGCTTCCGCTATGCTGTCGCCGCTTAAATTCATGAAGGTTTCCGGTTTGAGCAGAAGCACCTTCTGTCCTTCCAGATATCCGCTGCCGGTCAGTCCGCGAAACCGGCGGTCCTTCATGCGGATATCCAATACCTTTGCCAGTTCGTCTATGACCTCATATCCTACATTATGTCTTGTCTTTGCATATTTATGACCGGGATTTCCAAGTCCTGCTACAATCAGCATAGTTCCTCCGCGCTTACCGCCTCCATGATGAAAAATGCTCCGCAAAAGCGGAGCATTTTTTCATCGGACTGCCATTACTTTTTATTGTTTAAAAATTTCGGTATTTGAATATTTTTCTCGCTTACCTTACTGGTGCCGGTATGGGAAACGGGTGCGGATACGCTTTCCGGCTTTTCACGGGCCGGCGTATAAGCATTGCCCTGATATCTGGGTTTCTGCGGTGCCTGCGCCGGCTTCGCTGCGGAAGACGCCGCGGTTTTCAGCGGTGCGGTAAATCCCGTAAATCCCGGATTGGTCTTCGGGGCACGAATGGAAACATCTTCAATGCCTGTGGCGATCACCGTAACCGTCGCTTCATCTGTGGCCTCCGCATCATACATGGCGCCGAAGATGATATTGGCCTCGTCGCCTGCCAGTTCCTGTACATAACATGCCGCGTCATTGGCATCCATCAGGGAGATATCGCCGTAAATATTGATAATCACATGGCTGGCGCCCTCAATGGTGGTCTCAAGCAGCGGACTGGAAACCGCCTGTTTGACAGCGTCTGTGGCTTTGTCGTCGCCGCTGCCGTAACCGATACCGATATGCGCGATGCCTTTGTCTGTCATAACCGTCTGGATATCTGCAAAGTCCAGATTGATCAGTGCCGGTACATTGATCAGATCCGTGATACCCTTCACAGCCTGCTGCAGCACCTCATCCGCTTTCTTCAGGGCTTCCGGAATGGTAGTTCTTCTGTCTACGATCTCCAGCAGCTTATCGTTGGGAATGACGATCAGTGTGTCTACATTTTCTTTCAGATTATCAATGCCCGCAATGGCATTTTCCATACGGCGCTTTGCTTCAAAACGAAACGGCTTTGTCACAACGCCTACGGTTAAGATACCCATATCCTTTGCCAGCTTTGCAACAATGGGTGCCGCGCCGGTACCGGTGCCGCCGCCCATACCGCAGGTAACAAACACCATGTCTGCGCCTTCGATTTCTTTCGTGATCTCTTCCTGGCTTTCCATTGCCGCCTGCTGACCGACTTCCGGTTTTGCGCCTGCGCCAAGGCCCTTGGTGATCTTTTCGCCAATCTGTATCGTCTTCGGAGCCTTACAGAGCCGAAGGGCCTGTAAATCCGTATTTATTCCAATAAATTCAACGCCGCCGGTGCTTTCTTCGATCATTCTGTTTACTGCGTTATTGCCGGCGCCGCCAACACCAATTACAATAATTTTCGCGGCGTTTATATTGCCGCTTTCGTCTGTCATAATCTCCAACAAGAGTCTTTCCTCCTTTATGTTATTCTAACTCGCTGATAGGCAAAAACCCTATAGTTCACCTGATTATCTATAATTAGTTCTATGATAAACTATCCGTTTCAGCCTGTCAAGTCATAATAGAGCGAGTTTTTCGCTTGTTTTAAGGCTTTGCCTTGATAAATGATACTTCATCCGTGTTTTCATCCACGTTCTGCATATACAGCGTTCCGTTTCTGCCTTCCAGGCTCGGCAGGATCGCAATCAGCTTCGCCATTTTATCCTCTAATGCCTTATCCGTTCCCAGCAGCACCTGCACGCCTGCAAAATAAAGTTCGATCGCATTGTCCTGATTCATCAGGATCCGGTCTGGTTTCAGATCATTTTTCTTAATGATCTCCACCAGACTTTTGACCGTCTTAAACACGCCGGCATCCTTCGCCTGCAGACTTTGGTACAGGATAATGGTATCCAGTTCCAGTCCTTCGATCCGCGGAAGATCCGCCGGCGGTTCACTGGTGATTTTCAGCACCACGCCGTCTCTCGAAAACAGCACGCAGCTTTGCTCGATCATAACGTATGCCACCGGCTGTTTTTCATATACCCGGATATTCATCCGGTTGATACCGCTGTACTCGATCTCGTAATCATCCAGATAGGGAAGCTTCGGACGTTTTTTCAGCAGCCCCAGCACCCGCTGGTACAGCGTATTTTTCTCCGCGGTATTGCGGATGATATCGGACTGTATCATATCGGCCGGACAGGATGCGTTGCCGCTGACCGTGATCTTCCTTGCCTGACACAGCCAGACAACCAGCGCTGCGGCCGCAAGGACGGCAAGGGTAATGGAAACGCCTCTGAAAAGGCGGATCCTCCGCCGTTTTCTGGCAAATTTCTTATATGCAATTTGTCTGTCTGCCCGATTTGCCAATTTTCTCACGCTTTCGACAGGAACACTCCTGTTTCTTCCATTCTGATATCCGCACCGACCTGCTGCAGGTCTCTGCAGATATCCTCATACCCCCGTTCAATATAGGGAACCCCGGAAATCACGGTTTCCCCCTCGGACTGCAGTCCCGCAATAACGAGCCCTGCAGCGCCCCGCAGTTCACCGGCGCAAAGCGCGGCGGCATGCAGCTGTTTTGTCCCGCAGATACGTACCACCGTACCTTCCCGGGAAACATCTGCGCCCATTTTTCGAAGTTCTCCCACAATGCCGAAACGCTCCGGGTAAATCGTGTCCGCAATACTTGTACAGCCTTCCGAGCGGAGCATCGCCGCCAGCATCGGCGACTGCATATCCGTGGGAAACGATGGAAACGGGCCCGTCCGGATGGATCCTACAGACTTTGGATACCCGGAGGCTTCCACATGCCATGTATTTCTCCGGAAAAACATGTGGGCCCCTGCTTTTGCAATCACCGGATACTGTCCTGCCAGATCCGGCGCCGCCGACCCATGCAGCTGCAGGTTTCCGCCGCAGGCCAGCGCTGCCAGCGCGTAGGTCCCTGCCACGATCCGATCTGCCGGAATGGTATATTCTGCTCCATGCAGTCTCTTTTTCCCGTGAATCTCGATTTCCCGGCTTCCCGCCCCTGTAATCTCCGCGCCCATCAGGGTCAGAAATTCACACAGCGCCACGATCTCCGGTTCTCTGGCGGCGTCGGAAATATGGACCGTTCCTTCACTCAGTGCTGCCGCCAGCAGCAGATTTTCCGTCGCGCCCACACTGGGAAACTTGAGATTCACGTGCCCCGGGTGCAGTTTTCCCTTCGCGCAGATCTCTCCGTTTTCATCCGACAGCGCAACGCCCAGGCGCGCAAGCGCGTCCAGATGGATATCGATGGGGCGTGCCCCGATCTTACACCCGCCCGGATAGGCAAGCTTTACTTCCTGCTTTCTGGCAAGTAATGCCCCCAGAAACAGAATGGACGCCCGCAGATTCCTGGTCAGCGCACCGCAAATGGCTTCATTGTTCAGACACGCCGCCTGTAATTCCAGACAATCTTTATGCCAGACACATTTGCAGCCCACGTATTCCAGGATCGAAAGCATATCCGCAACATCCGATATCCGCGGGCAGTGATAAATCCGTACCTTTTCCTCTGTAAGAAGCGACGCTGCCAGCACGGGAAGCACCGCGTTTTTGGATCCCTGTATCTCAATCCCGCCTGAAAGCGTGTTCCCGCCGGTCACCTTCAATATTTTCAAAGCATGCTTCTCCTTCAAAAGAAACCACATCTATGTTTCTATCTTATTCGGCATGCTTTTCTTTCGTGTCTGTCCCTTCAGGCATTTAAGGAATGCCCTTCCTTTGATATATTCAGCACCAGACCCATTTCCGCCAGCAGAAATACCACGGAGGTTCCCCCGTAGCTGACAAACGGAAAGGTAATTCCCGTATTGGGAATCGAATTGGTGACGACTGCAACGTTTAAAATGATCTGAATTGCAATATGCGCGAACACGCCGCTGCAGATCAGAAACGCATACTGATCCCGGCTGTTTTTTGCGATAACGTAAAATCGCCGGAGCATGACGGCAAATACGCCTAACACCAGCAGCGCGCCCACAAGACCCAGTTCTTCGCAGACAATGGAAAACACCATATCATTCTGCGCTTCCGGCACAAAGCCCAGCTTCTGCAGGCTCTGTCCCAGACCTTTTCCAAACAGGCCGCCCGAACCGATGGCAAACAAGCCCTGCAGCGTCTGGTATCCTTTTTCATACATCTCCGGATTTTTCCAGATCAGCAGCCGCTCCATACGGTAGGATTCCAGGCTCAAAAATACCGCCATCATCACAATACCGGCCAATGCGACCCAGAGAAACGGCAGACTTTTGGGATACGCAATAAAAATCATAACCACCGCAATCCCCAAAATAATGATCGCGGTGCTTAAGTTATTGGAACCCACCAGTCCTACGATCGGAAGGATCAGTACAAAGCAGGATATTAAAAAACGCAGCTGATTTTTCCGGTTTTCTCTGCTGCTGATAAGATGGGCCAGAAAAACAATCACTGCCAGTTTTGCAAATTCCGACGGCTGAAAGGACAAAGGCCCCAGTGCCAGCCATCGTTTTGAACCGTTGACCGTTGTGCCGAAAAAAAGCACCGCAATGGACAGCAGATTGGCGGCCACATACGCCGCTAACGCATATTTTCTCCAGAACCGGCAGGGAACTCTGCTCATGATATACATCACCAGCAGGCCCAGCGACGTGGCAAAAAACTGTTTTTTCAGATAATATGTTTTGTCATCGAAATGCAGTGCCGCATTGTATGCCGAGGTGCTGTAGATCATGACCAGACCGAAAGCAACCAGTATCAGCACCGCTGCCAGCAGCCATACATCTGTCTTTTTATCGGGCGCAGGAAGCGAATCTTTTATTTGCTTCACCCGGGTTTACTCCGTGATTATTTTAGACCCCGTCCGGCAGCTTATGTACATATGCCTTAAACAGCTTTCCTCTTTCCTCGTAGCTCGTGAACATATCCCAGCTGGCACAGGCCGGGGACAGCAAGACCGCATCCTTCGGCGCGGCTTTTTTTGCCGAAAGGGCTACCGCTTCTTCCAGCGTTTCCACGATGGTCACGTCCTCGATGTGATGCCGTCTGGCCGCCGCTTCAATAGCTTTTGCGGTGGCGCCGATCAAAACCAGCGCCTTGACCTTTCCGGTGCAGGCGGCGATCCATTCGTCATATTCGGATTTTTTGTCGTATCCGCCGGCTATCAGCACAGTGGGTCTGACCATAGCCTCGATGGCCTTAATGGCCGCGTCCGGATTGGTTCCTTTCGAATCATTATAATATTTCACATTATTCTTTTCGCATACGTATTCGATACGGTGTTCCACTGCCGTAAAGTCGCAGACCACCCGGCGGATGATTTCCACCGGCACCTGCATACTGACGGCAATGCCCACGGCCGCCATGACATTTTCCACATTGTGCTTTCCCATCAGCTGAATAGAGGAAACCTTGACGATCCCCTGGCTGCTGTTTGCGGTCCGGTAAACGATGGTGTCATGATCCGGTCCCAGACAAATGCCCCGCTGCAGGCTTTGTTTTCTGCTGAAAAACAGCGTCTGTACGGATTTTTGACGCTCGCCGAACAGCCGGGTTTCTTCGTTGTCATAATTTAAAACGCAGACATCCGATATTCCCTGATTTTTCGTAATATCGAATTTTGCCCTGCAGTAATTTTCAAAGGTATGATGCCGGTTGAGATGATCCGGCGTAATATTGAGAATCGCGCTGATGTGCGGACGGAAGGCATCGATGGTTTCCAGCTGGAACGAACTGATTTCCGCCACAGTGATGCTGTCCGCATCGGTTTTGTCTGCCTGAGAGGTATAGGGCAGTCCGATATTGCCCACCACAAACACGTTCTTTCGCCAGGCTTTCATGATCTCACCCACCAGCGTCGTAGTTGTGGTTTTGCCGTTGGTTCCGGTAATGGCGATCACGCTGCCTTTTTCAAAATACCAGGCCAGCTCGATTTCGCCCCAGACCGGGATCCCCCGTTCTCTGATTTTCTGCACAAAGGGCTGCTCCAGCGGAATGCCGGGACTCAAAACCGCCAGTGAAATAGAGTCCAGTACCGCATCGTCCAGCTCGCCGAAAATCAGCTGCATATCTCCGATTTCATCAAAACTGGCGTAAATTTCTCTTTTGCTTTTGTTCGCGTTGCTGTCGTACAGAATTGTCTGAATATGATTTTCATTTAATAATCGCGCCGCAGCCAGACCGCTGACGCCTGTACCTGCCACCAAAACTGTTTTTCCTTCTATCTGCATCCGGTTTTCCCTCTCCGTACAAACAAACCATTCTATTCTCTTTTGCTACATTGCCATGTACGCAATCAGACACATGACCGCGGTAACGACGGAAAAGACTGCCACAACCCTTGTCTCCGACCAGGGCTCGCCTTTTCCCGTGAAGCCGCCCAGCTCAAAATGATGATGGATGGGCGTCATTCGAAATACCCGCTTTCCATGCGTAATTTTGAAGTATGGCACCTGAATCATCACCGACAGGATTTCACAGACGTAAACCAGCCCGACGATCAGAATAAACAGCGGCATCCGCAGCATATACGCAACGGATACCACAAAACCGCCCAGCGCCAGCGAGCCCGTATCCCCCATAAAAACCTTGGCGGGATATACGTTAAACAGCAGGAATCCCATCAGCGCGCCGATCACCGCGCCGATCACCGGATAGATATCCGGCCGCAGCAGCAGGGCCGCAACCGCAAAAAATACGCTGACCAAAAGCGTAATGCTGGAATTTAACCCATCCAGTCCGTCTGTAAAATTCACCGCGTTGACCGTGCCCAGAATCACAAACAGCATCATGGGAATCGTTAAAAACCCAACGTCCAGCGTTTTTCCGCCGCCGAAAGGAATCAGCATCGCCGTACTTTCCTTTGCAATAAATATATGATAATAAATAAACACGGCCGCAATCAGAAACTCCAGTATCATCTTGGGGCCGGCCTTCAGTCCGTCTTTTCTCCGCAGGACAACCTTCAGGAAATCATCCAGAAATCCCACGGTCCCGAATCCTGCCGTCATAAACAGGATCGGCCAGATATCGTTGTTTTTCTCCCGGATTCCGTACCACAGACAGGTGACAATAATCCCGGCGATGATGACCAGTCCGCCCATCGTGGGAGTCCCCTGCTTTTTCAGATGTTCTTTGAGCTCCTCCCGCTCCGTCTGGGAGCATTTCATGCGCCTTAATGCGGAAATGACAAAGGGACTCAGAACTACACTCACTGCAAACGATATCAGAATCGGGGTTGTATAATGCATGCTTTCTCCTTTTGAATCCTCACCCGGCAGTTTCTCTGCCGATATTCAAATATGGTAAAATATTCTCAAAAATCCGGTTTGCCACAGGCGCCGCAATGGTTCCTCCATAATATATGCCCTGCGGATCATTGATTATAACCAGCACGAGTACCTGGGGATCTTCCGCCGGCGCAAATCCGAGAAACGAAGCAATGTACTTGTTTGCGCTGCGGGGAAGCGTCTGTGACGTGGCGGTTTTCCCGCCAATGGAAAAGCCTTCCACTTTCGCGTTTTTCCCGGTTCCTTCCGCAACCACCTGACGCAGAATACCCTTTACGGTTTCACTGACGTCCTTGCTGATCCCGATTTCTTTTGACGTAAACGGGAACGCGGAAACCTTTCCCCGGCTGTCCTTCGCGGAGACCGCGAAGTGTGGCACCACGCGGTTTCCTCCATTGATAATAGAGGAAACCGTTGTTGCCAGCTGTATAGGAGTTATTTGAAAAGATTGCCCGAAGGCAATAGTTGCTAACTCTACCTCACCGATATTCTCCTGCTTGTGCATGATGGTGCCGGCTTCTCCGGGCAGATCAATACCGGTTTTTTCCAGAAGGCCAAACTGTTTGAAATACTTGTAATACCGGTCCGCGCCCAGACGCAGACCCACTTCGATAAATACCGGATTGCAGGAATTCATTGCGCCTTCCACAAAGCTTTCCGCGCCATGCCCTCTGGTCTGGTGGCAGCGGATCCGCCGGTCTTCCACAATTTTATATCCGGGACAGTAAAACCGGTCCTCCGGCGTTACCACGCCTTCCGAAAGGCCGGCCGCCATGGTGATGATCTTAAATGTGGAGCCGGGTTCATAGGTATCGTTGATACATTGGTTTCTCCACATTTGGTTCAGAGCATCCTGTTTTTCTTCTTCGGAAAGTCCCTCTGCCGCCGTTAAGGTAAAGGGATCGTTCAGATCAAATTCCGGTACGTTGGACATGCCGAGTATCTCGCCATTCTGCGGGTTCATTACCAGAATCGAAACGTATCCGGCGCCTTTTTCCTCCATGGTCCGGTAAGCTTCCTGCTGTATAAACTGCTGTATATTCAGGTCTATACTTAAGCGCAGCGTCTTTCCGGCAACCGCCTCCACCCGTTCTTCCGCCGCGTCTTCAATCTCTATGCCTCTGGCATCGGTCAGCGTCAGAATCTTCCCGTCGCTGCCCTTCAGCACATCGTCATATTTGACTTCCAGTCCGATGATTCCCTGATTGTCCGCACCGGTAAACCCAATGACCTTGGAAGCCAGTTCCCCGTAAGGGTAATATCGCTTAAAATCCTCGTCCACCTTGACGCCGTCCAGGGAAAGCTGCCGGATTTCATCTCCGGTCGCCTTGTCTATATTTTTTTTAATGATTTCCATAGAGGAAACCTTTTCTACCTTTTTGCGGACTTCTTCCGGATCCATTTCCAGAATCTGTGACAGCTGCTTCGTCACTTCATCCGGCGCTTTGATCTGACTGTGGATCACCGAAACCGTACAGACGGTTTTGTTGGTAGCCAGTACCGTTCCGTTCCTGTCGGTGATCTCCCCGCGGGCCGCTTTGATGCTGCGCTCCCGCTGGTGCAGATCCTTTGCCTGCACGCCGTAATACTCCGAACAGAATACCATCAGATACACCAGCCGTGCTGCCAGTGCCGTCAGAATCAAAGCAACGGCCGCCGCCACAAAGAAAAACTTTTTTCTGTTGTAAGCCTTCTTTCTCTGCATGCCCTGCTCCGAAAACCATATTGCTTATGTATATGCTTTTCCCGCACAGGCTATGCACCGGCGGCTGTCTATTCGTTGTACTGCCAGATGGCATCGTCCGCTGCCGTCTGTTCATCGGAACTGGTGATTTCCAGATACGGAAACAGTTCCGTCATAATATTTTTTGCCAGCCCGGTAACATAAAGGCTGTTGTCCTGTTGGGCCGCGTTGGGCTGGTCAATCACTACGTAAAGCAGCACCTCGGGATTGTCGGCAGGCGCGTAGCCCATAAAGGACAGCAGATAATTTTCTGCCTCTCTCGGCAGCTTCTGCGCCGTTCCGGTTTTTGCTCCGATCATATAGTGATCGATATTGGCGGTCTTGCCGGTACCCACCGTCATGGTTTCCCGCATATAGGATTTAAGCATCTGCGAAGTTTTCTCCGAGATGGTCTCCTTCACCAGCACCGGCTTTGTATTGCTCACCGGTTCCCCGGCCGCCGTTTCGATCCGCTGCACCACATAGGGCTGATAATATTTTCCGCCGTTGATCAGCGATGCAAAGGCGGAAGCCGTCTGGATCATCGTAACGTTAAAATTCTGACCGAAGGAATTGGTTCCCAGGTCGATTTCTTTCATATTATCCGCGTCAAACAGAAGTCCGGCGGCATTTGCCTCTCCCGGCAGATCGATATTGGTCTTCTTTCCGAAGCCGAAAATCGACTGATATTTCGTGAAATTCTTTACGCCGGTTTTCCTGGAAATCTGCATCATTGCGTCGTTGCAGGACTGGGCAACCGCACCGGAAAGGCTTAAGGTCCCATGGCCGCTGCGCAGATGGCAGCTGACATAGTAGCCTGCCGCCGCGAAATTTTCACCGCCGTCGCAGTAAAAGCTTTCGCTTCCGTCCAGCGCCCCGGATTCCAGCGCCGCCGCCACCGTAAAAGGCTTGACCACCGAGCCCGGCTCATAGGTGCTGCTGATACAGTAATTGGTCCACATCCGGCTTCTCGCGTCATTGCGTTCTTCTTCCGTCATGGCGTCGATCTGTTCCTGGGTGTAAAGGCCGCTGGCCAGCAGATTGGTATAATCATTGGGATTAAATTCCGGATAATTGTACATGGCAATGATCGCCCCGGTATTGGGGTCCATCACCAGCACCGAAGTGTCCAGGCTGCCCGGGCCGTCATGGGCCTCATCCCGGTGTTCCTCGTTGAATGCAATGACATGTTTGCGGATGATCCGCTGGGCGCCTGCATTCAGACTCATGACCACCGTATTGCCGTCCGTTGCTTCCTTGGTGGTGGTTTCCAGATAGTCATCGGAATTCAGATATCCGTAAGTCCGCCCGTTGCTGCCCACCAGCTGCGCATCGTAGGCCGCCTCTACGCCCCACTGTCCGACCTCGCTTTTGATCGTATATCCTACCACATGGGAAGTCAGCTCTCCCTGGGGATACAGGCGCTTGTAGGCGTCTTCAAACCAGACGCCGATGATTTTGGAATCTTCGGCATTCTGCTTTTCCTGAAAGGGCGCGATCTGTTCCGCGGTCTGCTCGGAAAGCAGACGGATATAGGCATTGTCCGGCTGTTCGGTCAGATACGTCCGAATCATTTCCTCGGTAATGCCCTGATCGCCAAAGCAGGAAACCAGTGCCATCACGGTTTCATTTCTCGCTTCTTCGTCTACCTTATCATCATTTAAAACAGAGCAGTCCAGAATTACATAATAGACTTTTTCGCTGACCGCCAGGGTCTCTCCGTTGATATCCGTAATGGTGCCCCGCCGGTAAGGAATGGTCTTGCTCGCATAATTTCTTGAATTGAGCACGACCTTCGAATAGTTTTCACCGCTGGAAGCACTGATATAACCCAGATTCAGGCTCAGAATCAAAAGGACCAGCAGCACCGCAATCAAAAGGAACACCATTTTTTTATGAGCGATGTTCATGATTTTCCCGATACTGAGCTGTGCGGGTTTTTTTCTGCCTTTCCTTTGCATCGGCATTACCTTCCGTTCAAAAGATCGGATGAAGATGATTCGGCATCCGGCACATTTTTATACTGTCTGACATAGTCGCTTCCGGCATACTCCACGTCGATAATTTTGTCCGGCGTCAGTTTGACCATGCCGAGACGCTCCGCTTCCTGCTGAATCGCCTCATAATCGATGGATTCGCTGATTCTTGCATATGCAAAATCATTTTCCGATTTCTTTTCTTCAATCTGCGCTTCCAGGCCGGACACGGTATCCAGATAATTGTTTAATTTCATTTCTCCCTTCAGCAGAAATCCGCAGGCCCCCACCAGCACCAGACTGGCCACGATCCAGGAAGCCAGTACCGCGGGATGGATCTTTTCCACTTTGACGACCCGGCGGCGCGGTCTTTGTTTCGGCTGCGGCGCTTCTTCTCTCTGCGGATACGAAGGCTTTGGCACTGCTGTGCCGTACATATATGCATTTTTGTTTCTGACCGGATAACCGCTATAATCAAACTCTGCCATTTTCCCCTCCTGTTGATTCCTCTGTTCTTTCAAATACGCGCAGCTTTGCGCTGGCGCTTCTCGGATTTGCTTCCATTTCCGCATCCTGCGGCAATACCGGCTTTCTGGTGACGACGCGTCCCAGCGGTTTGCGGCCGCAGACGCATACCGGAAAATCTTTCGGACAGATGCACGGATCCTGGGCTGTCTTAAACGCCGTTTTCACGATCCGGTCTTCCAGGGAATGAAAGGTGATAATACACAGCCTGCCGCCCGGTTTCAGAGCTCGGATCATGGGATCGATACTGTTTTTCAGTCCTTCCAGTTCTGCATTGCATTCGATGCGGATGGCCTGAAAGGTCCGCTTTGCAGGATGTCCACCGGACACCTGTGCTTTCACCGGTATGGAACGGCGTATGATTTCCACCAGCTGTCCGGTGGTTTCCACCGGTGCTTTGCTGCGTGCCTCTGCCAGATTGCGGGCGATATTTTTCGCATAACGCTCCTCGCCGTAATCCCGGATGATCCGGTAAAGCCGTTCTTCACTGTAGGTGTTGACGATGTCTCTGGCCGTCTTGCTCTGCCGCTGATCCATACGCATGTCCAGCGGTGTGTCGAACCGATAGGAAAATCCCCGTTCCTGCGCATCCAGCTGATAACTGGACACCCCCAGATCCAATAAAATACCGTCCACCTGTTCTATTTTCAGTGCGTCCAGAATATCTCTGATACAGGTATAGTTATCTCTGACAATGGTAAGCCTGTCCCCATAGGCTGAAAGACGCTTCCCTGCCGCTTCGACGGCGGCCGCATCCCGGTCGATGCCGATGAGACGGCCGTTTTCGGAAAGCTGCTGCAACACCCGCAAAGCATGTCCGCCGCCGCCCAGGGTCCCGTCCACGTAAATACCGTCCGATTTAATATTCAGATACGCCATACATTCGTCAGGCAGTACGGAACGATGCTGAAACTCCATAAAATCATCCTTTAGATACTCAGTCCCTGGGAGGCCAGATGCTGTTCGATCATTTCGATGTCGGAATTTTCCTCAAACTCCCTGTAGGCTTCCTTGCCCCAGATTTCAATTTTGCTGAGCATACCGAGAATCAGCGCGTCTTTGACAATGTGCGCATGTTCCTTCTGGGACGGGGTCAAAAGCACCCTGCCCTGCTTGTCCAGCTCACAGTACGTGGCATTGGAAACCAAATGTCTGAGCAGCGACCGGCTGTCTCTGTCTGTCAAAGGCAATGAGGACAACTTTTCCGCCATATCTTCAAAAGACTTCTGAGGCAAAATGTAAAGACAGCCGTCCAGTCCCTGTGTGATCACAAAGGAGCTTCCCAGTTCTTCCCGGTACTTTGCGGGAACGATCAGTCGGTTCTTCGCGTCGATGGAATGCTCGTATCTGCCGATAAACATCTGCCTCACCTGCCTTTCTGTCTGTAAATGGAAATGAAATGGGATTTTTTGCTTCATTTCCCCCACTTCGTTTCACTTCGTGGCACTTTTCACCACTACGCACCCATTTTAAACGATTCATTTGACAAATTCAAGTCTTGTAAAGTGTTTTTTCGAAAATTTAAAGTAAAAAAAGAAACGCCCGATTTCGTCAAAAATCAAGGCATTTCTCAATATTTTGTGCTGTTTTTTCCCCTTTGCCCCACATTATGTGGTAAGTTTTCGTCGTTTTTTGTCTTTGTGTAATTTGCTGAATTTTTTTATATAAATTGTACAGTCTGTTTAAGAGAAGAAAAATCCCGGAATGATATAGGACACCAGGGTCATAATCACAGTTGCGATAATGATCCCCAGCAGAATCGCCGGCACTGATTTTTTCAGTTTCATTTCCAGAAAGGACGCCACCAATGCGCCGGTCCATGCGCCGGTTCCGGGCAGCGGGATGCCCACAAATCCCACCAGCGCCAGAAATTCACCTGATTCCGCCTTTTTGCTTTTCTTTTCCGCCCGCCGTTCCAGCCGTTCGATCAGCGGACGGATCGGCCTGATTTTTTTGAGCCACTCAAAAATCTGTTTAATAAACAACAGAATAAACGGAATGGGAATGATATTGCCCAAAACGCAGATCGGGATCGCCTGCCACATCGGTACCTTTAACAGCGCCGCCGCTATCAGGCCGCCTCTTAATTCCAGAATGGGAAACAAAGAAATAATAAATATAAGCAGACGCGGATCGATCGCGATATTTTCCGCCGCCCATCTGACAATACTGTCCATATCGTCCTCCTTAAAAATAGATTGCCGCCAGTTTTTCAAATGCAGGAATGGAGCCGCATATGGTCTCATAAGATACGCAATATGCCAGCCGCACATAGCCGGGACAGCCAAAAGAAGACCCCGGCACAATCAGGATATGCTGCTTCTTCGCTTCCGCGCAGAACGCCGTTTCATCCGCCACCGGGGACTGGATAAACAGATAAAACGCGCCTTCAGGTTTGGTGCAGGAAAATCCCAGCTTTTTCAGCGCCTGATAGATGGTTTCCCGGTTCCTGTCATAATACGTGATATCGGTGCTGGCATCCAGGCACTGTGCCACCGCCAGCTGCTGGATCGACGGCGCGTTGACAAAGCCTAAGATCCTGCCCGCCACCGCCGCGGCACTGATGATGTTTTCGGCGTCGGCAGCTTCGTCCGGAATCACCAGATAGCCGATACGTTCGCCGGGCAGCGACAGGGATTTGCTGTAAGAATATCCCACAATCGTATTGGGATAAAACTTTGTGACATAAGGGACCTCCACCCCGCCGTAAACCAGTTCCCGGTAGGGTTCGTCCGAAATCAGATAAATATCCGTCCCCAGCTCCCGCTGTTTTGCTTCCAGTACCGCCGCCATGGCAGACAGGGTCTCCGCGGAATAAACCACGCCGGTGGGATTGTTGGGCGTATTGATGATCACCGCTTTGGTCTTCGCTGTGATTTTTTCTTTCAGTTCCTTTATATTCGGCTGAAAGCTGGTACAGTCCGGAGAAACCTCCACCAGGACCCCGTCATAATTCTGCACATAATTCCGGTACTCTCCGAAATACGGCGCGAAGGTGATCACCTCATCTCCGGGATTGAGCAGGGTCTTGAGAATGATATTCAGCCCCGCCGCGGCGCCGGCCGTCATAATAATATTCTGCATGGAAAAAGCCGTCTGAAACCGCCTGTTCAGGCTTTCGGCAATGGCCGCGCGCACTTCTTCGAAGCCCGCATTGTTCATATATCCGTGCAGATACACCGGATCTTCCTTCTCCAGCAGCCGCATCATAGTCTGCCGGTAAATTTCAGGCGCGGGCACGTTGGGATTGCCGAGGCTGAAATCATAGACGTTTTCGGCGCCGTACTGCGCTGCCATTTTCTTTCCTTCCTCAAACATCGCCCGGATGGCAGATGAATTTTTCACAAATGAAACCATTTTTTCAGCGATCATAGGTTGAAGCCTCCTGTTTGATTTTTTGCATCCATTGGGAAATCCTTTGTTCATAGCCGTTTTCCGAAGGCGTATAAAACTGCCGGTCTTTGACGCCGTCGGGAAGATACTGCTGTTTTACGTAATGATTTTTAAAGTCATGGGCGTACTGATACGCGGGCCGCTCCGTCTCGCCTTCGCCAAAGCAGTGATTGTTCTGCAAATGCACCGGCACCGGCAGACTGCCGCTTTTTTCGACTTCCGCCTGGGCCGCGGCAATGGCCAGATAAGAGGCGTTGCTCTTCGGCGCCGTGGCGATATAAACCGCTGCCTGGGCCAGAATGATCCGCGCCTCGGGCCAGCCCACACGCTCCGCCGCCTGGGCCGCGGACACCGCCACGCACAGCGCCTGGGGATCCGCATTGCCCACATCCTCGGAAGCGCAGATCATCATCCGCCGGGCGATAAAGGCAGGATCCTCTCCCGCTTCGATCATCCGCGCCAGATAATATACCGCCGCATCGGGGTCGGACCCCCGCATACTTTTGATAAACGCCGATATCACATCGTAATGATTGCTGCCCTTTTTGTCGTAACGCAGCGCCCGTTTCTGTATACATTCCTCCGCCACTGCCAGGGTAATGTGGATTTTTCCGTCGTCGGAAACCGGCGTAGTCAGCACCCCCAGTTCCAGCGCATTGAGGGCGCTGCGGGCGTCCCCGCCGGCTTTTGCGGCCAAAAATGCAAGGGCCTCTTCCTCCAATACCGCGTTGTACACGCCCAGTCCGTTTTCCCGGTCGGCAATGCACCTGCGCAGCAGCGTCCTGATATTTTCTTCGGAAAGGGGTTTTAATTCAAACACCATAGAGCGGGAAAGCAGCGCGCTGTTTACCTCAAAATACGGATTCTCCGTGGTGGCGCCGATCAAAATCACCGTGCCGTCTTCCACGAAGGGCAGCAAATAATCCTGCTGGGCCTTATTGAAGCGATGGATCTCATCGATAAACAAAATGGTTTTCTTTCCGTACATGCCCAGATTGGACTGGGCGGTCTCCACCGCCTCCTGCATATCCTTTTTCCCGGCAGTGGTTGCATTCAGCCGCACAAATGCAGCGCTGGTGGTTCCCGCAATGACCTGGGCCACCGTGGTTTTTCCGGTTCCCGGCGGGCCGTAAAGCACCAGAGAATGGAGCTGATCCGCCGCAATGGCCCGGTAAAGCATCTTGCCTTTCCCGAGAATATGCTCCTGCCCCACAATGTCCTCCAGCGTTTTCGGACGCATCCGAACCGCCAGCGGCGATTCTTTTTTTAAAGTGTTCTCCCGCATAAAGCTGAATATATCGCTCATCAGAAAACATCCTCTCCGAACATCATATATTCCATGTAGCCTTCTCCAAAATCCGGATCACCGGAAAGATCGATTTCCTCTGCCGCCGCCTTTGCCTGGGCCGCCAGGGACGGTCCGTCAGAGGCCGCCGCAAAATACAGAGCCCCCGACAATGCGGTATTGCCCGCCGTCATCATTTTATCTTTCAGATCCGCGTCAAACATGCCGATTTCCACGGCGCTGTCCAAATCGATATACTGTCCGAAACCACCGGCCAGATATACGGTTCCGATGTCCGCATGGCTTAACCCCGCCCGTTTGATCAGGGTTTCCATCCCGGCGCGCACGGCGGATTTTGCCAGCTGCATCTGCCGGATATCCTGCTGAGTCAGCCGGATTTCCCGGCCGTCCGCCGCCACAGCCAAAAGCAGGCCATCGTCAAACGCGTCTTCGTCCAGCAGGCCCGTTTCGTCTATCAGTTTGTGCCGGACACATTCTGCCACCGCATCCACCAAACCGGAACCGCAGATGCCTTCCGGCGCGCCGCCTCCGATGGTCTCACAGCAAAATGTGCTGCCGTCACAGCGCACCTTGGAAATCGCTCCGTCGATCCCCGCCATACCGCAGGAAATATTGCCGCCTTCAAAGGCTGGTCCCGCGGCGGTGGAAGTCACATACAGCTTCCCGCCGGCGCAAAGGGCCATTTCCCCGTTGGTTCCCAGATCGATCAGCAGAGACGGTTTTTCCTGCTGCAGCATACCGCAGGAAAGCACTCCCGCCAGAATATCCGCCCCTACATAGGTGGTAAAGCCCGGCATCACCGTCACCGGCATTGTATATTCCTGATTATGAAACAGCTGTTCCCAGCTGCATTCATAGGTTTCCACACTGACCGGAGTAAAGGGAAAGACCCCCAGTCCTTTTGTATCGTAACCCAGAAGCAGATGTTCCATCGTCGTATTTCCGGTGATGCACAGCCGCGCGCCGGAAAGGATGCACCGCCGTCCGATCACCCGGATTCCCTCCAGAATATCCGCTTTGACACACTGCATCAGTTCCTCTGCCCTGCCCTCGCCTGCCGCAGCAATCCGGGAAATCACATCCGCCCCGAAAGCGCGCTGATGATTGCTCATGGTGTGGATGGCCCGCACCTGTCTGTCTTTTCCGCTGTAAAGGGCAAAGGCAATGGTGGTTGTACCGATATCCACCGCCAGGATATCCGCTTCACTGCCGGGCGCAATTTTATCCAACCCATAAAGTTTTGCGGAAATCTGCGTCAGATCTCTTTCTTCCGTTTCGATCCGTATCGTAATATCTTCCTGCAAAACGGCGCAGCAGGACAGCCGGAACCCCTTCGCAAGGGATTCCGGAGAAAACATCCGCGCGTCCTCCGCGCTGACCGGCAGCCTTCCCTTCGTGACCTGTACGGCACATTTTCCGCAGACGCCTTTGCCTCCGCAGGGGGAAGCAGGCAGAATACCGCCGCGATGCAGCGCCGCAAGCAGCGTTTCTCCGGGCCGACATTCGATGTTTTTGTTTTCCGGCAATACTTTGCAAATCATATCGGCAAACCTCTGTTTACAAAAATTTCTGAAATATTTTAACACATTTTCCCAAACCCTTCAATTACTTGTTGCCTGGGCTTTTATTTTAATGCTATTATAAAGAACTGGAAGGAGACAGGTATCCATGCAAAACTTTACTTCCGGGTTCGGCGCTTTTCACCCGCTTGCACTTATGCTGTGGTTCGTATCTATTTTCATCGTTTCCATGTTTTCGATGAATCCCGTCATTACGCTTTTGTCTTTTGCAGGCGCAGTTTGTCTGGCCCTTGCCCGCTTCGGTCTGCGGGATTTTTTCCGTCACGCCGGATTTTACCTGATCATGTTTCTGCTGATTGCCCTGAGCAATCCGCTGTTTTCCCATAACGGAGAAACGCCGTTGTTTTACCTCAATCATCAGCCGGTCACGCTGGAGGCCTTTTTCTATGGTCTGGAAACCGCCTTTATGATTGTAGCGGTGCTGTACTGGTTCAAATGTTTCAATGTCCTTATGACCTCCGAAAAGTTCATTTATCTCTTCGGACGGGTCATTCCGCGGCTTTCCCTGATTCTTTCCATGGCGCTGCGGCTGCTGCCGGCGTTTTTACGGCGCTACCGTCAGATTGCCCGGACCCAGAAGGCCATCGGCCTGTTCTCCGGCAAGGGCTGGACAGATCAGATCAAAGCCTCCGCCATGGTATTCGGCGCGCTGGTTTCCCGTGCGCTGGAAAATGCCATTGACACCGGCGCTTCCATGCTGGCCAGAGGTTACGGCCTGCCCGGCCGCAGTCATTTTTCGATTTATCGATTTACGAGGCGGGATCTTCTTCTGATCTGCGCAGATCTGGCCTGCAGCGCCGTTGTTTTCACCGGCATGGCGACGGGCAGCATCCGGTTTTTCTTTTATCCTGCCGTCCGCTGCAGCTGGAATGCCGCCTCTTACGTTGTATTTGCCGCTTTTGCGCTTCTTTCATTTTTACCCTTTATCATTGAATGCAAGGAGAAGCTGACATGGAATTATTACATATCGAGAATCTGAGCTTTCGTTATCCCACGCAAACAGAGGACGTGCTGCGGGATCTTTGTTTCAATATTCCCCAGGGGGCGTTTGTCACGCTTTGCGGGCCTTCGGGCTGCGGCAAGACCACCCTGCTGAAAAATCTCAAACCCGCGCTAACCCCCCACGGGCAGAAAACCGGGACCATTCTCTACCGGGGCATGCCGCTGGAACATCTTTCCGACAAAGACAAAGCCGTAAAAATCGGCTACGTTCTGCAAAATCCTGACAATCAGATCGTCACTGATCAGGTCTGGCATGAACTGGCCTTCGGGCTGGAAAATGCGGGATTTGATACCGACGTCATCCGGCTGCGCGTCGGAGAAATGTCCAGCTATTTCGGCATTACGGAATGGTTCCATGAAAGCACGGACCGGCTTTCCGGCGGGCAGAAACAGCTGCTCAATCTGGCCGCTGTCATGGCCATGTCGCCAGAGCTGCTGCTGCTGGACGAACCGACTTCCCAGCTGGATCCCATTGCGGCCTCCGAATTTTTAAATACCATCAAAAA
This sequence comes from uncultured Lachnospiraceae bacterium, assembly GCA_947630295.1. Classification (GTDB taxonomy): domain Bacteria; phylum Bacillota; class Clostridia; order Lachnospirales; family Lachnospiraceae; genus CANRIM01. The sequence goes on along the minus strand of CANRGZ010000001.1, from coordinate 15,472 downwards.
ACTGAACCGGGAACTGGGCATTACGGTAATCCTGGCGGAGCACCGGCTGGAGGAAGCCTTCTGTCTGTCCGATCTGGTCATGGTCATGGACGAGGGAAAAATCGTTGCGTTTGACGATCCCCGCCACGTATGCCGGACACTGACGGATGCCAGATATACTGCCGGTTTTCCCACCGCTTCCCGCATCTGGCAGACCGCCGGCGGTTCCGGCAGCTGTCCCCTGACGGTCAACGAGGGCCGGCGTATGCTGGCCGACGCCGCCCGTCCCGCCATCTATCCGCTGCAGTCCCGCAGTCTCTCCGAAGAAACCGTACTGGAGCTGAAGGACGCGTGGTTTCGTTATGAACGGGAGGGCAAAGATATTCTGAAAAACACCTGTCTGCAGGTGCAAAAAGGGGAACTGTTCTGTCTGCTGGGGGCAAACGCCGCCGGAAAAAGCACGGTGCTGCGCATTCTCGCAGGGACGGAACGCCTTGTCCGCGGAAAACTGCTGATACACGGAAAGGTACAGAAGCCAAAAGATCCCGAATCCGGCAGGCGCATTGCGCTTTTGCCGCAAAATCCGCTGGATCTGTTTTTAAAGGACAGTATTCTGGAAGACCTGCAGGATATGTGTGCAATGGCTGGCTATACAAAAGAAGAACAGGAAGCCGCCATTACGCAGATCGCCAACGATCTGGGCATCTCGCATCTGCTTGCGCAGCACCCCTTCGACCTGTCCGGCGGAGAACAGCAAAAATGCGCGCTGGCCAAGCTGCTGCTGCGCCGACCCGACATTTTGCTGCTGGACGAGCCCACCAAAGGCCTGGACGCCTTTGCAAAAAATGAACTGCTGGCCTTTCTTTCTTCCTATGTCCGCAGGGGTCCCTCGGAAGGCGGCGGACAGACGAAACCGCCTGCCAAAAGCATGACTATTCTCTGCGTCACCCACGACGTGGAGTTTGCCGCGCTGGCTGCAGACCGCTGCGCCCTGATGTTTGACGGGGAAATCATGGCCGCTGCGCCGCCGGAGCGCTTTTTCGCGGAAAATCATTTTTATACCACTGCGGCAAGCCGTATTTCCAGAGGCATTTTCCAAAACACCGTAACCGTTGCGCAGGTATGCGCACTGATGAAAGGCAATCACAAATGAAACGCATCTTCGGTCTTTTGATTATCATTGTTTTCATTCCGGCGCTGATTGTGTTGGGAGGGTTCATGTTCCGGGAACAAAGCTACACCTGGCTGGCCGTCTGTATTGCCCTGCTTTCGCTGGTTCCCGTTTTCTTAAATTTTGAAAAAAAGGATCTGCGTACCGAACGGCTGATCCTGATTGCCGTGATGACGGCGCTGTCTGCCGCCAGCCGCATAGTCTTTGCTTATATTCCGCACTTTAAGCCCATTACCGCGCTCATTATCATTACCGGTATCTATCTGGGGGCTGAATCCGGTTTTGTCACCGGGGCGCTGTCCGCGCTGATTTCCAATTTCCTGTTCGGACAGGGCGCATGGACCCCTATGCAGATGTTTTCCTGGGGCATCATCGGCTGTTTTGCCGGTCTGCTGCATAAGCCGCTGCAAAAAAGCCTGCCCCTCACCGTCCTTTACGGCGCTGTCAGCGGCGTCCTCTATTCCCTGTTGATGGATCTCTACAGCACCCTCTGGTTTGGCGGCGAATTTTCCATCGCCCGCTATGGCGCCATGACGCTGACCTCCATGAGCACCACCATCCTGTATGTGATTTCCAATGTTCTTTTCCTGCTCCTGCTGACCCGCCCTGTCGGAAAGAAGCTGGAACGGATCCATACCAAATACGGTTTCTGAAAAATATAATGAAAAACTGCCAAAATTTTCCATTTTCCTCTGCTGTTTCCGGTCATAAAACCGCATTTTTCCGTCCATACTATCCTTGTAAATTAAATATAGGAGGCGCCGGAAAAATGAGTTTATCCGAAAAAGAATTGTCACAAATGAATGACATTTTAAACGAAGAAGCGCTGCTTGTCAAAAAGTTTAAAATGCTCGCGGAACATTGTCAGGAAGAAGATCTGAAAAACAAGCTGGAACAGATCTCCGCACAGCATCAGGGTCATTTTAATGCCCTGTACGCTTACCTGTAATCAGATGTCAGAGGGACGGAAAGGAAATGTTGGCATGGAAAAACAAGTTTATGAAGAAAAAGAAGTATTACAAGATGCTCTCTACGCCCAGAAGGCAGCAACCAGTCTCTACAACCTGGGAGCAAACGAATGCGTAAACAGCGGTCTGCGGGACACCATGATGGATCTGCTGGAAAAGGAGCATGACATCCAGTTCGAGGTATTCAATATCATGCATGATAAAGGCTACTACCCGACGCCGGATGCGGAAAACAACAAGGTACAGCAGGCAAAACAAAAATTTGAATGCAGCTATCAGGCAGCGGTATAACGCCTTCGCCTGACCGAAAAAAAGACCGGGACTGAATCAATCAGCCCCGGTCTTTTTTTGCTTTGGTTCTTTGATTTTTTCTTTTTTCAGCCCAAACTGCAGCAGTAAAAAAGATCCCAGGGGAAAGACCGCCGCCGCGCAAAGTCCCGCTTTCAGTCCCGCGCCGGGAAAAATCCCGGAGGACAGACTGACCAGCTGCGGTCCCGAAAAGCAGCCTACGTCTCCGAAAAAGGCAAGTATGGCAAAAAATGCGGCGTCTGCCGTCGCAAAGCGCTTCGCGGCAATGCTGTAAGTCCCCGGCCAGAAAATGCCGCAGGCCAGTCCGCAGAGGGCGCAGCCAGCCAGCCCCAGCAGGGGATGGGGCGCAAAGGCCGCCAGAAGATAGCTGGCCAGGCAAAGCAGCGCACTGTTTTTCATGACACGCTCCAGCCGCACCTTGCCGCCGGATTTTCCGTAAATCACACGGGAAAGGCCCATCAGTACCGCAAAACAGCCCGGTCCCAGCAAATCGCCCAGGGTCTTGTCCACGCCGAGGCCCACCTCGCTGAAATAGGAAGCCCACTGAGACATGGCCATTTCTCCCGCACCGGCGCAGACCATCAGAAGACAGGCCGCCCAAAACAGCCGGTTTTTTAACAGCGCACCGATGGAGTTTTTCCCTTTTTCTTCCGGCGTTCTGCAGATCGGCGCATTCCAGAACAAAATCATATCCACCATGGGCACCAGCGCCCAGAGGGCCGGGACCATATACCAGCGCTCAGCACCCAGCAGCTTTAAAAGCAGCGTGGAAATCGCGATAAACACCGCACAGCCCCAGCTGTAAAAGGAATGCAGCATACTCATTCGTTTGTCCTTATGTTTGCCGGGAATGGCCTCTACGATGGGGCTGACCAGCACTTCAATCAAACCGCCGCCCACCGCATTCAGTATCGTGGCCGCAAGCAGCGCCGGATATGCATTGCCGCCCAGCATGGGAAAAACCGCGATCCCGATCAGTCCCAGTGCCGAAATCCCGTTGGCAAGCAGCATACATTTACGAATCCCCACTTTTCCCACATACCGGGACGAAAGCAGGTCCGTGGCAATCTGCACCGCGAAATTCACTGCAATCAGTGCGCTGATCTTTGTCAGCGGCAGTCCCAGCAGACGCTGGTAATAAATCAGCAGGATCGGGTTTACATTGTTGACGATGCCCTGCACCACATAGTCCAGATAGGAGGCATACAGGGTCCTTTTGTACGGATCCTTTTCCGGCGTACCGTTATTCTTCAACATCATTGCTGGTGTAGAGTTCATAATACTTTCCTTTTTTTGCAAGCAGCTCTTCGTGATTGCCTGTTTCGATAATTCTTCCCTGATCCATCACCACAATACAGTCCGCGTCCTGGATCGTGGAAAGCCGGTGGGCAATAATCAAACTGGTGCGATCCTTCATCAGCCGGATCATCGCGTCCTGAATATGCTTCTCCGTCCGGGTATCAACGCTGGAAGTGGCCTCATCCAGAATCAATATTTTCGGATTGGCCAGAAATGCCCGGGCAATAGCCAGAAGCTGCCGCTGTCCCTGGGAAAGATTGTACCCGGACTCCGTCAGCACCGTATCATAGCCCCGGGGCAAATGCCGAATCATCCGGTGGGCATGGCTCATCTTCGCCGCCGCGACCACTTCCTCCATGGTGGCGTCTTCTCTGGAATAAGCAATATTGCTGCGAATGCTGTCCGCAAACAAAATCGTATCCTGCAGTACAATGGCAATATTCTTACGCAGCGTATCCCGATCAATATCCCGGATATTGACGCCGTCGATCAAGATTTCTCCGCTGTCCACGTTATAGAAACGCATCAGCAGATTGACCATGGTGGTTTTCCCGCTGCCGGTGGCCCCCACCAGCGCAATCTTATGTCCAGCCCGCACCTCAAAGTCAAAATCATAGATGACCTGTTTGCCGGGAAGATACGAGAAATTTACGTTCTTAAACCGGATAACGCCGGCGCCCTCTCCCAACCTTAAGGTCCCCGCACGGTCCTCGTCCGCCTCGTCCATGATCTCAAACACCCGTTCCGCGCCTGCAATGGCGGTCTGAATCTGCCCGTAAATCTGCGCGATTTCGTCGATGGGCCGTCCGAACTGCTTCGCGTAAACGATAAAGGCGGAAATAATTCCCACGGAAATACTTCCCTTAATCGCGAAATATCCGCCGAAGGCGGCAATAATTACAAATCCGATATTGTTAATGACGTTCATCACCGGCCCCATGGAACCGCCCAGAATTTCCGCCGCGATACCCGTTTTGGTCAGTTCGTCTGAATTGCTGTCAAACGCCGCCATCACGGCTTCCTGCCGGTTGTAGGCGACGACGGTTTTGTACCCCGTCACCATTTCCTCCACGGTACCGTTTAAGCTGCCCAGCAGAATCTGCCGTTTCGTATAAAAGCGCCGCATGGCCGCCGAAAGAAACTTTGTGGCCGTCACCGTCAATACAATCGTAAAACAGGACAGAAGGGCCAGTTTCCAGGAAAGATACAGCATCATTCCCACCGTTCCGATGACAGTAAATACCCCGGAAAACAGAGAACTCATAGACTGGGAAACCGTATTGGAAATGTTTTCCACGTCGTTGGTCATCCGGCTCATCATATCGCCGTGGGAATGCCGGTCCAGATAGCTTACCGGCAGATTGACGATTTTATCGAACAGGTCTTTCCGCATCCTGCTGACAATGTTCTGGCTTAATATGGCGCTGTACCTGCCCTGAATAAAGGTGCAGAAGCTGTTGCCGGTATGTATGAGAATCATAATGATCAAAATATCATTCAGTCCCGTAAACCGTCCTTCCGCGATCAGATCGATGGCGTCGCTCTGCAGCTTCGGCGCGTAAACAGAGCAGACGACGGAAAGCAGCACCGCAATCAGCAGAAACAGAACGATTTTCTTTTCCTTTGCAAAATACTGCACCAGCCGCCGCAGCGTTCCCTTTTTGTCCTTTGCTTTCTCCGCCGCCTGCCGGCTGCGGGGTCCCCGCATACCGGGAATTTTATAATTGCTGATCTGCGCATTGGTCTCACCGGACATCCGTCTCACCTCCGGTCTTAAGCTGTGAGCGGTATATTTCCCGGTAAACCTCACTGTTTTCCAGCAGTTCAGCATGGGTTCCCACGTCCGCGATTTCTCCGTTTTCCAGCACCACGATCCGATCGGCGTCCATCACCGAATGGATCCGCTGTGCGATAATGATTTTGGTCATCTCCGGATGATAGGTTTCCAGCGCCTCGTACAGCCTGTGCTCCGTGCGCAGATCCAGGGCGCTCGTCGCATCATCTAAAATCAATATTTCCGCCGGCTTCACCAGCGCCCGGCTGATGGCCAGCCGCTGCTTCTGTCCGCCGGAAAGGCTCATGCCCTGCTGGGCCACTTCCGTCTCAAATCCGTCGCTTCTCTGCTGTATAAACTCCATGGCCTGGGCGGATGAAGCCGCCTGCGCCAGTTCCTCCGCCGACGCCTCCGGTTTGCCCCAGCGGATATTTTCCGCAATGCTGGTGCTGAAAATCTCACTCTTCTGCAGGGCAAAAGAAACCTTGTCCCGCAGTTCCTTCAGCCGGTAATCTTTTACATCCACCCCGTCAACCAGAACGCTTCCCTCCGTCACATCATAAAAACGGGGAATCAGGCTGACCAGCGTGGATTTTCCGCATCCGGTGGAACCCAGGATGCCGATAGTCTCTCCTGCGGCAATCCGCAGATTGATATGCTGCAGCACCTGTTCCGTGCCCATGCCAGGATATGCAAAGGAAACATCTCTGAATTCCACCGTTCCCTTTTCCTTCGTATCTCCGGAAAAACTGCCGTCGGTAATCACCGGCGCGCAGCGCAAAACCTCGCTGATCCGCCGGCCGGAAGCGGCGCCCCTGGAAATCGTCTGAAAAATCATGGAGACCCGGACCACCGCATTTAAAATCTGGGAAACATAGGTGATGGCCGCCATGACATTGCCCGGCGTAATCGTACCGGCCTGCACATGGATGGCACCCACTTTGATCACCGCCGCCACCGAAATATTCAAAATAATATTCATGATCGGCGTCATATAGGAAAAGAGCAGCAGGATATCCACCTGCGTTCCCACCAACTGTGTATTCGCCGTCTGAAAACGCGCCTGTTCATAGGGTTCTTTTACATAGGCTTTCACCACTCTGGCGCCGGAAAGATTTTCCTGCAGAATGCTGTTGACCCGGTCCAGACGGCTCTGCAGCACGCTGAACTTCGGACTTGCCTTTCCAATAAAAAAAGCGGCGCACAAAATCACCAGCGGGAGTGCGCACGCCACGACAACGCCGAAACTCAAATCCAGTCCCAGCATAAAAAAAATGCCGCCGCCAAATAATAAAAAGGTTCTTACAAAGCCTCTGATGGACTGCATCACCAGATTCTGCACCTGCGTGATGTCGTTGGTCACCCGGGTAATCAGCGACCCGGTAGAGAATCCTTCCGTCTGTTCAAAGGAAAAGGACATGATCCGCCGGAATGCGTCTTTTCTGAGGTCATTTCCGAAGTTCTGGCTGCACAGATTGGCGAACACCCCGGATAAAATACCGCAGCAGCAGCCGATCAGTACCAGCCCGATCATCTGCAGCCCCGTGGAAATGACCAGCTGCAGATTTCCGACATTGTGATTGTGCAGACCCAGCACGCCCTCATCCACAATGGTGCTCATCAGTCTGGGCTGCAGCAGATCCATTGTCACCTCGCCCAGCATAAAAAGCGGTGCAAGCACCGCAAATATCCAGTATTTCTTCAGGTATTTACTCATTTTGCCTTCTCTTTTCCGTAAGCAATATAGTAAACCGTCCCTACAAACAGCATCCCGCCGATCAGATTGCCCAGTGTGACCGGCAGCAGATTTTTCACAAAATAATTTCCGATATTCAGCCGTCCCAGTTCTGCAGCCGAATAGCCGTAGACCTCCTGGGCTTTTGCAGCAAATGCAGAATTGCCGGCTGCCAGTATGCCCGCCGGAATATAATACATATTCGCAACGCAGTGCTCATATCCGCTGACAACAAAGGCCATAATCGGGAAGAAAATCCCGAGTATCTTGCCGGCTGCCTGCTCGGAAGCCGTAGCCATAAATACCGCCAGACAGACAAAGATATTACACAGGATGCCTGAAAACATGGCCTTGCTGAAGGAAAGGGAAATCTTGCCGTATGCCACCTTGATCGTATACGCGCCCAGCAGCTGATCCGTATAGGAGAACTGCCCGCTCAGATACACGAACAGTGCCGCGACGGCAGAGCCGACCAGATTACTTATGTACACAACAATCAGTACCTTCAGCATGGCGGTCAGTTTATATCGTCTGTCCAGCAAACCCATAATCATCAGATTGTCGCCGGTAAACAGTTCGCATCCCGTCAGCACAATCATCATCAGTCCCACCGGGAAACAGGCGCCGCCCAGCAGTCGGGCTATGCCGACATTTTCAATATTGTGCATAATCACATTGCTGGCCGCCGCACCGCCGGCAATGAACACGCCCGCCAGGATGCCAAGTAAAATCATCTTCGGAAGCGGCAGCTTTGTCTTTGCCTCTCCCGCTTTCATGGTAGTCTGAATGATTTCTTTCGGAGTTTTTGTATCTGCCATTTTTCTACCTCGCTATCATCAGGTCTTTTGCCAGCGCAAAGGCTTCTCTGACCATATAATTGATAAACAGTTTGGGATCTGACGCAGCCGCAATGCCTTCCACGTTCGTAAAGCCAACTCTTTTCGCAATCCGTTTTGCCCGGTATATATGAAAATTATTGCTGACCACTGCAATCCGTGCATCGGGGTCGCCGATCAGATCCAATGCAAATTTCAGATTTTCACGGGTGGAAGCGGAACGGTCTTCCATCCATACCCTCGCTTCGTCAATGCCCTGCTCCACCAGCCAGTCTCGCATCGCTTCCGCCTCCGGCACATCCTCCCCGGTACCCTGTCCGCCGCAGCAGACGGCGATGGTTTCCGGGTTTTCCTGCAGATAATCCCTGGCTGCTTCCAGACGTTTCTTCAGAGATTTGGTAATCCGCCTGCCCCGCACCTGGGCGCCGAGCACCACTGCATACTGGGCTCCCGGCCCGGCTGCTTCCGTCATACCGCTGATAATCAGCCCTTCCATCGTACAGAAAAAAATACAGCCTGCCGCAGCCACAACCGCCGCAGCGACTTTTACGCCATGGGGTACGGCCGCCAGAACCGGTCTTTTGTGAAACGGTGCAAATACAAAGGCCAGCCCGAAAAATACAATCGCTGCAAAAAGCCAGAAAGAAAGGAAGGAGGAACCGAACCCCGCATACAATGCCGCAAACAGGTAATAGACAAGGCAGAAAACCGCCAGTATCAGAAAAATCACTGCCGCTGTCATTCGGTCACACTCCTTCTTTTTTCGTCCGTCAACCTCTGACAAAGCCTGCCCGGGCTGCCGCGTTGATTTCGGAAAGTTCCTTTTCTCCGTCGATATATGGCTGGTAGATATCAAAAGGATTTCCGCCGCCCAGCCAGCAGGATGAACAGTTTTCACATCCGCCGCCGCAGTCCAGAGACTGCCGGATAATGGCTTCCCGTTCCTCTTTTGTCGTATCTTTGATCAGCAAACTCTTCATGCCGTCCTCCGTTTCCGCCTGACCCGGCGTTTCAACTGCAGCCGCATCAGGGTAATGATAGTATCTGTCTGATCCGTGCTTTTTATGTCTGCCGCTGCCGGCAGGGATTTCGTTCATGGGTTATGCCGCAAAGTTCTTTTCTATCATACCGCATTTTTTCCGGAATTACAATTCCCGGAATCCGTCTGTCTGTACTTTTTCGTTTATGGTATAAAAGAAACGATTGGGCAACGTGGCAGCATTGTACGCGCCGTTTAACAGTTTCTGATCTGCCTCAAAGTCCGACATCCGGTGGGCCGCCCGGTCTTTGCGATACCGCTCCCAGTCGATCCTGTGCCGATGGGCATAAGCATCCGCTTTCTTTTCCGTCCGTTTTACATAAATCCACGCTGCAGCGCCGATACACCCGAAAATCAATATTTCCATATGTTTCCCCTCCTGTCATTTTATGAATGTTATGAATGTTTCTGATGACATGATAGGGGATTTGCTGTCCTATAAAACGGACTTGTCAAACGGATGTTCTTATTTTTTTATACGGAATACGTCTCCTGCAGCCGCTTCGCTTCTTCCTGCAGCCTCGCCCGCACCTCCGGCGGGGACAGCACCTTTACCCGGTCTCCCAGGGCAATCACCCAGGCCAGAAACTGACGGCTCACCGCCACCGGCACCGTCACGGAAAAATGGGTTTCGTCCAGCGGAATAAAGGACGGTTCCATGCCGAAGCGGTCAATGATCACGCCTGCAAGGCTGTTGTCCACCGCCAGCCGCACCATCTGCTCCGTGCCGTCGAACATTCCGAACATTTTCTTCGTATACACCGCCAGATCCATTTGCCGGTAGGCTTCCTTACCTTCCCGTTTTTCGTCGGTCAAAGACAGCTTCAGCATCTTGTCCACCCGGTAATGTTTGAGTTTGCCTGCCGCGCTGTCGTAGCCGATCATATAGTAGTTTTCCTCCGCCCAAGTCAGCGCCCAGGGACTGATGCAGTAAAACGCGCCATCTCTGCGCAGTTCCATTTCTTTTTTCTCATTCCAGCGAAAGTACTGAAAGCGTACTTTTACATTCGCCCCGATGGCCGTATGGATCTGATCCACGCTGTAATAAATTTTTTCATTCAGCGTTTTGACGCGTTCCGTCATATACACCTGCCGCTGCAGCTGCCACGCTTCGTATTTTCCGGTGAGCCCTTCGATTTTCCGGATCAGTTCATTGGACTTTTTATGTGTAATGAAACGGGATGACTGCACCGCGTCCACCAATAATTTCAGTTCCGCAGCCTCAAAAGTACGGCTGCCGATATAATATCCGTACTTTTTGTCCTTCTGTGCAGATAAAATGTCAATCCCAAAGCTGCGCAGCAGTTCCAGATCGGAATAAATGCTTTTCCGTTCTGCGCTGATATCGTATGCGGCAAGCGCCGCAAGCAGTTCATTCATAGTCATGTTGTGGGCTTCGTCGGTATTTTCCATCAGTATTTTCAGAAGATACAGCAGTTTCAGTTTTTGATTCGCGCTTTTGGGCATTGTTCGTTTTCCCTCTTTTTCGTTTAAATTCATTGCTCCGTGGGCACATGCCAGGGCATCGGCTCCGATACGACCCATGTTTCCGGATGTGCTGCCGCTTGCCGCATCAACAGCCGGGTATAGGCGTCTTCCAGTGCTTCCGCCAGCGGATATACTTCTGTGCCTTTTTCCAGCCATGCCCGCAGATCGTAGAGCATCGTTGCAACGGCATATTCATCCTGCGCCTGATCCAGGGTCAGAAACGGATTCCAGCCGGCGCTCTGCCGCTGCAGTTCCTCTGTATGCAGCGGCGCATATTTTTGCGAAAGCCAGGGCAGCAGCCGTTCTTCTTCCGGCAAATGATCCGCATTCACATACCGGAGCACCGTATCATTCCATTCTCCCTTTGATCCCTGTACGTTCACGTGCCGGGCCCGGATAAAAGAGTGGTACTGCACGCCGGAAAAATCATAAAATCCCACCTTGCCGCCGGCATATTCCAGCGTGACGACGGTGCGGTCTCCCTGTTTGACCCTGCCGTCGGTAATGGCGCCTGCCCGGGAATCCGTCTCTGTCACAGGAAATGCATAGCGTTTCCCCTGCAGCCGCACAGGTCCCGGCTGCAGCGCCAGCATATGCCGCAGCAGACTGGCGGCGTGGTGGTCGTGGGCGGCAGACAGATACGCCACGTTTGGATCGCCCAGTTTTCCTTCTGCAATCGCCTGCAGTCCGGCGGCGATCATGGGATAGCGGTGGTACTGCTCCGCGATCTGTATGCGGATGCTGCCACCGGTATGCAGGGTCCAGAGTTCTTTCAGCTGATCGATTCCTATGCCTGCCGGCGTTTCGCACAGCACCGGGATGCCTTTCCACGCCCAATGCATGGCCGCCTCATACAACACGCCCTTGCTGATCACCGTTACCACAAAATCCGGCGCCGCCGCTTCACATTCCTCCTCGGAAGCCGTGGCCGGAATCTGATACAGCGTGCGCATCTCCTGCGCTTTTTCTTCGCTGCGGCAAAGCATATGCAGCAGCTGAAACTGTTCGGGGTATCTTCTGGCAATCCGTACATAAAACATGGCCCGCCAGCCGGAGCCTACGATTACAAATCTTAATGGTCTGTTCATTTTTCGTGTTCCTTGTATAATAGGTATCGGCACGCGCGCTCGGGAAGCGCACCTGCCATGTCGTCGGAAGGCATTGAAAGTTTGCTTCGCATAAGCCTCCCTCCTCGTAAATACTGCGCCGGAACCGGCGCAGTGGTTTTTCGTTATTTCAGTTTTCCTTCGCGTTCCAGACAGTCCAGGAACGCCGTGCAGCCTTCGGAAATATCCCGGTAGGAAATCTCAAAGCGATCCGTATACCAGGGATCCGCCACGTCGCCGCCCCGGGCGGTAAAGGACAGCAGTTTGTATATCTTTCCATCCGGATCGCCGCCGGCAATCCGGTGCATGTTCCGGATATTGGCGCTGTCCATGCCGATCAGATAGTCATATTTGTCATAATCGCTCCGCCGCATCTGCACCGCATATTTTCCTTCGCAGCCCAGTCCGTGCTTCGCCAGCTCCCGCCGCGCCGGCGGATACACCGGATTGCCGATCTCCTCGGTGCTGGTGGCCCGGGAGGCGATTTCAAAACGGTCGGAAAGGCCCCGTTTGCGGACCATGTCTTTGAAAATGAACTCAGCCATTGGGCTTCTACATATATTTCCATGGCAGACGAATAGTATTTTTACCATCTCAAATATTATATCCCTTCATAAGCCTGCAAATCCCGATATTTCGGGCTTTTCGGCGCTTTTCTCTGATTTTCTGTTTTGCCTCAAATCCACGTAATTCTACACAAATCTACGCAGATTCACGGGCAAATGGTGTAGTAAACTGGTATAGAATCAACCTGATTTTCTCCGCTTTTCCGGTTTGTCAAACTGTTTAAGATCAACAATTTTTTCCATCTGCTCAACAGCACGGTCATAGCTGGCATGGGTATAAACATTCAGCGTTACCCCGACATCGGAATGTCCCATCAGATACTGCAAAGTCTTGATGTCTATTCCGGCATTCGCCATACTCGTACAAAAAGTATGCCGAAACACGTGTGGGGTAATATGTGGAAGCGGCTGATCTGGATGCAGCTTTTTATATTTCTTCATTGCCCACCGCATCTCATTCTCGATGTGCAAAGCTACCTTCGGATGGTTATTCTTGTCAATCAGCAAAAAACCGCTGTATCCATCCACAATCATTTCGGTTTTCAATTTTGGACGGTTGGCAAGAATATTTTTCATACTTTGATATACTTCATCCGTCATAGGAATAAAACGGATACCGCACTCAGTTTTAGTTTTCTCGACATAATATCTGCCGCCTCTCTCCCGAACAAGCTGATGATCCACGCGAATTCTACGCTTTTCAAAATCCAAATCATTCTTGGTCAAGCCGCAAAACTCACTGACACGCATTCCTGTTCCCAAAAGGACAATAAATTCGTCGTAATATTTGCAGTAGGTTCTGTCCTCCCGGATAAAATTCATCCAGATTTTTTGCTGTTCTTCGGTCATGGCAATGCGCTTTTGTGAATCATTAGAGACGACATCCACTAGTTTGAAATCAAAAGGGTTTCTCCGGATAATGTCTTCGTTATAAGCTATCTGAAATGCCGGCTTGACAACTCCCCTAACGCTTGTAATGGTGCTGTATCCTTTGCCATCATTATGAAGCTTCATGATCCACATCTGAGCATCAGATATTTTAATGTCTCGAATCTGCCTATATCCAAAATCCTCTTTTTTTATCAGATCCAAAACAAAACGATACCCAACTTTAGTGTTATAACGAACGCCCTGCTTCAAGCTAATATACCGTTCCAATAACTGTATTACAGTAATCTTTCCGGCTGCATAATCCATCCCATCGTCAAGCTGCTTCTGAATTTCTTTTTCTTTCTCTCGCAAGCTTTTCAGATCGGAAGAATAGATAGTTTGCCGTTTCCCTCGAATATCTGTGTAGCGGTATTGGTAAATCAGGTCTTTTCTTTGGCTCTCTCCTGTCTTTAAAATTCGTCCTTTATGATCCTTTCGTTTCTCAGACATTTCAAACTCCTTTCCGTAATGGAAAGAGCCTTGATATGACTTATTCATTATATCATACAAAGCCCACTTTTAACATCAGTAATTTGGTAGAATGTTCTTTAGATCGAATATACTTGCTCAATATACTGATCAAATAAACGGCGCTTAATCAATCTTTTACTCCCAACCCAAAGAACAAACGGACAATTTTCATCATCAGAAAGAGTTCTCAGCTTATTAATACCAATCCCACTATAAGCAGCAGCTTCTTCAAGTGTAAGATTACTTTTCTCCCACAAAGGCACCCGGTCTTTATATCCCAAAACAATCACTCCTATCGTTACCATTTTGAATGTATGATACCGACTTTTTTCGTAACCTAAATACGGGAAAAATAAAAGAGGATGTATTCAGGAATATAGAAGAAGCAGGAAAGCTAACCGAGCCTCCTGCTTCCGTATTCCCATCAACTTTTTCTAAATCTTATTCATTTTTCTTATAAGTAGCCGAGCTAATCCCCAGAATTACTCCAAGAAAAGTATCCACCGCAGTAATCGTACCTACTACCTGCTCGCCGTAAGGCATACCCCAGATACCGGCTAACGCAAAGTAAAGAGTTCCTGCGGCAGGAAGTAAATACTGCGCGATCCATTTCAATACATTATACAGTTCATCGCTCATTTTCATGGTAATCCTCCTATTTTTCACGTATTTCCAGTTTTTCTACTTCTTTCATAATTTTCATGGCTGAACCGTTCCCGCCAAGCTCTTTATATGGTTTGTACAAGTAATCATATAAATTTTCATACTCGGCGCGGGTAATCCAGCCCTGATCAATGTATTTCATTCCCAAATACACAATTCGATCATGTCCTAAACCAATGAGAACCTTTGTTTTAATATCTTTTGCTTCGTTTTTCTTTTGAATAAATGCCCAAAAACCGGATGAGGCCAAAACAGCACAAATAATGGTTATAATCATCTCAAGCAATGACATATGCAAACTCCCTTTCAATATCTTGTACCTTCGTGATATTCTTTATTTGGGTGTCGAAAATAAACATCTTTTGGTTTATTATCGCAATCTGCTTATCGAACAATTCTTCAAAGAGCATTAACAGATTACACCTCTGTTGATCGGACAGTAATTTATGGTAATTACCCATCCAGCTTTTAAACATACTTTCGACATTGTCATAAAGAATATCACCATTCTTAACCTTAACAGCAAGTTTCTTCAATTTCCTTCGCATCGCAGTCACACGTTTCGGATTAATCCGCTTAATGATCGTACCATTGCCTGTAAGCGTGTACTTGATTTGTAAGTACCTGTAAGTTCCACTTATTTTAACCACGTGCGTCTTCTTCTCATTAATGTGGATTCCGTATTCCTTTGCGATGATTCGAATATTCTCCAAAATATCAAGCAGCTCTGCTTTATCCGGACTCATAATATACCAATCATCCATATATCTTCCGTAGAACTTTTGTCCTCGAACATACTTGACATATGTGTCAATTCGATGTGGGTAATAAATCCCGATCACCTGTGATAACTGGTCTCCGATGTTTACGGACTTTTCCATAAACTTTTCGCCCGTTAATTTGTTTTTCGGGATTGACCGGTATTCCAATTTATTGAACGTATCCCCCATGCATGTTGCGTATTCGTCGTCAGACATATACGAAACATCGATTTTGAACCCGTCAAAAATCAATGTCAACAGCCAATCAATAAATTCGTTATCGTCAAACAGTTTTAGCAGTTCTACTACAATATATTTATGGTTAATACCCCTTACAGCCAGTAAGGAATTACCCATCTTGTTGCTTAAGCTGTTAG